>DASWIQ010000001.1:0-11070 GCA_036397615.1 Steroidobacteraceae bacterium
AGGGCGCGGGTGCCTGGCCCTACACTTACAACCACGGATTGGCGATGACCCGCGACGGCCGTCACCTGATCGCGGTGGCGACGGTGGCGAATTACGTCGCGATCTACTCGTTGCCGGATTTTTCGCTGAAGGGCACGGTGCCGGTGGGTGGCAGCCCGAACTGGGTGGTCTGCGACCCCGAGGGCAAGTTCGCCTATGTTACCAACCCGAAGGACGACTCGGTGTCGGTGATCGACATTGCGGCGGTGCGCGAGGTCGCGCGTATCCCGGTGGGGAAGGGGCCGAAGCGCATCGCCTTCAGTGTCGAGTGAAACGGCGTGCGAGCAACAGGGCGCCTGTGGCGACGAGCAGCCAGCCGAGCCAGATCGGCCGCGTGCCGAACGAAAGCCAGACGATGCCGCCGAGGAACACCGCGCCGGCGGCCAAGACCGCGTCGCTCCGCCGGCGATCGCGCCGGAGCTCGACGCGCAGCCGCTCGAGCGATTCCGACTCGGTCTTTACCACGAGCTCCTCGTCGTAGGCGCGGCGAATCGCGCGGCGCGCGATGACCGGCAGCACCTTGATCGCCTCGGCGATATCCGGCCAGTGCTCCCGCAGGCTCCCGAGCACGGCGCGTGGGCCGCTTCGCTCCCTCATCCATTCGCGGAGTATCGGCAGCGCCGTCTTCCAAACGTCGAGTTCCGGATAGAGCTGCCGGCCGAGCCCTTCGATGTTGAGCAGCGTCTTCTGGAGCAGGATGAGCTGCGGCTGGATCTGCATCTGGAAACGGCGCGCGACCTCGAAGAGATGCAGGAGCACGACGCCGAATGAAATGTCCTTGAGCGGCTTGTCGAAGATCGGCTCGCAGACGGTGCGCACGGCGGACTCGAGTTCGTCCACCCGCGTTCCGGCGGGAACCCAGCCGCTTTCGAGGTGCAGCACCGCAACCTTGCGGTAGTCGCGCTCGAAGAAGGCGAGGAAATTGCCTGCGAGATAGAGCTGATCCCGCGGGTCGAGCGTGCCAACGATGCCGAAATCGACCGCCGCGTAGCGCGGATTCGCAGAATCGCTCACATCCACGAAGATGTTGCCGGGATGCATGTCGGCGTGGAAGAAATTGTGCGCGAATACCTGGGTGAAGAAGATCGTCACGCCGTTCTCGGCGAGCTTCCGGATGTCCGCGCCGAGCTCCCGCAGGCGCGTCACTTCGGAAATCGGTATTCCGTGAATGCGCTCCATGACCATGACTTCGCGCCGGCAGAGGTCCCAGTGGACCTCCGGCACGTGCAGCATCGGCGAGCCCGCGAAATTGCGCTTGAGTTGCGAGGCATTGCCGGCCTCGCGCATCAGGTCGAGCTCGTTCAGGATCGTCTTTTCGTATTCGACGACGACCTCGCGCGGCCGGAAGCGCCGCGAGTCCGGCCAGTACTCCTCGGCGAGCCCGGCAAGCGCGTGCAGCACCTCGAGATCGCGCCCGATCACCTCGCGCATTCCCGGCCGCAGCACCTTGACGACGACCTCGCGGCCGTCAGGCAGCGTCGCCACGTGCACCTGGGCGATTGACGCAGCCGCGAGCGGTGTCACATCGAAGGCGCGGAACAACTCGCCCACGGGCCGGCCGAGCGCCTCTTCGATGCGCCGCTTCGCGACTTCGCCGGGAAACGGCGGTACACGGTCCTGGAGCTTCGCGAGCTCGTCGGCGATGTCGGTCGGAAGCAGGTCGCGGCGCGTCGAAACCACCTGGCCGAACTTCACGAAGATCGGGCCGAGATCCTCTAGCGCGCGCCGCAGGCGCTCGCCGCGGGTGCCGCGGCGGCGCCTGAACCAGGTCCAGGGTGAGAGCCAGAAGACGAACCGGAGTGGCCGATAGAGATGAGTCGCGCGGACGAAATCGTCGAGGCCGTAGCGAACCAGCACGCGATGGATGGTTACGAGGCGTCGGGCGACACGCATCGAAATCATCGTGTGTCCCGCGCGCGCTCGGCGGCACCGAGCCGCGCGTCGAGGCGATCGACGGCTTCGCGCAGGCGGTCGACATCCGCAAGAAATTCCTCGACTTCGACGCGGGCGGGCAGGTCGCGGCTTTCCTCGGTCAGGTATTCGGCGGCGCTTCGCGCAAAGCTGTCGCGTGCGCGCCGGCCGAAATCGATCGCGTCGCGGGCGAAGCCCGCCAGATAGTGCGCGGCGACGTCGCCCGTCAGCCGCGAGAGCTCCTCTTCGAGGTCCGGGCGGGCCGCTGCGAGCAGTTTCCGGAATCCATCCGCGATCTCCGCGTCGCCGTGAACTTCGGTTCCGCCGGCGCGAATCGATTGCGCGGGATCGCCGGTCGCGAGCCTCAGGAAGGAAAGCGGCGTGCCCTCGATGACGGCATCGGAAGGTTCATCGCCGGCAAAGCGGACCGACAGGCCTTCCGGCGTTGCGGAGAGCCGGAGCCGCAGCGGCATCGCGGTGAATCGCAATTCCAACGATTGGCCGGAAAGCTCCGCGAGCCGCCCGCGCGCGCGGCTCGATGCCGCGATGTGGCGGTTCACGATCTTTTCGAAGGGCCTCAGCAACTCGGGGGTCATTCCGGGCCTAATAAACGAAGCCGAGATGCAAGGCGACGATACCGCCCGCCAGATTGTGCCAGCGGCAATCGTCGAATCCGGCGGCCCGGATCATCCCTGCGAGCGTCTCCTGGTCCGGATGCATGCGGATGGATTCGGCGAGATAGCGGTAACTCGCCGCGTCGCCCGCGACGAGCGCGCCGAGGCGTGGCAGCACATTGAATGAATAGGCGTCGTACGCCGGTTGCAGGCTCGCAAGCTTCGGCTTCGAGAATTCAAGTACGAGCAAACGGCCGCCGGGTCGCAACACCCGCCGCATCGATGCCAGCGCCGCCGGCTTGTCGGTGACATTTCGGAGGCCAAACCCGATCGTCACGCAATCGAAGCTGCGATCGGGGAAGGGCAGGGACTCGGCATTTGCGATCGCAAACGCGACCTGCGCGCTGAATCCACGGTCGATCAGCCGGTCGCGGCCGCGCGAGAGCATCTCGAGGTTGATGTCGGTGAGAACGGCGAGTCCCGACATTCCGACCTGGCGCGCGAGACCGGCGCCGAGATCGCCGGTGCCCGAGGCGACGTCGAGCGCGCGCTGTCCCGGCCGAAGCCCGGTCTGCGCCAATGCAAATCGCTTCCACAGGCGATGCAGGCCGCCGGACATAAGGTCGTTCATCAGGTCGTAATTATCGGCGACGGAATCGAAGACACCGCGCACACGCGCGGTTTTTTCCGCGGGCGCGACGCGCTCGTAGCCGAAATAGACGGTTTTCACGGGAACCCGATTCTACGGGTTCGCCGGCACGGCGTCAGGCGCGCGTGCTCCCTGGCCGCAGGCGTCGGAAAAGCTTCATCGCCAGTGTGCTGAGCCCGCCGGCGACGATGCCGACGGCGGCGTTGGCCAGCATCGGCGTCAACGCGCCCAGCACCGCGCCGGCGCTGGGGATTTGTGCCGCATCGACGGCTGCGTCCTTGATCCACTCGCCGACGGCGTGGACACCGTGAGTGAGGATGCCGCCGCCGACCAGGAACATTGCCGCCGTGCCCGCAACCGCCAGCGCCTTCATCAGCCACGGCGCCGCACGCAGGATGCCGCGGCCCAATGCCCCAAGCGCTGCGTTCGACAGGCCGCTCATACGCAGGCCGGCGTCATCGAGCTTGACGATACCGGCAACCAGGCCGTAGACGCCGACTGTCATCAGCGCGCTGATGCCTGCCAACACGCCAAGCTGCACGGCAAACTCGCGATCTGCCACCGTGCCAAGCGCAATGACGATGATCTCGGCAGACAGGATGAAATCCGTGCGGATCGCGCCCTCGATCTTGTCCTTTTCGATCGCGAGCAGTTCGCCGCGAGGCCGCGCCAGCGCGGCCACGAGCGCCGCGTGGTGGGCATCGTCCTCTTCCTTCCTGTGCAGCAGCTTGTGCGCAACTTTCTCGAAGCCCTCGTAGCACAGGAACAGGCCGCCGACCATCAAGAGCGGCGTGACCGCCCACGGCAGGAATGCGCTGATTGCGAGCGCAGCGGGCACCAGGATCAGCTTGTTGCGCACCGATCCCTTCGCCACCGCCCATACCACGGGCAGCTCGCGGTCAGCGCGCACGCCGCTGACCTGTTCCGCGTTCAGCGCGAGGTCGTCGCCGAGCACGCCTGCCGTCTTCTTCGCGGCGACCTTGGTCATCACCGACACGTCGTCGAGGATCGTGGCGATGTCGTCGAGCAGCAGAAGCAGGCTGGAGGCCATGAGCTGCCCGATTCTACGGCGGTGGGCCGTCACGCGGGTGGCTTGCGCTCGTAGCCGAGTTTCTCGCAGCGTTCCAGGTAACGCGCCCACTTCCGATCGTACTGCTCGCCGAGCTCGCGGAGGTAGGCCCAGCTATAGAGTCCCGTGTTGTGGCCATCGTCGAAATGAAGCCGCACGGCATAGATTCCGACCTGCTCCACCTGCGTGACCAGCACCGATTCCTTGGCGAGCTCGAGTTTTCCTTCGCCGCCGCCGTGGCCGCGCACCTCGGCTGACGGCGAATAGACACGCAGGTATTCGAAGGGTAGCGCGTACTGCGTGCCGTCCTGCCAGGTGACCTCGACGACCCGGGTCTTTTTCCTGACCGTGATCCCCGTGGGCGCCTCCATCAGAGGATGTAGCGCGACAGGTCTTCGTTCTTCGCGAGTTCGTCGAGGTGGCGATTCACGAAGGCGGCATCGACGTCGACCGTCGTGCCGTTCCGATCCGCCGCGTCGAATGACGCCTGCTCGAGCAGGCGCTCCATGACCGTGTGCAGCCGGCGCGCGCCGATGTTCTCGGTGCGCTCGTTGACGGACCAGGCGATCTCCGCGATGCGGCGGATGCCGTCCGGCGCGAAGTTCACCTGCACGCCCTCCGTGCCGAGCAGCGCCGTGTACTGGGCGCAGAGCGAGGCATCCGGCTCCGCCAGGATGCGCTCGAAGTCGTCGACGGAGAGCGCATCGAGCTCGACGCGGATCGGCAGGCGGCCCTGGAGCTCGGGAATGAGATCCGAAGGCTTCGCCATGTGAAATGCGCCGGATGCGATGAAGAGCACGTGGTCGGTCTTGACCATGCCGTGCTTGGTGCTGACCGTGCAGCCTTCGACGAGCGGTAGAAGATCCCGCTGCACGCCCTCGCGCGACACGTCGGCGCCCATGGTCTCGGTGCGACGGCAAATCTTGTCGATCTCATCGATGAAGACGATGCCATTCTGCTCGGCGTTGGAAAGCGCCCGGGTCCGCAGTTCCTCTTCGTTGACCATTTTTGAGGCTTCTTCGTCGGTCAGCGCCTTCAGCGCCTCGCGGATGCGGAGCTTGCGGCTCTTCGTGCGGCCGGCGCCCATGCCCTGGAAGACCTGCTGGAGCTGTTGCGTCATTTCCTCCATGCCCGGCGGGCCCATGATCTCGAGGCCGACCGGCACGGCGCGCATTTCTACTTCGATCTCGCGATCGTCGAGTTGGCCCTCGCGGAGCATCTTGCGGAATTTCTGTCGCGTCTCGTCGCCACGGCCGTTCTCGGGCACGCCGGGGCCGCGCGCGCGCGGCAGGAGCGTGTCGAGGATCCTCTCTTCGGCGGCATCGGTCGCGCGCGGGCGAACTTTCGCCATTTCCTCCTCGCGCGTCAGCTTGACCGACACGTCGACGAGCTCCTTGACGATCGAATCCACTTCGCGGCCGACATAGCCGACCTCGGTAAACTTCGTCGCTTCGACCTTGATGAAGGGCGCGCGCGCGAGCTTCGCGAGTCGGCGCGCGATTTCCGTCTTGCCGACGCCCGTCGGACCGATCATGAGGATGTTCTTGGGCGTGATTTCCTGGCGCAGCGGCTCGTCGACCTGCATGCGGCGCCAGCGGTTCCGGAGCGCGATGGCGACGGAACGCTTGGCCGCGGTCTGGCCGACAATGTGCTTGTCCAGTTCCTGGACGATCTCGCGCGGGGTCATCGTTTCCATATTCAGCCCGTCGCCAGTTCGTCGATGACGAGATTGCGGTTCGTGTAGATGCAGATGTCGGCGGCGATGCCGAGCGAGCGCTCGACGATCTCACGGGCCGACAACTCGGTATTCGCCGCGAGCGCGCGGGCCGCGGCAAGCGCAAAGGGGCCGCCGGAGCCGATCGCCATGACCGATTCCTCGGGCTCGATGACGTCACCGTTGCCGGAAATCATGAACGAGGTCTGCTTGTCCGCGACGCAGAGAAGCGCTTCGAGGCGGCGCAGCGCGCGATCCGTGCGCCAGTCCTTGGCAAGCTCGATCGCGGCGCGCGTCAGATTGCCGTATTTCTCGAGCTTGCCTTCGAAGCGCTCGAAAAGCGTGAAGGCATCCGCCGTGCCTCCGGCAAATCCCGCGAGCACCTTGTCGCCATAGAGCCGGCGCACCTTGCGGGCATTCGCTTTCATCACGGTGTTGCCGACGGTCACCTGGCCGTCGCCGCCCATCGCGACGAATCCGCCGCGCCGGACCGAAAGAATCGTCGTGCCGCGCGGATCGAACTGGGAATTGCTCATGGGGATCAGTTACTTGCGCCTCTTGGCACGCGGATGGGATTCGTCGTAGATGCGGGCCAGGTGCTGGAAATCAAGGTGGGTGTACACCTGTGTCGTACTGATGTCGGCGTGGCCGAGAAGTTCCTGCACGCCGCGCAGGTCGCGGCTCGACTCGAGCAGGTGGGTCGCGAAGGAATGACGAAGCAGATGCGGATGCACCGGCACATTGAGTCCGCTCTTCAGGGCCCAGCGACCGATGCGGCGCTGGATGGCGCGCGCGCCGAGACGCTTTCCGCTCTGGCCGACGAAGAGCGCGCTGCCGCCGTCCTTGACGAGGGCCGACCGTTCCGCGAGCCAGGTGCGCAGCGCGGCGGTGGCCTGCTTGCCGACGGGGAGTATCCGCGTCTTCGAGCCCTTGCCGAGCACGCGCACGGTGCGATCGGCGAGGTCGAGATCGGGCAGGTCGAGCCCGGCGAGTTCCGCGAGGCGGAGCCCCGACGAATACAGGAGCTCGAGCATTGCGTGGTCGCGGCGCGTCAGCGCATCGGTCGGCTTGCGCTCGAGCAGGCTCGCGACCTGGTCGACATCGAGCGTTTTCGGCAGGCGTTTCGCGGCCTTGGGCGCGCGGATGTCCGCGGCGGGATTCGCCTCGATGACTTTCTCGCGGATCAGGAAGTTGAAGAAACCGCGCACCGCGGACAGGCGGCGCTGGACGCTCCGCGGTCCGAGGCCATCGCGGTGCTCCCGCGCGGCGAACGTGCGTACGTGGAAATTGTCGATCTGTTTCCAGCCGGCGATGCGCTCGGACTCGCAATACGCCACGAGCGCGTCGAGATCGCGGCGATAGGCCGCTTCAGTATGTGGCGAGAGCCTGCGCTCGGTCCGCAGGTGGGCCAGGTAGCGCCCGATCCACGCGGCCGCTTTGGCCTGCATCAGTCCCCGGCGAGGGCGGCGGCGATCAGTTCCCCGATATGCGCGAGGAAATCCGTGCTCATGGTGGGATTGAAGCGCTGGCTGTCATTCGAGCCGCAGGCGAGCAGACCGACGCCGCCCTTGGCGCCGAGCGGAACGAGCGCAACCGACCCGATTTCCGGGGCATCGGCGCCGAACAGGAATTCGCGCTGCGAGTCGCGAAGCTGCCCGCAGCGGGGCTTGCCGGCGCTGAAGAGCGTCTCGAAGGAACGCAAGTCCGCCGCGTCGGCCGGAACGATGCGGAGGAAACGGCTTTCCGCGATGCCGGCAGGAGCGCGGGCGGCCGTGAGGACCAGTACCGACTGGCCGGCGCCGAAATCCTCGCGAAGCGCCGCCTCGATGGCGGTGATCACGGCCGATCGGTCGCCCGCGGCGATGAGGCGCCGCGCCATCGCGAGCACGCGCGAGCCGAGCGCGTCGTTTTCGCGCGCGACATCGACGAAATCCTTGACCTTGCGTTCGAGTTGGCGGTTGCGCTCGCGGAGCACTTCGACCTGGCGTTCGAGCAGGGAGACTGTGGACGCGCCGCCGCGCGAGTCCGGCAGGCGGATCTTTGCGAGGAGTTGCGCGTGGCGATCGAAGAACTCGGGGGTGGCCGCCAGGTAGGAGGCGACGGATGCCTCGTCGACTTCGGCGATCTCGACGCCGCGAACCGGTCGTGTCGTCATATCGTGACTTCTCCCTCGAATGCCCTTTCCGCCGGCCCGGTCATCCAGATCGGCTCCCCCGGTCCCTTCCATTGTATGTCGAGTCGGCCCCCGGGAAGGTCGACTCGCACATTTTCGTCGAGCAGCCCGTGGCGGCGGCCGACCGCGACTGCGGCGCAGGCGCCGGTGCCGCAGGCGCGGGTCTCGCCCGTGCCGCGCTCGTGGACGCGGAGGCGTATGTGGCCCCGGGCGACGACTTCCATGAAGCCGACATTCGTGCGCTTCGGGAACCGCGGGTGATTCTCGATCGCGGGGCCGAGGCGGGCGACAGGCGCATCGGCGACCGACGGCACGCGGATCACGGCATGCGGATTGCCGACCGACACGGCGCCGATCTCGACGTCGCTTGCTCCGACGCTGAGCGGGTAGACATAAGCTTCGCCGCTCGCCTCGAACGGCAGCGAAGCCGGCTCGAAATCCGGCACGCCCATCGTCACGGACACCTGGTTGCCGTTCAATCTCGTCTGCACCAGCCCGCCCGGGCTGTCGAGCACGAGATCCGCATTCCCGGAATCGCCGCGCTCGCGCAGGAAGCGCGCGATGCATCGCGCGCCATTGCCGCATTGTTCGACCTCGCGGCCATCGGCATTGAAGATGCGGTAATAGACGGCGGTACCCGGCCGGCGCGGCGGCTCGAGCATCAGGGCCTGGTCGAAGCCGATGCCGGTAAATCGGTCGGCGAGGCGGCGAATCGTGTCCGCTCCTGGGGCGCCGGCCGCGGGGGCGTCGAAGATTATGAAATCGTTGCCGAGTCCATGCATCTTCGTGAACTTCATGCCCGGATTCTACCGGTAAAATGCCGTGTGGCTACCAGATCGCCCCGCGTCGGTTTCGTCAGCCTCGGCTGCCCCAAGGCGCTCGTGGATTCCGAGCGGATCCTCACGCAGCTGCGCGCCGAGGGATACGAGGTCGCAGCGTCCTATCAGGCGGCCGACCTCGTCGTCGTCAACACCTGCGGCTTCATCGACGAGGCCGTGCACGAATCGCTCGACGTGATCGGCGAGGCGCTCGCGCAGAACGGGCGCGTCATCGTGACCGGCTGTCTCGGCGCGAAGCCCGCGAAGATCACCGGGCGCCACCCGTCGGTGCTGCGCGTCACCGGGCCGCAGGCCTACGAGGAAGTGGTGGGGGCCGTGCACGAGTTCCTGCCGCCGAAGCACGATCCGTTCATGGACCTGGTGCCGCCGCAGGGCGTGCGCCTGACGCCGCGGCATTATGCCTATCTCAAGATTTCGGAAGGCTGCAACCACCGCTGCCGGTTCTGCATCATCCCGTCGATGCGCGGCGATCTCGCGAGCCGCCCAATCGACCGGGTACTGAATGAGGCGATCCGGCTCCGCAATGCCGGCGTGCGCGAGCTGCTCGTCATCTCGCAGGATACGAGCGCCTACGGGGCGGATCTCAAATACCGTGCAGCGACCTGGGGCAGCCGCGAGATCCCGAGCCGATTCATCGATCTCGCGCGCGAGCTCGGCGAACTCGGTCCCTGGGTCCGGCTGCACTATGTCTATCCCTATCCCCACGTGGACGAGGTGATCCCGCTGATGGCGGAGGGCAGGGTGCTGCCCTACCTCGACGTGCCGTTCCAGCACGGGAGTCCCCGCGTGCTGAAACTGATGCGCCGGCCCGCGCACGCGATGAATATGCTCGCGCGTATCCGGAGATGGCGCGAGCAACTGCCGCACATGACCATCCGCAGCACCTTCATAGTCGGGTTCCCCGGCGAGACCGAAGAGGACTGCCGCATCCTGCTCGACTGGCTCGAAGAAGCGGAACTCGACCGTGTCGGCTGCTTCAGGTACTCGCCGGTCGAAGGTGCCGCGGCGAATGAACTGCCCGATCCGGTGCCGGATGCGGTCAAGGAGGAGCGCTGGCATCGCTTCATGCAAGCGCAGCAGAAGATAAGCGCGCGGCGGCTTGCCGCGCGCGTCGGGCGCCGGATGCGCGTGCTCGTGGATGCAATCGAGGGCGATGTGGCGCTCGCGCGGAGCGAAGCCGACGCGCCCGAAATCGACGGCGTCGTGCGTATCACGGGCAAGGGCGCCACGGGACTCCCGGTCGGCGAGTTCGCCGAAGTGCGCATCAGCGGGGCGTCCGAGTACGACCTCGATGCCGGGCTTGCGTGAATGAACCTGGAATCCTTCCACCTGCGCGCCATCCGTGCGGATATCACGACGCTTGCCGTGGATGCGATCGTGAACGCGGCGAATGAGACGCTCCTGGGCGGCGGCGGCGTCGACGGCGCGATTCACCGCGCGGCAGGACCGGAACTCCTGGCGGAATGCCGGCGGGTCGGCGGCTGTGCGACGGGCGATGCGAAGCTGACGGCCGGCTATCGCCTGCCCGCGCGTCACGTGATCCACACGGTGGGGCCGGTCTGGCGCGGCGGCGATACGAACGAGCCGGCACTCCTCGCGTCCTGCTACCGACGCTCGCTCGAAATTGCCGACGCACAAAGTTTCGAGACGATCGCATTTCCGTCCATCAGCACCGGCATCTACGGTTACCCCGCTCGGCCGGCGGCCCGGATCGCAATCGCAGCCGCGGGCGAGTTCGGCCCGCGCGCGTCCAGATTGCGCGAGGTCGTATTCTGCTGTTTCTCCGCAACCGACCTCGCGATCTACCGGGAGCTCCTGAAATCATGATCGACGGCGACTCGCTTCCAACGATCGACGCGCCGCGCGTTCGGCTCAGGTGGCTGACGGCGAAGGACGTCGACGCGCTCTTCGGCATATTTTCCGACCGCCGAATGATGCGCTACTGGTCGACGCCGGCGATGAAGGAGCGCGCGGAGGCAGAAGCCTATGTCACGCGCATCCACGAACTATTCGGGAACAAGTCGGGACTCCAGTGGGGCGTCGAGCGCAAGGACGACGGACT
>DASWIQ010000002.1:0-8820 GCA_036397615.1 Steroidobacteraceae bacterium
CTCGGCAAGGTCAATTACTGCCTGCGCGCCGTCGCGCGCAAGGGCTGGATCAAGGCGACCAATTTCAAGAACAGCCACAACAAGGCGGCGTACATCTACTGGCTGACGCCGCGCGGGATCGAGATGAAGGCGCGCATGACCGTGAGATTCCTGTCGATCAAGATGCAGGAGTACGAGTCGTTGCGCGCCGAGATCGAGCAGATGCGGCGCGAAACGGAGCGGAACGTTCAAGATTGAGCCTGCGCGGCGCCGCGGACCACGGATGCGGGAACGGAGCGGCGTTTCTGCAGGGCGGTAGCGTGCCTGTATACTCGGATGAACAATGAAAACAACTGAACCTGTCCCGGCGGCCGCCGACGACACGATCGACGTGATTGCGTTTGCGCGTCTCCTGTGGCGTTACCGGGTCTTGATTGCGATCGTGACCGGCGTGTTCGGTGCCGCAGCCGTGGTGCTCGCGTTGACCGCCAATTTGATTTACCGGGCCGAGGTGGTCGTTACTCCGGTCGCGGATTCGGGGCTCGGAGACGCGGCCTCGTCGCTGGCAGGACAACTCGGCGGGCTTGCGAGCATCGCGGGAATCAATCTCGGTAGCAGCGGCGTGGCGACCCAGGAAGCACGGGCGGTGCTCGCATCCCGTCGCCTGGTCGAAGAATTCATCAGGCGCAACGCGCTCGTCGATGAAATGGTCTCGGCCGGCATTCCGGAACCCACCGTGTGGTTCGCGGTCCAGAGATTCCGCGAAAGCGTCATGTCGATCAACACCGACGACGCCGACGGCACAACGACCCTTGCGATCGAGTGGACCGACCCGGTCGTGGCGGCGGGCTGGGCGAACGGACTCGTCGCGCTCGCCAACGAACTCATGCGCACGCGCGCGCTCGCCGACGCGAACCGGAACATCGAATACCTGAAGAAACAGGTCGCGGCGACCAACGTGGTCGAAATCCAGCGCGTGATGTACAGCCTGATCGAGAACGAAACCAAGACGCTCATGCTCGCCAACGCGCGCGCCGATTACGCATTCACGGTAGTCGACCCCGCGGCTGCGCCGGAAGCGCGCGTGCGGCCGAAGCGCAAGCTCATGGTCGCGACGGGCCTCGCGCTCGGGCTGATCCTCGGCGCGCTGTTCGCATTCGGGCACGACACGGTGCGCAGGTACCGCATGCGTGAAGCGGCGGGAGCACGCGCAGGCACGTGACCGCACGCGCGCTGGCGGCCATTGGCCCGACCACGGGCCTGGCGGCGTTGCTTTCCCGGCTCTGGCATCACCTCGGCCCGCGCCGGCGGCGCCAGTTCGTCCTGCTGATGGCCCTCGTACTCCTGAGCGCAGTCGCGGAAGTCGTCAGCCTCGGCGCGGTGCTGCCTTTCCTGACAGTGCTCGCCGCGCCGCAAGTGGCATTCGAGCATCCGCTCGCCGCCAATGTCGTGCGATCGCTCGGAATCACGTCACCTGAAGGACTGATGCTCCCGCTCACGATCGCTTTCGCCGGCGCGGCACTCATCTCCGGAGCGATACGATTGTGGCTTCTTCGGGCGAGCACGCGCTTCGCGTTCGGCACCGGTTCTGAACTCAGCATCGAGGTGTACCGGCGCACGCTCTACCAGCCCTATCGCGTGCACGTGGGGCGCAGCAGCAGCCAGGTGATCAGCGGCATCACGCAGAAGGTCGGCGGCACGATGCTGGGCGTGCTGCTGCCGGGCCTGACGCTCATCAGCTCGAGCGCCGCGATCCTCGCAATCATGCTGGCGCTGCTCGCCATCGATCCGGCAGTGGCGCTCGTGGCAACGCTGTGTTTCGGCGCGAGCTACGCGGTCATCACCTGGCGCTCGCGGCGGCGCCTGCGCAGCAACAGCCTGCTGATCGCCCGGGAGCAGACGGCGCTCGTGAAGGCGCTGCAGGAGGGACTCGGCGGCATTCGCGATGTCCTGCTCGACGGGACGCAGGCGGTCTATTGCGAAGCCTATGGCCGCGCGGACCGGCAGCTGCGCCGCGCACAGGGCGCGAACGTCTTCATGGCCCAGAGCCCGCGCTACAGCATTGAAGCGCTGGGCATGGTCCTGATTGCCGCGCTCGCCTATGGCCTGAGCCGCCAGGCCGGCGGACTTGCGTCGGCACTGCCCGTGCTCGGCGCGCTCGCGATCGGCGCGCAGCGCCTGCTGCCGGCGCTGCAACAGAGCTACGCCGCCTGGGCGAACATCGCGGGCAACCAGGGATCGCTCCGCGACACCATCGAACTGCTCGATCAGCCCGTCAGCCGCGAGCTGGAAGTGGCGGCGCCAAAGCCGCTGCCGTTCCGGCACTCGATACGCCTCGATCGCGTGCGTTTCCGGTACAGCGCGGAGGGGCCCTGGGTGCTCGACGGCCTCTGTCTCGACATTCCGAAGGGCGCACGGATCGGGTTCGTGGGCAGCACCGGCAGCGGCAAGAGCACGACGCTCGACCTGCTCATGGGCCTGCTCGAGCCGACGGAAGGCGAACTGCTCGTCGACGGCGAAGCCATTCGCGGCGCGAGGGTCCGGGCCTGGCAGCGGAGCATCGCGCACGTTCCGCAGAGCATTTACCTTTCGGATTCGTCGCTCGCCGAAAATATCGCCTTCGGCGTGCCGCGCGAGGCAATCGACCTCGATCGCGTGCGCAAGGCGGCGCACCAGGCGCAGATCTCGGATTTCATCGAGAGCCGCCCGGAAGGTTTCGACGCCGTGGTCGGCGAGCGCGGGATCCGGCTGTCGGGCGGCCAGCGCCAGCGCATCGGCATCGCGCGAGCGCTCTACAAACAGGCGAGCGTCCTGGTGCTCGACGAGGCCACGAGCGCGCTCGACAATCTCACGGAACAGTCGGTGCTCGATGCGATCGAAGGCCTCGACCGCGAATTGACGGTGCTGCTCATTGCTCACCGGCTCACGACGGTGCGGCGCTGCGACACCATCGTCGAGCTCGAGCGCGGCGCGGTCGTGGCGCAGGGCAGCTACGAGGAACTCCTGGGGGCCAGCCGGAGTTTCCGGCAGATGGTCGAGGCCATACGAATCACCTGATCGGCGGAATCCATCCATGTTTGACGGCAAATCCATACTGATCACCGGCGGGACCGGGTCCTTCGGCCGGCAATACGTCAGGACGATCCTCGATCGCTTCCGGCCGCGGAAGGTCATCGTCTATTCGCGCGACGAGCTCAAGCAGTTCGAGATGAAACAGGACTTCGACGGCGAGTGCATGCGCTACTTCATCGGCGACGTGCGCGATCGCGACCGGCTGGTGCAGGCCATGAACGGGGTGGACTACGTCATCCACGCGGCGGCGCTCAAGCAGGTGCCCGCGGCGGAATACAACCCGATGGAATGCATCAAGACGAACATCCACGGCGCCGAGAACGTCATCCACGCGGCGCTCGCGAACGACGTCGAGAAAGTGATTGCGCTGTCGACCGACAAGGCGGCGAATCCCATCAATTTGTATGGCGCGACCAAACTCGTGTCCGACAAGCTGTTCGTGGCGGCGAACAACCTGGCGGGCGGCCACAAGACGAGATTCGCGGTCGTCCGATACGGCAATGTCGTCGGTTCGCGCGGCTCCGTCGTCCCGTTCTTCCGCCGCCAGATCGCCGGCGGCTGCGATCATCTCCCGATCACGGATGCCAAGATGACCCGCTTCTGGATCACGCTCCAGCAGGGCGTCGACTTCGTGCTCAGGAATTTCGAGCGGATGCACGGAGGCGAGATCTTCGTGCCGAAGATCCCGTCAGTACGGATCATCGATCTCGCGTCGGCGCTCGCGCCCGGCCTGCCGCAGAAGATCGTAGGGATCCGGCCCGGCGAGAAGCTGCACGAGGTCATGTGCCCCGGCGACGACTCGCACCTGACGCTCGAGTTCGAGGACCACTACGTCATCAAGCCCTCGATCCGTTTTTCCGCCATCGCCGATTTATCGGTCAACCGGCTCGGCGAGCGGGGCAGGGCCGTCGAGCAGGGATTCGAGTACCATTCCGGACGGAATCCGCATTTCCTGGCAATCGACGAGATCGTCGCGTTGAACCGCCAGGTGGACGACGCGTGATTCCCTACGGACGCCAGGACATCACCCAGGCCGATATCGATGCGGTCACCGAAGTCCTGCGCTCGGATTTCATCACGCAGGGACCGATGATTCCGAAGTTCGAGCAGGCCGTAACGCAGCGGGTTGGCGCGGCGCATGGGGTGGCCGTCAATAGCGCAACCTCCGCCCTG
The DNA here is from genome assembly GCA_036397615.1 of Steroidobacteraceae bacterium. Lineage (GTDB taxonomy): Bacteria > Pseudomonadota > Gammaproteobacteria > Steroidobacterales > Steroidobacteraceae > SCUD01. Next base: position 4,225 of record DASWIQ010000002.1, read on the forward strand.
CACATTGCCTGCGCGGCGCTCGGCCTCGGGCCCGGCGATCTCCTCTGGACCGTGCCCAACACTTTTGTCGCTTCGGCGAATTGCGGCCGGTATTGCGGCGCGGAAGTGGATTTCGTGGACATCGATCCCTTCACCTGGAACCTGAGCGTGCCGGCGTTGAAAGAGAAACTCTTCCTGGCGCGGACGGCGGGGCGCCTGCCGAAAGTCGTCGTGCCGGTCCACTTCGGCGGCCAGCCGACCGATCAGGAGGAGATCGCGGAACTCGCACTGGAATATGGCTTCAAGGTATTGGATGACGCGTCGCATTCGATCGGCGCGTCGCGACACGGCGAGCCGGTCGGCAGCGGCCGCTGGTGCGACATCACGGTGTTCAGTTTCCACCCGGTTAAGATCGTGACGACCGCCGAGGGCGGCATGGCGCTCACGAGCGACACGGAGCTTGCGGATCGCATGCGCATGCTGCGGACCCATGGCATCACCCGCAATCCGGCCCGGCTCACGCTCGAACGCGCGCCGCCGCCTGCGTGGCACTACGAGCAGCAGCTGCTCGGCTTCAACTATCGCATGACCGACATCCACGCCGCGCTCGGCACGAGCCAGGTCGAGCGGCTCGATGCCTATGTCGAGCGACGGAATGTCCTGGCGCGGCGCTATGACGCGGCGCTCGCGGACCTTCCGTTGCAGCGCCCGGGAATCCGGGCCGGCAATCGTTCCGCATACCATCTCTACGTCGTGCGCCTGAAAGGCGGGGGCGGTGCCGCGGCACGCCGCCGGGTTTTCGAGGCGCTCCGGCGGCAGGACATCGGCGTGAATGTCCACTACCTGCCGGTGCATCTCCAGCCCTATTACCGGGCGCTTGGATTTCGTGAAGGCCTGTGCCCGGAGGCGGAGGCCTACGGCGAATCCGCGATCACGCTGCCGCTCTTTCCCCTCATGACCGAAGCGCAGCAGGACACGGTCGTCGCCGCATTGAAGAAGTCCCTGTGAATCTCGCCGTGATCCCCGCACGCGGCGGGAGCAAGCGCATTCCGCGGAAGAACATCCGCGAGTTCCGGGGCAAGCCGATGATCGTGCATTCGATCGACTGCGCATTTCAGAGCGGCCTGTTCGACCGGGTCCTCGTGTCGACGGACGACGAGGAGATTCGCGAAGTCGCGCTGCAGTCGCGCGCCGAGGTCCCCTTCCTGCGGCCCGCGGCGCTCTCCGACGACCACACCGGTACGACGGCGGTCGTCGCCCACGCGATCGAGTGGCTGCAGCGCGAAGGCACCGTTCCAGCCGCGGTCTGCTGCATCTACGCGACCGCGCCATTCATGCGACCCGAGGATCTGGAGGCTGGACTTCGAATCCTGGAGGCAGGCCAGTGGAAATTCGTGTTTTCTGCCACCGAATTTCCCGCTCCGGTGGAGCGCGCCTTCCGCAAGCGTGCCGACGAAGGACTAGAGATGCTCTTTCCGGAAAGATTCGACGCGCGCTCGCAGGATCTCGGCGAGATTTTCCACGACGCCGGCCAGTTCTATTGGGGCCCGCCGCAGGCCTGGCTCTCGCACGCGAGGATTTTCGATACGCATTCGACCATCGTCACCATTCCGCGGTGGCGGGTTCACGACATCGACACCGAGGACGACTGGCGTCGCGCAGAGGCGATGCTCGCGTTTATCGATGCCACGCCAGATCGGAAGGCCCGGACCTGATGGAGGCCGCCCGTGCCACGGTCGTGATGCGCGCCGATGCCTCGCCGGCGCTCGGCACGGGGCACGTCAAGCGCTGCCTGGCAATCGCCGAATTGCTTCAGGCGCGCGACGCCGACGTGCATTTCGTGACTCGGCCCGCGGGCGATTACAGCGCGCGGCTCTTCAGGAACTGCGGCATTCCGATTTATTCGCTGCCTGCCGCGGCCGCCAAGAGCCCGATGGATGACTCGGCAGCGATGAAGTCGGCGATCGCGAGTCTCGGAGCAGTGCCAGATTGGCTGATTGTCGATCACTATGCGTTGGACGAGCGCTGGGAGCGCGCACTGCGCCTCGACGTTCGTAGAATTCTCGCGATCGACGACCTCGCGGATCGAGTGCATGACGTCGATGCATTGCTGGATCCCAATCTTTACGAAGACGCCGGACGCCGCTATTACGGCAAGGTCCCCGCGCACTGCAGGCTCCTGCTCGGCCCACGATTTGCCGTATTGCGGGAGGAATTCCGGCGTGCCCGTGCGAGTGCCACTGCGCGGACGGGCCGGATCTCGCGCATCCTCGTCTTCTTCGGCGGCGGGCCGCTCGCCGCGGCGTTCACCCTGGCGGCTATTCGGGCGCTCGGCGATGCCGGTTTGCGCAGTGTCGTGGTCGATGTAGTGTTCCAGGCCGACGAGCGCGACCGGGCGGTGATCGCGGAGGCCTGTGCAACGCACGGCTTTTCTTTTCATGACGCGACCGACCGCATGGCGGAGCTGATGAGCGGCGCCGATTTCGGCGTCGGAGCGGGGGGGACCACGCTGTGGGAGCGCTGCTGCCTCGGTCTGCCTTGCCTCACGTTTGCGCTGGCAGACAACCAGCGGCAGCAGATTCGCGATGCGGCCGCCGCCGGCGTCGTCATCGCGTCGGGCTCGAAACCCGACAATCCGGGGTCTTTCGCGGAGCCGCTGGTCTCGGCCCTCGGGAATCCGGCGCACATCGCCGCGGTATCCCGCCGCGCAATGGCGGTCGTCGACGGCCGCGGCACGGAACGGTTGCTGCGCACGCTGGGGTTTACGCCGGTGCACGTCCGTGAGGCGGTTGCCGCCGATTCCGGGCCGATGCTCGAGTGGCGCAATAAGCCGTCCATTCGACAAGCATCGCGCAATGGCGCGACCATCGATCTCGCGACCCATCAAGCCTGGTTCGACTCCACCCTGGCCAATCCCGACCGGATCCTGCTGATCGGGGAGCTCGCCGGAAAACCGGTGGGGGTCGTCCGCTTCGACATCGGCGGCGATTCGGCCGAGGTTTCCATATACACGCTTGCCGGTGCCGGCGGACGCGGACTTGGCGGCGATCTGCTGTGTGCGGCGGAAAACTGGCTCATGTTCGTGCGGCCGGACGTGAAATCCCTTCGTGCCGAAGTGCTGGCCGATAACCCACCGTCGCATGCCCTGTTCGCCGCCTCGGGCTACTGCCGGAACCAGTCGAATTACGTGAAGGCCCTGCGTCCATGACGGAGAGAATTCACGTCGGCAACCGCACTATCGGCAAGGAATCGCCGCCGTTCATCGTCGCGGAGATGTCGGGCAACCACAATCATTCCTTCGAGCGTGCGATCGCGATCGTGGAAGCGGCGGCTGCGGCCGGGGCGCACGCGATCAAGCTCCAGACCTACACCGCCGACACGATGACTCTTCCGATCAGCGAAGGCGAATTCTTCATTCGAGACGAAAAGAGTCTCTGGAAGGGCAGCAGCCTTCATGAGCTATACAAACGCGCGCACACACCCTGGGACTGGCACGCGCCGATCATGCGCCGCGCCGCTGAGCTGGGGATCCTGTGCTTCAGCACGCCATTCGACGACACTGCCGTGGACTTTCTCGAAGGGCTCGGCGCGCCTGCGTACAAGATCGCGTCCTTCGAAATCGTGCACCTGCCATTGATCCGCAGGGTCGCCGCAACCGGCAAGCCGGTGTTCGTCTCGACCGGCATGGCGACACTCGCGGAGATCAGGGACGCAGTCGACGCTGCCCGTGAGGGCGGGTGTCGGGACCTCATCCTATTCAAGTGCACCAGTAACTATCCGGCGCATCCGGAGAACAGCAATGTCCTCACAATTCCGGCGCTGCGCGAACGTTTCGGATGTGAAGTCGGGCTCTCGGACCACACGCTCGGTATCGGTGCGGCGATTGCCGCAGTCGCTCATGGCGCGACCGCTATCGAAAAACACTTCACTATCCGTCGCGCGGACGGCGGGGTTGACAGCGCATTCTCCATGGAACCGGAGGAGATGCATTCTCTCGTCGTGGAGACTACGAGCGCGTGGCAGTCACTGGGCGGCGTCCGCTTCGGTCCGAGCACGGAGGAGGAACCCTCACTCGTCTACCGGCGTTCACTGTACGTCGCCGAAGACATGCGCGCCGGCGACGTCTTCACTTCGAAGAACCTGCGCATCATCCGGCCGGGTCTCGGCCTGGCGCCGAAGCACTACGAGGCCTTGCTCGGCCGCCCGGTCGTCCACGCGGTGCAGCGTGGCACGCCGGTCACCTGGGAGCTGGTTGGCGAAGCGGAGCCTTGCGTCAGGTGAACCGCTTCCACGTCGTCACCGTGGGCTGGCCGCAGGTTCTCGTTGATGAGCTTTGCGCCGACATCGCGGCTAAGAGTTCCGCGCAGTTCTCCCACATCGCCCATCCGCGCCACGCAGCGAACGACTGGGCGGGCAAACCCGCGGCAGGCGCGCTCCGGTTCCTCCGCGAGACGACACGGCAGGATCTCCCGCCCGCCGATTCAGCGCTACTCACGACGCTCGAGCAGGAGGGCGTGCCGACGGTCCATAACATGATCCTGGGAGATCGGGTCGTGTGCCGTCTCGAATACGCCGAAGTCGAGAGGTACGCCACGTTCATAACGAAGAGACTATTCG
>DASWIQ010000003.1:0-17578 GCA_036397615.1 Steroidobacteraceae bacterium
GCTGCGAAGTCAGCCCCGGCAGGCGGGAAATGGACTCGGCGATGCTGGTGTCCGGCAGCTTGCCGATGTCCTCGGCCGAGATCGCCTCCACGATGCTGGTCGAGGCGCGCTTGGTCTCGATCGCATTCTCGATGCCGACGCGGATGCCGGTGACGGTGACGCCTTCGATCTCGGTCGACTCCTGCGCATGCGCCATCGATGGAAGCCCCGCCATGGCCGGCAGGGCCGCGGCTATCGCAGCCGGAAGAATGCGACGGCGGATCGTCGGGAATTCGAGCCTTTCCGGGCTCTTATGCGTACGCTTGGCCATCTGATCACACCCCTCAGTGAATGAAACGCGACGACCCGATCTGGCGCACCGATCCTAGACAGGGCTCGCCGCCTGCCGCAAGACGATGCATACGTTTGCAAAGCATGAAAACGTTTGCAGTCGGCGGTGTCTTCGGGTTTCCTTTTCGCATGAAAGGTTTCGCCGCATTCCTGATCGTCCTGTCGATCGGGGCGCAGGCGGGCAGCGCCCGCGCCGAGGCGGTTGCGTCGCTCTCCTCGCCGGATGGCGCGCTGACCGTCACGGTCACGCTCGATCCGGAGGGTCGTCCCGGCTACGCGATCGCGAGGCAGGGCAGGCCGGTGATCGCGGAGTCGAGGCTGGGATTCCTGCTCACCGACGCGCCGAAACTCGAACGCAATTTCCGCCTCGCGGGCAGCGACACGCGAAGCGCCGACGAGACCTGGGAGCAGCCCTGGGGCGAGCGCCGTTTCGTGCGTGACCGTTACAACGAGTTGCGTGCGCGGTTCGTCGAGAAGAAGCCGCCCGCGCGGCTGCTCACGGTCGTTTTTCGCGCTTTCGAGGACGGCGTCGGATTCCGGTACGAATTTCCGGATCAGTCGAAGCTGCGGAATGTCAACATTGCGGACGAGCTGACGGAATTCGCCGTCGTCCCGCCCGCCACGGCCTGGTGGATTCCCGCGGGCGAGTGGAATCGATACGAATATCTCTACCGGCGCACGCCGCTCGCCGAGCTGGGCCAGGCGCACACGCCGCTGACGATCCGGACCGCGGACGGCCTGCACCTGGCCTTTCACGAAGCCTCGCTCGTCGACTATTCGGCCATGTGGCTGCGCCGCGTCGACGGCCAGCGACTCAAGGCGACGCTCTCGCCCTCGTCCGCCGGCGCGCGCGTGAGTCGCGCGGCGCCCTTCGCGACGCCCTGGCGCACGCTCCAGATCGCCGACGACGCCCCCGGACTCTACTTGTCGAACCTCATACTCAACCTCAACGAGCCGAACGCGCTCGGCGACGTCTCCTGGTTCAAGCCCTACAAGTACGTCGGCATCTGGTGGTCATTGCATCTCGACACGGAGAGCTGGGCATCCGGGCCGCGGCACGGCGCGACCACGGAGAACGCACGGCGGACCATCGACTTCGCCGCGGAGAATGGATTCCGCGGCGTGCTGATCGAGGGCTGGAATCGCGGCTGGGACGGCGACTGGTTCGCCGACGGCGGCGAGTTCAGTTTCACCGAGGCATATCCCGACTTCGACCTCGAGGCGGTCGCCGCCTACGCGCGCGCGCGCGGCGTGCATCTCGTGGGCCATCACGAGACCTCGGGCAATATCGCGCATTACGAGCCGCAACTCGCGGCCGCGCTCGATCTCTATCAGCGCCTCGGAGTGGACAGTGTGAAGACCGGCTACGTCGCAGACGCCGGCGGCATCCGGGCGATGGGCGCGGACGGCAGGATCCGGTTCGAGTGGCATGATGGCCAGGTCATGTCCCGGCATCACCTGAAAGTCGTGACCGAGGCGGCCCGGCGCCGCATCGCGGTCAATCCGCACGAACCGATCAAGGACACGGGGCTTCGCCGCACGTATCCGAACTGGGTTTCACGCGAAGGCGCGCGCGGCATGGAGTACAACGCCTGGGGCAATCCGCCGAATCCGCCCGAGCACGAGGCCAACCTTGTCTTCACGCGCATGCTCGCGGGTCCGATGGATTTCACGCCGGGCGTGCTCTCCCTGACCGGGCGCGGGGGACAGCGGATCCAGTCGACGATCGCCAGGCAGCTCGCGCTCTACGTCGTCATTTACAGCCCGATCCAGATGGCCGCGGACCTGCCCGAGAACTACGCGCGCAACCCGGGCCCATTCAAGTTCATCCGCGACGTGCCGGTCGACTGGTCGGATACACGCGTCCTGAACGGCGCGGTCGGCGACTACGCGACTCTCGCGCGCAAGGATCGCAACAGCGAGGACTGGTATCTCGGCAGCGTGACCGACGAAGAGGCGCGCGTGCTCCGCGTCACGCTCGATTTTCTCGAGCCCGGCCGGAGCTATGCCGCAGAGATCTATCGCGACGGCGACGATGCGGACTGGAAGACCCGCGCGGAGTCCATCGTCATCGAGTCGCGCGCCGCGAAGCACAGCGATGTCTGGGAGCTCGCGCTTGCGCCCGGCGGCGGCCAGGCAATCCGCTTCGTCGCGACGCCGCGCTGATGACGAAAAGTGAAAGTCGGCTTGCGCTGGTTGGCGATATTGGCGGCACCAATGCGCGCTTTGCGCTGACCGACACCGCGGCGGCGAGCCCGCGGCTACAGCATCAGATGACCTTCCCCACCGCCGAATTCGCCAGTCTCCAGCAGGCGGCGAGGCACTACCTGCGCTCCGTCGACGTGGCGCCAGGACGAGCCTGCCTTGCCGTTGCCTGTCCCGTAGGCGGCGAGGAGATTCGTCTGACCAATCGCACCTGGGCCTTCAACCGGGAGGAACTGCGGAACGCGCTCGGACTCGACGCACTGCTCGTGGTGAACGACTTCGGCGCCGTGGCCCGGGCCGTGCCGGCACTCGGCGAGAACGAACGCGCAATCCTCTACGGCCCGATGGTCACGCCGCCACGAGGCCCGATCAGCGTGCTGGGTCCGGGCACTGGGCTCGGCGTCGCATTGCTGGTCGGTGATCCGGAATCGGGCTGGCGGATCGTCGAAACCGAGGGCGGCCACGTCAGTTTCGCGCCGCAGGACTCGGAGGAGCGCCAGATCGCCGAGTGGCTCGCCGACCGCCACGGCCGCGTTTCCAACGAGCGTCTGCTCTCCGGCATCGGGCTGTCGCAGATCGATGCGGCGCTCGCCGGCCGCCGGCCCGGGAAATCCACGACACCGGACGCGACGCTCCGTGCCCCCGCCGAAATCGTCGCCGCGGCGCTGGCCGGCAATGAAGTTTCCGCCCGACGCACGCTGGCGCGCTTCTGCGCCATACTCGGCAGTGTGTCCGGCGACATGGCGCTCGGGCACGGCGCTCGCACGATCGCCATTGCGGGAGGCATCGTCCCGCGCTTCATCCCGTTCCTGAGGTCGAGTGCGTATCGCGAACGGTTCCTGAACAAGGGGCGCTTCGCCGCCCATCTGGAATCAGTCACTGTCGAGGTAATCGCCCATCCCGCCCCCGGACTGTTCGGCGCGGCGCTGCTGCTCCGCACAGGCGCGCCGAACCGCGGCTCAGCGGCTTAAGCGCCAGCCGATGGCTGAGCTGGCGTTGGATGCCGAGAGAAACAATTCCGCCGCACGACCGGTATCATCGAGTATCAGTGCTGCGTTGCCGCCGTACCGGCCGTCGTTGCTCGCACAGGAACTGACGTCCAATACCACGTCGACGTAGTCGGCCGTGGGGCGACTCGCCGTCACCTCGCCCTCGAGTCTGCACCCGTTCGTGTCATTGCCGGTGACTTGGCCCGCGGAATCGACGGTGATCGTCAGCGTGTAGCCCGTGCCCAGGTGGGTCGTATAGCTGCCCTGGATGGCAGCGACGCCCGTCGGTCGCTCGAATGACCGGTCATAAGGCACGGTGAACTCAATGGACTCCGGCTGAGGCGTCAGCTTGGGCGCACTGATGCTGGCGCGTACCGACCCGCCCCGCGAGACAGCGAGCAGCCTGAACCCGTTCGGATCTGTTGCCCGGGAGCCCGCCAGGCATGAGCTGCAGGTCGCATAGGCGGTCTGCGCCGCCCCCACCGTGCCGACGTAATGCGTACCGAGGAGGAGGAATCGGTCATCGCCTGAGTCGGTCGTGATTCCGACCACCGGGAAGGGGTCGAGCCTGTCGCAGCAGCCGTGACCGATCACGAGACTGGCGACAGCTGCCGGATTCACCGTGAGCGTGGCCGACTCGCGACTGCTCTCGCCGTACCCGCCGCCGCGGCAAACCAGGGTGTAGGTGAAGGTGCCGGTCTGCGCGGGCATCACCGTCTCGCTGCCGCTTGCGGCCTTGGATCCGGTCCAGGCCCCGCTTGCCGTGCAGGGCGCGTTCGAATTCCAGGTGACCGTGGCGCTTTGGCCCAGCGTGATCGTCGTCGGTGAAACTGAAATCGTCAGCGACGCCGGCGGATTGGATCCTCCGCCGCCGTAGCCACCCCCGCCGCAACCGATCAGGAGGCCGGCACTGAAACCTGCGACGATGAATGTGAGCGTGGCGCGAGGAATACACATGTCGCCTCCCCCAGCCGACGAGCAACTGCCGGTCCGCAATACCAAAGACATCGGTGAAGCGTCATGGTTCCAAAGCCGGACTCATTCGGGACGGCGCGCCTCGCCGTCCCAGGGCAGCCCCTCGTGCATGGCCGTCGCCCGGGCCGAATAGTTGAGCCCGGCCGCGATAATCCTCACGATGTTTCTCAATGCCGCAGTCATCTTCGCCGCTCCCTTGCGTGGATCCATGGCAAGGATTGTCGGCGCGCCGGGCCCGGAACGGGTTCAGATTACCTGCTGCCATCATAAGAAACGCTTATCGGCAGGTTTCGCGACTGGATCGGGGGCCTTACCAATCCTTTCCGGCTTCCGCCAGGAGCGCGGCGTAGAGCGCGATGCCGCTCCGGAATTCCTTCATGCGCAGGTTCTCGTTGGGCGCGTGCTGGTTGTTGTCGGCGTTGACGATGGGGACGATGACGAAGGGCGTCCCTAGAACCTCGCCGATCGGCGCAATCGGAAGGCTTCCGCCCATCAGCGGCACGATGCGCACCGAGCCTTCCGTCGCCGCCTGCATCACCGCCATGACGCGTGCGACGCCCGGGTGCCCGGGCGATGAAACCGCCGCGGGATACCCGTCGTCGCCCCAGTCGAGGCGCGCGAGCCGCGGATGCGCGAGACGAACGGCCGCCGTCGGCGGCGCATCGAGCAGCACATAGCCCTGCGCGCGCACATGCGCCTCGATCGCGCGTCGCGCCTCGTCGATCTTCAATCCCGGCGTGAGCCGCAGGTCGAAACCCGCGGTCGCCTCGGGATCGATGGCGTTGCGCTGCCCGCCCGAGCCACCGTAGAGGAGCTGCGTGACATTGAGCGACGGACGCAGGATCGATTCTCCGTAGTCGAGCCCGCTTTCCGCGACGCCGATTCCCGCGGCCGCGAGCATGCCGGGCGTGTCGAAGGCCGTCCGTGCGAGCGCTCGCGTCACGTCGGAAGGCGGCGGCGCTTCGAGCCCCGCGATCGAAATGCGCCCGTCCGGCGCGCGCATCGAGGCGATGAGCGCGGCGAGTCTTGCGCCGGGGTTCGGGGCGACATTGCCGTAGTGGCCGGAGTGCAGGCTCGTCGCCGCGCCGTACACCGTGAGGCGGAATCCCAAGACGCCGCGCACGCCGAGCGAAATTCGCGGGAGGCCACGCGGGTCGATCGGGCCGTCGCCGAAGATCCAGAGATCGGAACGGAGCTCCTCGCGATGCGCGGCGAGCGTCCGGGCGAGATTCGGCGAGCCCGTTTCTTCTTCGCCCTCGAGGAAAAACCTGAGGTTCGCGGACAGCGGAATCTTCGCCGCGGCGAGCGCATCGATCGCGGCCAGCATGGCGACGATCGGTCCCTTGTCGTCGCTCGAGGAGCGTGCATAGATCCGCGTCTCGTCGGAAAGCGGGTGCTTTGCATCGGCCCAGGCGACGATCCCGGCGCCGTCCTCCATCCGCCCGGCCCGCAGCGCGGGTTCGAAGGGGGGCGTCTTCCACGCGGTCTCCGGATCGACCGGCTGGCCGTCGAAGTGCGCATAGAAAAGGAGTGTGCGAGTCGCGCCCGGCGCCGCGAGTTCGCCGGACACGGCAACCGGCGCGCCCGGCGTTTCGAGGATGCGCGCGTCGACGCCGCGTTTCCCGAGCATCTTCACGAGAAGCTCGGCGTTCCGGCGAATGTCCGATTCGCTCGTCGCCACGTTCCGCAGCGCGAGAAGCTCCCGGAGCTCCGCGACGATCGCCGATTCGTGGGCGGCGATGTGGGAGGCCGCGGCGGCGATCGCCCGCGCTTCGTCCGCGCGGCTCGGGGTTGCGAGGGACGCCACCGTCAGGGCCGTAGCGATCCAAAGAAGGCGAGATATCATGTGCGGGTCTCCGCTTCAGAATCCAAGCGCGTCGTGCAACGGCCTGTTGTTGCTCATGAAACTACTTGCCGATGCAGAAGGTTGCGAACACCGCGCCGAGCAGCGCGTCGCTCGAGACATGGCCCGTGATCTCGCCGAGCGCCTCGTGGGCCTGGCGGAGTTCCTCGGCCACCAGCTCGAAAGAGGCGCGCTCCCCGAGCCGCCCCTCCGCCAGTTCGAAGAGACTCTGGGCCCGCCCCAGCGCATCGAGATGCCGTCGCCGCGCCGACCAGGCGCCGGCATCGGACTGGTAACCGGCGGCGGCTTTCAGCTGCTCGCGCAATTCCGGCAGCCCCCGGCCGGTCAGCGCCGACACCGGCAGCGCGGGAAGATTCTCGAGCGAGGGCACCGGCAATGCCTCGGGCAGGTCGATCTTGTTCCACACGACGAGCGTGGCCGTGCCTGCGGGAAGCGCGGCCGCTTCCGCCGGCGGCAGGCCGCGGGTTGCATCCACCACGTAGAGCACCAGATCCGCGCGGCTCATCTCCATCCGCGCGCGGCGCAGCCCCTCGATCTCGATCACGTCGTCCGATTCGCGCAGTCCCGCGGTATCCACGACGTGGATCGGCAGGCCGTCCACGTGGATCCGCTCGCGCAGGAGATCGCGGGTCGTGCCCGGAATCTCCGTGACGATCGCGGCATCGTGCCCCGCGAGCGAATTCAGCAGGCTCGACTTGCCGGCATTCGGCTTGCCGGCGATGACGACATGCAGCCCGTCGCGGAGCGCCCGGCCCTGCCGGACGGTCTCCCCGATCGCATCGAATCGCCGGGCAATCTCCGCAATCCGGCCGCGGACTTCGTCGCTCGCGAGAAACTCCGCGTCCTCGTCCGGAAAATCGATCGCGGCCTCCACATAGGCGCGCAGTTCCGTCACGAGGTCCGCGAGCCCGCGGACCTCGCGTGAAAAATCGCCGGCCAGCGAGCGGAGCGCCGCCCTCGCGGCCTCGGCCGATCCGGCCGAGATCAAATCGGCGATCGCCTCCGCCTGCACCAGGTCGAGCTTGTCGTTGTGGAAAGCTCGCTCGCTGAACTCCCCGGGGCGCGCCATTCGCGCACCCAGGTCGATCGCGCGCGCGGCGAGAAGGTCCATGACGACCGGCCCGCCGTGACCGTGCAGTTCGAGCACGTCTTCGCCAGTGTACGAGTTCGGCGCGGGGAAGTAGAGCGCGAGACCCGCATCGATCGTGCCGCCCGCAGCATCGGAGAAAGCCGCGACGGTCGCGTGCCGTGGCGCGGGCAGGCCGCCCAGCATCGCGGTTGCGATCGCGCGGGTCGCGGGGCCGGAGATGCGCACGATGCCGATGCCTCCGCGGCCTGGCGGCGTGGCATTTGCGACGATCGTTTCCGTCACCGCATTCATCGTGCCTTGTGCGCCGAGCCGCGCCAGGCTGGCGCCGCCGCGAGCGCCGCGACGAAATCCGCCCGCCAGCGCCCGACGTCGTAATCGCGGAGGCCCCGCATGAGGGCTTCGTGCCGGCGCCGGCGCTCCGCGATGCGCATTTCGCGCGCCTCGTGCATTGCCGCGGCGATTTCCTCGCCATCGTACGGATTGACGAGGAGCGCCGCATCCATCTGCCGCGCCGCGCCCGCGAATCGGGAAAGCACTAGCACGCCGGGATCGGCCGGATCCTGGGCCGCCACGTATTCCTTCGCCACCAGGTTCATGCCGTCCCGCATCGGCGTGACGACGCCGACGCGGCTCGAGCGATAGAGGCCGGCGAGGGTCCGCCGGGGCAGCGCGCGATTGAGATAGTGCACCGGCGTCCAGTCGAAGCGCGCGAAGCGCCCATTGATGCGCGCGGCTTCGCCGTCGAGCTCCTGGCGGAAATCGCGATAGGACTCGAGGCTGCCGCGACTGACCGGCGCGACCTGGAGCAGGATGACCTTTCCGTGCGCCTTCGGGTGCCTTTCGAGATAGCGGCCGAATGCATCCATGCGCCGCAGCAGTCCCTTGCTGTAGTCGAGCCGGTCGACGCCAATGAACTGGTCGCGGCCGCGCAGGACGCGGCGCATGCGGCTGAACTCCCGGTTGCCCGGCGACGTGAACGCGTATCGATGAAACTGCTCGACGTCGATGCCGATGGGAAATGCGCCGACGCGCAGCTCGCGGCCGAAGGCCGACACCGAGCCGCCGCGCGCGCTGCCGCCGTAGGCCCGGCGAACGTGCTCCTGGAAACGCCGGACGTCCTCATCCGTCTGGAATCCGATGAGATCGTAGGCGAAGAGCGTCCGCATCAGCTCCTCGTGCGCGGGCAGCGTGCAGAGAATCTCGGTCGGCGGAAACGAGGTGTGCAGGAAGAAGCCGATTCGCTGCCGCACGCCCCGCCGGCGCAGCTCGTCGCCGAGCGGAATGAAGTGAAAATCGTGCACCCAGACGAAGTCGTCGGGCCGCAGCAATTTCGCGAGCGCCTGCGCGAAGCGCCAGTTCACGCGCCGGTAGGTTTCGAGCTGACGGCGTTCGAACTGGGTCAGGTCGATGCGGAAATGCAGGAGCGGCCACAGGCAGTTGTTGCAGAAGCCGTTGTAGTATCCGTCGAGCTCGTGCTGCGTCAGGTCGAGCGTCGAGAGCGTCATGCCCTCGACTTTCTCCGAGCGCAGGCGCGCCTTGCCCGGGGCTGCGGTGCGCCCGCTCCAGCCGAACCAGACGCCGCCGCGCTCGCGCAGCGCATCGACGAGCCCGACCGCGAGCCCTCCCGCGGCGGCCGCACCCTTGACGGGACCGACGCGGTTCGACACGGCGACCAGGCGATACGCGCGGCTCACACCAGATCCTCCCAGCCGGCCGAAAGGCGCGTCGCCGCATTGATGATGCCGACCAGCGAATAGGTCTGCGGGTAGTTGCCCCAGTGTTCCCCGCTCTCCGGTCCCATGTCTTCCGACAGCAGCCCGACGTGATTGCGGCTTTCCAGCATCTGCCCGAAAAGTTCCCTGGCTTCGTCGCCGCGTCCGAGGCGCGCGAGCGCGTCGATGTACCAGAAGGTGCAGATGTTGAAGGCGGTCGAGGGCAGGCCGAAGTCGTCGGCCGCGGCGTAGCGGAAAAGATGCCGGCCCCGCCGGAGCCGCCGTTCGATCTCGGCGACGGTGCCGGCGAAACGGGGGTCGTTGGCCGGGAGAAAGCCGACCTCCGCCATCAGGAGAAGCCCCGCCTCGACGTCGGAACCGCCGAAGCTGTCCATGAAACTGCCCCGCTTCGCGTCCCAGGCGCGTTCCTCGATGACGCGGCGGATCTCCGCGGCCCGGTCCTGCCAGACGCGGGCACGGTCCGGAAGTTCGCGATGCGTTGCGATCCGCGCGAGGCGATCGCAGGCCGCCCAGCACATGAGCGCGGACGAGGTGTGCACGCGCTCGCGCGTTCGAAGTTCCCACATGCTCGCGTCCGGCGTCGCGTAGACCTTGTATGCCTGCTCGCCTACGCGTTCGAGACGCACGAAATCCTGCGTCGTGCCCGGCCGCAGCAGGCGCCGGTCGAAGAAGGACTGCGCCGTCGCGAGGACGACATTGCCGTAGACGTCGTGCTGCAGGTGGTCGAAGGCCTGGTTGCCGATCCGCACGGGCTTCATGCCCCGGTAGCCCGCGAGCGTCGCGACCTCGCTTTCCTCGAGCCTGCGCTCGAGGGCGATGCCGTAGACCGGCTGAAGGTGCCCGTCCGGCGCCTGTCCGACGATGTTCGTCAGGTAGCGCAGGTAATGCTCCATCGTGTCGACTTCAGCGAGGGAATTGAGGGCGCGCACGACGAAGAAGGCGTCGCGCAGCCAGCAGTAGCGGTAATCCCAGTTGCGCCCGCTGTCGGCGGCCTCGGGAATGCTCGTCGTCATCGCGGCGACGATGGCACCCGTCTCTTCAAATGTGCAGAGCTTCAGCGTGATCGCCGCGCGCATCACCGCTTCCTGCCATTCCGGCGGGATCGCGAGCCGGCGCGTCCATTGGCGCCAGTACGCCTCGGTCTCCTCCTGGGACGCGCGCGCCGTCTGTTCGGTGCCCTCGGTGAGAGTCTCGTCGGCGCCCAGCACGAAGTTGACCGAGTTTTCGAGGAGGAACGGCGTCTCCGACAGCACATAGCTCACCGGCGCGTCCGTCGTCAGGCGCAGCACGCGATCGGGGCTCACGTAGCGGATGTGGTTGCTGCCGTGCGTGATCGTCGGGCGTAGCGCGCCATAGCCGAAGGACGGGCGGAGCCGCAGGCAGATGCGCGGCGTCCCCGCGAGCGCGCGCACGCGCCGCACGAGCGTCTGCGGACGGAACATGCGCCCGTGCCGCTCGAAGCGCGGGCAGAAATCGGTCACTTCCACGGCGGACCCGTTCGTGCTGTAGAGGCGCGTGACGAGGACCGCGGTGTTGCCGAGATACTCCTGCTCGCTGCGCTCGTAGCCGCCGAGCTCGATCGACCAGAAACCGCGGGCATCCGCGGCGCGCGAATCGTCGATCAGCGAATGAAAGACCGGGTCGCCGTCGAGCCGAGGCAGGCAGCTCCACACGACGCGCGCCTCCCGGTCAATGAGCGCCGAGATGACGCAGTTGCCGGTGACGCCGAGATCGAGCGTGGCGGCCGGACTCATCGCGCGCTCTCCGCCGTGAGCGCCGCAAGGCTCGCGCGCAGCCAGTCGTACACTCCGCCGACGGCGGCGATGCGGTAGCGCGCGATGCTCGCGCCCGGCCCGACCTTGACGCCGAAGCCGCCGAGTTCGGCGGCGGCGCGGAATCCATCCTCGTCGGTGACGTCGTCACCGACGAAAACGGGCCACCGGTCGGCGAACGGCGGGCTCGCAGAAAGCGATCGCAACGCCCCGCCCTTGTCGACGCCTGGCGGCCGCGCTTCCACCACCGCGTGCCCCGTGATCACTTCCAGGTCGGTGGACTCGACCAGCTCCCGCATGGCGGCGATGCATTCGTCCGCCCGCCCGCGCGCGCGCCGGTAGTGCAGCGCAACCGCCGCGCCCTTGTCCTCGATGACGATTCGCGGGTCATCGGCGAATCTCTGCCGCAGCTCACGCGCCAGCGAAGCGGCGGCGGCCGGCTCGACGCCGTGCGTGGCGCCGTCTTCGTGCAGGCGAAGCTCGAGGCCGTGCACGCCGGCGCCCGGGTAGCGGTTCGGCGCGATCAGCGCATCGAGCGAGGCGAGGGTACGTCCCGTCACGAGCGCCACGGCGCCGCCCAGCCGCTCGCGGAGTCCCGCAAGCAGGGTTCCGAGCGATTCATCGACCGTGACGCCGTCGGGGTGCGGCGCGAACGCCGCGAGCGTACCGTCGAAGTCGAGGTACAACGCGGCGGCGGCCGTCAACAACGGCGGCCGGGCGTCCATGCCGGTGTCCGCCATAAAGTCCATTGTACCCGCAGGCACGCGATCGCGGTCCGCGTCAGCCGCTGCGGAGTTTTTTCGCTTCCGCCTCGACGACGCGATTGATTTTCCATTGCTGGGCGATCGACAGCAGCGTGTTCGTCAGCCAGTACAGTACGAGCCCCGCCGGGAACCACAGGAACATGACGGTCATGATCACGGGCATGAATGCGAAGACTTTCGCCTGCACGGGATCGGGCGGCGTCGGATTCAGCTTGAACTGCAGGAACATCGCGCCGCCCATC
The DNA here is from genome assembly GCA_036397615.1 of Steroidobacteraceae bacterium. Taxonomy (GTDB): domain Bacteria; phylum Pseudomonadota; class Gammaproteobacteria; order Steroidobacterales; family Steroidobacteraceae; genus SCUD01. The sequence goes on from DASWIQ010000003.1 coordinate 11,965, forward strand.
AGGATCGGCAGGATGAAGTACGGGTCGCGCGTGGAGAGATCCTGGATCCAGCCGACGAACGGCGCCTGCCGCATTTCGACGCTCTCGAGCAGCACCCAGTAGAACGCGAGGAAGAACGGAATCTGCACGAGCACGGGCAGGCAGCCGGCGACCGGATTGATTTTCTCGCGCTTGTAGAGCTCCATCATCGCGCGCGCCTGCGCCTCGCGATCGTCCTTGTATCGTTCCTGGACCGCCTTGAGCCGCGGCGCAACGGTCTTCATCTTCGCCATCGAACGGCCGCTCGTTTCCGACAACTTGTAGAAGACGAGTTTGATCAGGAAAGTCACGATGATGATCGTGAGTCCCCAGTTGCCGACGAAATCGTAGATCTTCGACAGCAGCCAGAAGAGCGGCTGCGCGAGGATCGTGAGCAGCCCGTAGTCCGCGGTGAGCTCGAGGCGCGGCCCCGCTGCTTTCAGCTGTTGCTGGAGTTTCGGCCCGACGAAGAGCGTTTCCGAAATTTCGAGCTTGCCGCCCGCCGCCACCGTCTGCGCCGGGCCGACGACGCGCACCATGAAGTCGAGATCCTCGACCCGCAGCTCGTATTGATAAGCCTGGCCGTGGGTCGGAACGATGGCCGCGACGAAATGATGCTGTAGCGCCGCGACCCAGCCGTTCGTGATCGCGCGCGACATCGACTGGTCTTCCTCGTCGTCGATGTCGAGCTTCTGGTAGCTCTCGCCGTCGTAGTACGCGGGCCCGCGGAACGAGTATGTCTCCGGGTCCCACATCGAGCGCTCGTTGCCCTGCGAGTGGCGCAGGAGCTGCGCATAGGACGCGAGCTTCGCGGCCGTCGTGCCCGCATTCGCGATCTTGTAGTCGACGCCGACCTCGTAGGAGCCGCGCCGGAAAACATAGGTCTTCGTAACCGCGAGCCCGGCGCCGTCCGACCAGGCGAGCGGCACTTCGAGCCTGTCCTCGCCCTCCGCGAGCCGGTACTCGCCGGCCGCCGCGGTGAAAGCCGCCTTGTGGTTCGGCTCGTTCCTGCCGGCCTCGCCGCTCGTGAGGCCGGACTGGAACAGGAATTGCGTGTCTTTCGAGTCGGTGTTGAAGAGACGCACCGGCGTCGTGGGGTCGTCCTTGTGCCGCGGGTACCGGGGCAGGTCCGCGCGAATCATTTCGCCGCCTGCAAGACTCAGATCGATGTCGAGCACGTCGGTGACGATGCGGACTCTGCCGGGTCCGGATGCCGCGGATTCCGCGAGCTCGGGCGCGGGTGTCGGCGTGCCGGCGGCTGGCGTTGCCTCGCCCGCAACCGAAGGCATTTCATTCGCGAGCCCGTTGACCGCGGCGCCGCTCGTTTCCGTCGCGGCGGATTGCGCCGCCGGCGCCGGCAGGCCCGCTGGCACGTAATCCTTGATCCAGGCGTTGACGTTCAGCCACACCAGGAGGGCGAGCCCGACCCACAGAAGGACGCGCGGCTGATTCATACCCGGCGCGCTCCCGGCACCGGGTCATGGCCGGCGCCGCCCCAGGGGTGACAGCGGCAGATCCGTTTCAACGCCAGTCCGCCACCCCGCCACGCGCCATGCTCGTCGATCGCCTCGAGCGCATAGGCCGAGCAGGTCGGGTGAAAGCGGCAATGGCGGCCGAGAAATGGGCTCAGGAACCACCGGTAGAAATGTATCGGCAGCTTGAGGAGCGTCTTCATTTCCGGGCCCCGATTTCCTGCCAGAGCGCGGCAAGGCTCGCAAAGAGCTCGCGATTCGGCGCAGCCGTGGCGGGCGGGCGCGCAGTCACGAGCACATCGACCGCCGGCATCTCATGTCGATGCGTCCGGAACGACTCACGAATCACGCGGCGCAGGCGATTGCGGTTGACGGAATTTCCGGCTGCGCGGACGCTGACAGCCATGCCGAGGCGCGCCCCGCGACCGTCGTTGTCGACACATTGAATGACGAATAGTGCATCGGAGCGGCGCTCGCGCCCTTTCCGCGCGCGATCGAACTCGGCGGCGGTCTGGAGTTTCTGGCCGGCCCGCAGCCCGTAGCGCCGTGACGTAATTTCACTCGTCAGCGGGTTTCGGTGACGGCGAGGCGCTTGCGGCCTTTCGCGCGGCGGCGCTTCAGGACCTGGCGGCCCTTCTTCGTGGCCATGCGGGCGCGGAACCCGTGCGCGCGCTTGCGCTTGATCTTGCTCGGCTGGTAGGTGCGCTTCGTGGCCATGATCCCAAACCTTTGAAATTAAAGGGACTACAGATGTTGGCAAAGGGCGGCAAGGTTACGGAGCCGGTCCATTTCTGTCAACCGCAAGGGGCTGTGGATAACTCTGGCGCGCTTGCGATTGCGGCCTTAGACTCGGGCCCGTTCCGGCGCCGGATTTATAAAACGGGGATCCGCTCGTGCAGGGCTCGCTTTGGCATCACTGCCTGCGACATCTCGAAAAAGAGGTGCCAGAGCAGCAATTCAACACCTGGGTCCGGCCCCTGCAAGCCGTCGAGCGCGACGGCTCGCTGCATCTGCTTGCGCCGAACCGTTTCGTCGTCACGTGGATCGAGAAAAATCTCTACGGCCGCATCGCGGAACTGATCGGCGGCGCCGGCAATGGCGGCAGCTCCCGGGTCACGCTCGAGGTCGGATCGCGCCGCGACGAGGTGCCTCCGCCCGAAGAGCCCAATCCGCCCATTTCCGCGGCAAAACCGCGCGAGCCGCCGCAGATCGGCGGCCGCTTCAACCCGGACTTCACGTTCGCGAGCTTCGTCGAGGGCAAGAGCAACCAGCTTGCGCGCGCGGCGGCGATCCAGGTTGGCGAAAACCCGGGGCGCGCCTACAACCCGCTTTTCATCTACGGCGGCGTCGGCCTCGGCAAGACGCACCTGATGCATGCAGTCGGCAACCTGATGCGGCAGCGCAATCCCGCCGCGCGCATTGCCTACGTCCACAGCGAGCGATTCGTCAGCGAAATGGTGCGGGCGCTGCAGCACAACACGATTGCCGAGTTCAAGCAGACCTACAGGACGCTCGACGCGCTCCTGATCGACGACATCCAGTTCTTCGCCGGCAAGGACCGCTCGCAGGAAGAGTTTTTCCACACGTTCAACGCCCTCTTCGAGGGCCAGCAGCAGATCATCCTGTCCTGCGACCGCTACCCGAAGGAAGTCGCGGGCCTCGAAGAGCGCCTGAAATCCCGCTTCGGCTGGGGCCTTACGGTTGCGATCGAACCGCCGGAACTCGAAACCTGCGTCGCAATCCTGATGGCCAAAACACAGGCCGCGGGCGGGGATTTGCCCGAAGAAGTGGCCTTTTTCATCGCAAAACGCATCCGTTCCAATGTCCGGGAACTCGAGGGGGCGCTCCGCCGGGTGCTCGCGACTTCGCGCTTCACGGGCCGGCCAGTCACGCTCGAGCTCGCGCGGGAAGCGCTCAAGGATCTGCTCGCGGCGCAGGAACGACTCGTCACCATCGAGAACATCCAAAAGACGGTCGCGGAGTACTACAAGATTCGCGTTGCGGATCTGCTGTCAAAGCGCCGCAGCCGTTCGATCGCACGGCCGCGCCAGGTCGCAATGGCGCTTGCGCGCGAACTTACCAATCACAGCCTCCCGGAGATCGGCGATGCATTTGGCGGCCGCGATCACACGACCGTCATGCACGCTTGCGACCGCATCAAGGATCTGCGGGAAGTTGAGCGTCGCGCCTGCGAGGACTATCTCAACCTGTTGAGAATCCTGACCAGCTGATGGGGATAATCTGTGGGGTCTTGCCACGCGTTTTTCGCTCCACAGCGATTCCACAGGGGTAGCATACGAACGCCGTGGTCGACACACGGGCTTGTGCTTCGCGCAAGACCCTGCGGCCTGTCGCTTTTCCGTGCTTATCCACTGAAAATGCGCTGCTCTGTTACTGCTACAGCTATAAGAAACATGATTCCTATTAGATCTGAAGAACGCTCAATCACTCCAGGTGCACAGATGAAATTCAGCGCTGAACGTGAAAGCCTGCTCGCCGCCCTGCAATCGGTCATCGGCGTCGTCGAGCGCCGGCAGACAATGCCGATCCTGGCGAACCTCCTGTTATCGGCGGAGCAAGGGAAGCTCTCGATTACCGCAACCGATCTCGAGGTCGAGCTCGTCGCCAGCGCGGAGATCAAATCGGGAGCGGATGGCCGCCTCACCCTGCCTGGGCGGAAGCTGCTCGATATCTGCCGCTCGCTCCCGGAGAGCGTCACGCTTACGGTTACGCAGGACGCTGATAGGGTGACGCTCAAGGCCGGCAAAAGCCGCTTCGTGCTCGCCACCCTCCCCGCTGCGGATTTCCCGATGATCGATGAGTTGGCGCAGCAGCAGACACTAAAACTTGCACAGGCCGATCTCCGGCGCCTGCTGGACAAAACCCATTTTTCGATGGCGCAGCAGGATGTTCGCTACTACTTGAATGGCATGTTGCTGGAAACGGACGGGAAAATGCTGCGAACGGTAGCGACTGACGGCCATCGTCTGGCATTGTGTGAAATGGATCTTCCGTCCAAGGGCGGCAACCAACAGGTCATTATTCCGCGTAAGGGTGTCCTCGAATTGCAGCGACTTCTGGGTACGGAAGGCGATGTCGCCATCACAATCGGAAGCAACCACATTCGCGCGCAGATCGGCGACGTTCGCTTCACTTCGAAGCTGATCGATGGAAGATTCCCGGAGTACGGCCGCGTCATTCCAGCCGCGCCGCCGAAGGCGGTTGTCGCAGACCGCGAAGTCCTACGCTCCGCTCTTCAGCGAACTTCGATTCTTGCAAACGAGAAATACCGCGGAATCCGCCTTGCCTTGAAGAAGAACTCACTGACCCTTCAGGCGCATAACCCAGAGCAGGAAGAGGCGGAAGAACAGGTTGAGGTGAACTACAAGGGCGATGAGCTCGAGGTTGGCTTCAATGTTGGCTACTTACTCGACGCCCTTGCCGCAGTGGATGGCGCGGAAGTCGAGATCGGCGTGACCGACGGCAACTCAAGCTGCCTGGTGCGCGCCCCCGGGGCGACGAGCGCCCGGTATGTCGTGATGCCGATGCGGCTCTAAGGGCTCCATGCCCCTCGGCTGGTTTCGCGCCGAGCACTTTCGCTGCCTTGCCGGTGTCGAGCTGGAACTCGATCCAGGCGCCAATCTATTTGTCGGGCCGAACGCGTCGGGCAAGACCAGCCTGCTCGAGGCGGCGTTTTTTCTGAGCCGCGGTCGATCTTTCCGAAGCCGTCGGCGCGCTGCGCTTGTGGCGCACGGGCACGACGCATTTGTCCTGACCGGCCAGAGCCTCGCGGCGCCTGTGCCGGCGGTGCTCGGCGTGCGTGCAAGTCGCGCGGGTACGGAGTGGCATGTGGGCGGCGCTGTCGCTGGCGGCATCGCCGATGTCGCCGAGCGGTTTGCTGCGCAGGTCATCGACCCCGGGGTCCATAAATTGCTGGAGGAAGGCCCCAGCCGGAGGCGCCGCTTTCTCGACTGGGGCGTGTTCCACGTGGAACCACGCTTCCTGCCTACCTGGCGGCGCTATCACCAAGCCCTTCGACAGCGGAATGCCGCGCTCAAGCAGGACGGGAGCGACGAAGACTTGGCGGCCTGGGAACAGGAGCTCGCGGCCAGCGGCGAAGCGCT
>DASWIQ010000004.1:0-39239 GCA_036397615.1 Steroidobacteraceae bacterium
CATCGCCGCGAGCGCCGGAATGTTGCGCTCCTTGAGCTTCGAAATCGCGGCCAGGTCACCGAGCTCGAGCTTCGGCATGCCGCAGCAGCGCTCGTCGGCCGCGAGAGCGACCGGTATGCCGTTGTGCTCGAGAATTGACACCAGGTCATCGACGAGATGCGGCTCGTTGCGATTGCCGTAGCAGGTCGCGAATACGGCCACGCGGCCGGTGGTGCCGGCGGCAGGAACGGCCTCGAGCGCGGGCTTTACGCGCCGCTTCTCGCGCGCGCGGAAGCTGGTCGAATGGAATTCCGGGAGCGGCGCCTCCCGATGAACGCCTAGAACGCCTTCGAGCAGGCGACGGCCGGTGCGGCTCCGGTTCGCGGCATTCACGATCTCGCGCACCACAGGGATGCCTGCGATGCGCCCGACGACGTCCGTCGACGACAGCAGGCGGTCGCGAAACGGCGCTCCGCCGTCCTCGAGCCGCACCGCTTTCGCGCGGAGCATCAGGTGCGGGAAATCCACGTTCCAGGGGTGCGGCGGAACGTAGGGGCACTTGCTCATGTAGCACATGTCGCAGAGATAGCAGTGATCCACGACCTCCCACCGGGCCTCCGGCGGCACCGCGGCGACCTCGCCGGTCGGCGACTCGTCGACGTGGTCGAACAGCACGGGAAAGGAATTGCACAGGCTGAAACAGCGCCGGCAACCGTGGCAGATGTCGAAGACGCGCTCGAGTTCGCGATCGAGCGCGGCGTGGTCCCAGAATTCCGGATTCTTCCAGTCGAGCGCGTGGCGTGTCGGCGCGTCGAGGCTGCCCTCGCGGGCAGCACCCGTCGGAGGCTCGCTCACGCGCGCCGGCCTGGACTCGGGACCGAGCTCAGTTGAGCTGGTCCAGGGCCTTTTGGAACCGGTTGGCGTGAGAGCGCTCGGCCTTCGCGAGCGTCTCGAACCAATCTGCAATCTCGGCGAACCCCTCCGCACGCGCAGTCTTCGACATGCCCGGATACATGTCGGTGTATTCGTGCGTCTCGCCTGCGATCGCTGCCTTGAGGTTGTCGGAAGTCGGGCCGATCGGAAGCCCGGTCGCCGGATCGCCCACCGTTTCGAGATACTCGAGGTGGCCGTGCGCGTGCCCGGTCTCGCCCTCGGCCGTCGAGCGGAAGACGGCGGCGACGTCGTTGTAGCCCTCGACGTCCGCCTTCTGCGCGAAATAAAGGTAGCGACGATTGGCCTGCGATTCGCCCGCAAAAGCCGCTTTCAGATTGCCTTCGGTCTTGCTGCCCTTCAGGTCCACGATGTCCTCCTCGTCTTTGGGCCGGCCCGTTGCCAGCCATTTAGACAGATTCTAACACCGCTTGCGGGCAGGTGAAGGGACGCCGGGCCGGGCACGCCGCTCGTTGACCGCGCCCGGCCCGGCTGTGAAACTTCCGGCCCCCACCCGTCCCACGGATCGAGCACGTGACCCGACAGAAACCGGCCACTCCCGACTTCGAGGCTGCCCTCGCGGAGCTCGAGTCAATCGTCCAGCGGCTCGAACAGGGCGAATTGTCGCTCGATGAATCGCTGCGGCAGTTTGAACGCGGCGTCGTCCTGACACGCCAGTGCCAGAAGGCCCTGCGGCAGGCCGAACAGAAGATCCGCGTGCTCGCCCGCACAGGCGACGGCGAGGTCGTCGAGCAGGACTTCGACCCGCCTGACGAAGACTGACCGTATTCCGATGCGGCCTGAACCCGTTGCCGGCAGCTGGCAGTCGATCTTCCGCGAGCGCGTCGAAGCCGTTCTCCTCCAGTTGCTGCCCGCGGAGGATCGCGAGCCCGCGCGGCTGCACCGCGCCATGCGCTACGCCGCCCTCGGCGAGGGCAAGCGCATCCGTCCCCTTCTCGTGTACGCAACGGGCGCCGCAATCGGCGTAGCCCCGGAATCGCTCGACGCGCCGGCGGCGGCGGTCGAGCTGATCCATGCCTACTCCCTCGTCCACGACGATCTTCCGGCGATGGATGACGACGACCTGCGCCGCGGCCGGCCGACGACGCACCGCGCTTTCGACGAGGCGACGGCAATCCTGGCGGGTGACGCCCTGCAGGTGCTTGCATTCGAAATCCTCGCCAACGAGCCCATGCCCTCGGTGTGCACGCCAGCGCGGATCGAAATGATGCGGCTCCTCGCGCGCGCGAGCGGCACGCTCGGCATGGCCGGCGGCCAGGCGATGGATCTTGCAGCCACCGGACGGCGGCTCGAGCCGCGGCAGATCGAGGAGATGCACGCGCTGAAGACCGGCGCCCTGATCCGCGCGTCCGTGCTCATGGCCTGCGCCGCGAGCGCCGCGTTGTCCGCGCCACGGCGCGAAGCGCTCGATCGTTACGGCCGCGCAATCGGCCTGTCGTTCCAGATCGTCGACGACCTTCTCGACGTGCTCGGCGACCCTGCCGTCACGGGCAAGGTCGCGGGATCCGATGCGCTTCGGGGCAAGCCGACGTATCCGGCGGTCGCGGGCGTCGCGGCGGCGCGGGCGCGCGCAACGGAACTCGCGGAGGAAGGCGTAGCGGCGCTCGCCGCCTTCGGTCCGGAAGCGGCGTCGCTCCGCGAATTCGCGGGCGATCTCGTCCTGCGCGGCCGCTGACGGCTCCGGCGTATGCCGCCCGTCGCCCGTCCGGTAGACTGCCCGCATGAGTGACGGAAAGCCGGCCGGCCTGCTTCCCACGATTGAAACGCCGGCCGACCTGCGAGCCTTGCCGCGCACCGAGCTCCGCGCCCTGTCGGATGAGCTCCGCCAGTACCTCATCCAGACGGTAGGGCAGATGGGCGGACACCTCGCCGCCGGCCTCGGCACCGTCGAGCTCGCCGTCGCGCTGCACTATGTTTTCGACACGCCGTACGACCGGCTGATCTGGGACGTCGGGCACCAGGCCTACCCGCACAAGGTGCTGACCGGCCGCCGCCGCCGGCTCGGCAGCATCAAGCAGCGCGGCGGACTCGCGCCTTTCCCGGCTCGCGCGGAAAGCGTGTATGACAGCTTCGGGGTCGGCCATTCGAGCACGTCGATCAGCGCAGCGCTCGGCATGGCGATCGCCAATCGCATCACCGGCAGCGACCGGCGCGTGGTCGCCGTCATCGGCGACGGCGCGATGAGCGCCGGGCTCGCGTGGGAAGCCCTCAATCACGCCGGCGGAGTCGACGTCGATCTCCTCGTCGTGCTGAACGACAACGACATGTCGATTTCCCAGAATGTCGGCGCGCTGTCCAATTATTTCGCGCGCCTGCTCTCGGGCCGCATGTATTCCCACCTGCGCGCGGGCGGGAAGAAAGTGCTGCGTTCGATGCCGTCCGCCTGGGAACTCGCACGTCGCTCGGAAGTGCATGCCAAGGGCATGGTCCTGCCGGGCACGGTGTTCGAGGAACTGGGGTTCAATTACATCGGTCCGGTGGATGGCCACGACGTCGCCGCGCTCGTCACGACGCTCGGCAACATGCGGATGCTTCCGGGCCCGCAGTTCCTGCACGTCGTCACGCAGAAAGGCAAGGGCTACGCGCCGGCCGAGGCGGACCCGATCAAGTGGCACGGTCCCGGCCCTTACGATCCCGCGAGCGGAACGCTATTCAAGGAGCAGGCCGCGGGGCCGACCTATTCGCAGGTCTTCGGCGAGTGGCTCTGCGATATCGCGGAGCAGGATGCCCGCTTCGTCGGCATCACGCCGGCGATGCGCGAAGGATCCGGGATGGTCGAATTCGAGAAGCGATTCCCGGACCGTTATTTCGACGTGGCGATCGCCGAGCAGCATGCCGTGACGCTCGCGGCCGGGCTCGCCTGCGACGGCCTGCGACCCGTGGTCGCCATCTATTCCACGTTTCTGCAACGCGGCTACGACCAGCTCATACACGACGTCGCCCTCCAGCGGCTCCCCGTCGTGTTCGCGATCGATCGCGCGGGCCTCGTCGGCGGCGATGGCGCGACTCACCAGGGCGTATTCGACCTGTCATATCTCCGCTGCGTCCCGAACATGGTCGTGATGGCGCCCGCGGACGAGAACGAATGCCGGCAGATGCTCTACACGGCCGGTTGTCTCGATCAGCCGTCCGCGGTGCGCTATCCGCGTGGGCGCGGACCGGGAGTGCCGGTGCAACGCACGATGCAGGCGCTGCCCGTCGGCCGCGGCGAGACCCGCCGGAGCGGCGGCAGCGGGCTCGCGCTGCTCGCTTTCGGCGCGATGGTGGCGCCGGCCGCGGCGGCAGCCGAGGCACTCGATGCGACGCTCGTCAACATGCGGTTCATCAAGCCGCTCGACGAGGAACTCGTCGCGTCGATCGCGGGGAGCCATGCGGCGATCGTCACGCTCGAGGAAAACGCCGCGGCGGGAGGCGCGGGTTCCGCCGTGCTTGAAGTCCTCCAGCGCGTCGGAAGCCGGGTTCCCGTGCTGCAGATCGGGGTGCCGGACGGATTCGTCGAGCATGGCTCGCGCGAGGACAATCTGGCGGCCGCCGGCCTCGATGCGGCGTCGGTGCGCCAGGCAATCGAGCATTTCTGGCGCGGACACGCGCTGGCGCGCGCCCTCCCCGCCGGCTAATCAGGACCGGCATGGTATGATTTCGCCATGAGTGCGAAATCGGCTGAATTCACGGTCACTCCGATCATCGACGACGTCCAGGGCCGTCCCGATACGCGGCGGATCCCGATCGACCGCGTCGGCATCAAGGACATCTACCACCCGGTGCGCGTCAAGGACCGCTCGGGCGGCGAACAGCACACGATCGCGAACTTCAACATGTACGTATACCTGCCCCACAACTTCAAGGGCACGCACATGTCGCGCTTCGTCGAGATCCTGAACCAGCACGAACGCGAGATATCCGTCGAATCGTTCAACGAGATGCTGGCGGAGATGACCACGCGACTCGATTCCGAAGCCGGCCATCTCGAGATGACGTTCCCCTACTTCATCATGAAGAAGGCGCCGGTGACCGGCGTGCGGAGCCTGCTCGATTACCGCGCGACGCTCGCGGCGGAGCTCAAGAACGGCGCCGTGCAGACCTGGCTCAAGGTTCTCGTCCCGGTGACGAGCCTATGCCCCTGCTCGAAGCAGATCTCCGACTACGGCGCGCATAACCAGCGTTCGCACCTGACGATTTCGGCGCGAATCTCCGAACACGTCTGGCTCGAGGAGCTGATCGACATCGCCGAGAGCGAGGCGAGCTGCGAGCTCTACGGCATCCTGAAGCGTCCTGACGAGAAGTTCGTGACCGAGCGCGCCTACGACAATCCCAAGTTCGTCGAGGACATCGTCCGCGATGTCGCGACGCGGCTGAATGCCGACGAGCGGATACGGAGCTACGTCATCGAGGCGGAAAACTTCGAATCGATCCACAACCACTCGGCGTACGCGCGGATCGAGCGCGACAAGGACCACGTCGCGGGCTGAGACGGTGGACCGGCCGATGGCCCGGGTCCGCGCTCGCTCAGCCGGAACTTTATTCGCTCGCTTGGACCCGGCCCGTCGGCCAGTCTTGCGTCAACTCGCGACGCGCGACTCGCCGTTCTGCAGGCGCGAGATGAGCGATTTCAGGAAGACCTTGTTGAAGCGGAGCTGGCAGGCCGACGAGGCCTGTTCGAGCAGCGTCGAGCTGACGCGGAGGATGGTGACGCCTTCGCCGGCGATGACCGCGGCCTGGCGCTTCGCCCCGCGCAGGTAGCTCGTTTCGCCGAAGCAGTCGCCGGCTTCGAGCCGGCCGACCTGAACGCCGTCGCGCTGCACGATGCAGTTGCCCGCGACGATCACGTAGAAACGGTCGTCGATGCCGCCGGCACGCACGATCTCGTCGCCGGACGCATGGGCCTGCCAGGTGCCTGCGCGCAACACCTCCCAGATCTCCCCCGACGAGAAGTCGTGAAAGAACTTGAGGCGCCGCAGCAGGTTGAAATGCTCCTGGCGGTCGCTACGGTCGGTTTCCTTGCGTTGCTGCGCGTGCACGCGCGCGATCGCGTTCGCGAATTCGGCGCCGTTCGGGTAGCGCTTGTCGGGCTCCTTGTGCATCGCCATGGCGACGACGTTTTCCAGCTCCGCCGGCAGCTCGGGACGGAGCGACAGCATCGGCGCGGGCGTCGCGTAGACGATCGCGTGCAGCAGCTTTGCGAGCGCGCCGGCGCGGAACGGCCGGTGCCCGGTCAGGAGTTCGTACATCACGGCGCCCAGCGAATAGATGTCCGAATGATTCGTGAGCTCGATGGACTGCACCTGCTCCGGCGACATGTAGCTCGGGCTGCCGGCGATGCCTTCGATGCGCGAAAAATCGGCGTCGTTGTGGAGCGCGATGCCGAAGTCGATCAGCCTGAGGTCGCTGTCGGTCGTCAGCATCAGGTTGCTCGGCTTGATGTCGCGGTGGATTACACCGCGCGAATGAGCGTAGTGCAGCGCCTTGGCGCACTTGAACATCATCGTCAGCACGTCGTCGACGGGCAGGAGGTTGTCCGGGCGCGTGTACGCCGACAGCGTGCGCGCGCCGTGGATGAATTCGGTGACGACGTAGTAGAAGCCGTTTTCCTCCCCCGCGTCGTAGATGGGCATGATGTTCGGGTGCTGCAGCATGCCGACCATGTGCGCCTCGGAGAGGAACATCTTGCGCGCGACCTTGGCACGCGCCGGATCGTCGTCGGCCGCGATGCGGTAGGCCTTGATCGCGACGTCGCGACCGTAGTACGGATCGTGGGAGAGGTAGACGGTGCCGGTCGAGCCGCGCCCGACCTCGCGAATCACTTCATATTTGCCGATGCGTTCGGCCATGCCGGACTCGCCGTCCGCGGGCCGTCGGATGGTCGGCACGGTTGCGGTAGCGATGGCCGGTTCCTCCCAGGAATGGCCGGCGGACGACAGCCACCGGATACCGGGTCAGGATATTTCGTCAAAACGGCCGGAACCGTGAACCGGATCGCGCTTTACCGGGGGGTTCCCGCAGGGTCTGCGAAGTGGTCGAAACCGTGACCGGCATCCCGCTCGGGCGGCGCGCCGTCGACGCGCACGCCGCTCGCCTCGCTGACCGCGCCGATGCGCCGCAATACCGCTCCCGCGTCGAGCGCCGCGATGCGGGCGCGATCCGCGGGGGCTGCGGTGAACAGGAGTTCATAGTCGTCGCCGCCGCCGAGCGCGAAGGCGAGCCTCGCCTCGAGTCCCGCGACCGAGCAGAGGCCCGCCGACAGCGGCAATTCGCGGCTTTCGATGTCCGCGCCGACGCCGCTCGCCTTGCAGAGTTTCTCGAGATCGCCTGCGAGACCGTCGGAAATGTCGATACAGGCAGTCGCGATGCCGCGGAGGGCGATGCCGAGAGCGACGCGGGCCTGCGGGAGCTGGAACCGACCGAGCAGCGCTTCGCGCGCGCGGCCCTGCGCCTGGAGGCGGCCCTGGAGGATCGCGAGGCCAGCCGCGGCGTCGCCCGGCGTGCCGCTCACCCAGAGGTCGTCACCCGCGCGGGCGCCGTCGCGATAGATCGCCTGCCCCGGCGGCACGGTGCCGGCGAGGGTTACGGTCGCGGTCAGCGGGCCTCGCGTCGTGTCGCCGCCGACGAGCGCCACGTTGTACCGGCGCGCAAGCGCATCGAGGCCCGCGGAAAAGCCGGTGAGCCAGTGCTCGGCGGCCGCGGGCAGGGTCAATCCGAGCAGCGCCCATGCAGGCTCGGCTCCCATGGCCGCGAGATCGCTCAGACTCACGGCTAGCGCGCGATGACCGACGAAGCGCGCGTCGAATCCCGCCGGAAAATGCACGCCCTCGACGATCGTATCGAGCGCGAACACGAGCGTTCCATCGGGCGGGCCCGCGACCAGCGCGCCGTCGTCGCCCACGCCCTGAAGCACGTCTTCCCGCAGCGCGCCGCGCCGCGTGAAATGACGCTCGATAAGTTCGAACTCGCTCGCTGGCATTGCTCAGGCCACCTCGCCGCGCTCGCCGGCGCGGTGAGCTTTGGAGGCGCGGTCGAGCACCGCGTTCACGTAACGATGTCCCTCGGTCGCACCGTAACGCTTCGCAAGCTCGACGGCCTCGTTGATGACGACGCGGTACGGCACGTCGGGCCGCGTCATCAGTTCCCAGAGGCCGAGCTGAAGGATCGAGTGCTCGACAGGGTCGAGCCGGTCGGGCGCGATATCGGAGTGGAGGCGCAATTCCTCGTCCAGACGCGCGGCGTCCGCGCAGATCGCGGCGATTGCCTCGCGGAAATACTGCGGATCGACGCGGGCGAATTCCGGCGCCGCGGCGAATTGAGCGACGAGCTCGTTTGCCGGCTGGCGGCCGAGTTGCCACTGGTAGAGCGCCTGCACCAACATCTTGCGCGCCGCTCCGCGCGCATTCATGCGTTCGCGGCCCTGGGCGCCCATGCTCAGCCGCCCAGCTTGCGCATCAGGTTCGCCAGCTCGATGGCCGCGCGCGCGGCGTCGGCACCCTTGTTCCCTTCCCTGCCCCCGGCACGCTCCTCGGCCTGTTCGACCGTGTCGGTGGTCAGCACGCCGAATGCGACCGGCACGCCGGTTTCGCTCGCGACCCGGGCAAGACCTGCCGCGCATTCCGCCGCCACGTAGTCGAAATGCGGAGTCTCGCCGCGGATCACGGCGCCGAGCGCGACGATGGCGTCGAAATTGCGGGACTCGGCCAGTCGCCGCGCGACCGGCGGCAGGTCGAATGCGCCGGGCACACGGACCAGTTCGAGGGAAGCGGGATCGGCGCCGTGGCCCGCGAGAGTCTCGACCGCGCCCTTCACCAGGCGATCGACGATGGACTCGTTGAATCGCGACGCCACGAGCGCGATGCGGAGATCGCCGACCCGCAGATCGCCTTCGACTATGCGAATCGCGTTCACGCGACGAGTATATCAGGCGATCGTGCGCCGGCCGGCCGGAAAACTACTCCTCGTAGCGGGTGATTTCCAGTCCGAATGCGGCGATGCCGAGCAGCTGGCGCGGCGCGGACAGCACGCGCATTTTCGTGATGCCGAGATCGCGCAGGATCTGGGCGCCGATGCCGTAGGTGCGAAGCACGGCGCGGCCCGCGGCGGAGTCGGCGGCGTGATCCGGAGCGGCCGGATCGACGATTTCCGACAGCGACTGCTGCGGGCGCAGGACGACAACGACGCCATGCGGCTCCCGCGCGATGCGCTCGAGCGCGGCACGCAGCGTCCAGCCCGAGTGCTCGCCATGCACGCCGATCAGGTCCCTCTGCGTGTCCCGAAGATGCACGCGCACGAGCGGCGGCTCCGCTCCCGGCGAACCGTGCAGCAGCGCCACGTGGAGGCTGCCGTGGACGCGATCCGCGTACCAGCGCATGCGGAACGCGCCCGACTCGGTCTCCACCATGCGGTCCGCCACGCATTCGATCGAGCTTTCCTTCTGCAGCCGGTAGCGGATCAGGTCGGCAATCGTGCCGATCGCGAGTCCGTGCGCGGCGGCGAAGCGCTCGAGTTCGGGGCGGCGCGCCATCGTGCCATCCTCGTTCAGGATCTCGACGATTACGGCCGCCGGTTCGAAGCCGGCCAGACGCGCGAGGTCGCAGCCCGCTTCAGTGTGCCCTGCGCGCGTCAGCACGCCGCCGGGCCGCGCCATCAGCGGAAAGATGTGGCCGGGCTGTTTCAGGTCGTCGGGGCGCGCGTCGGCCGCGACCGCGGTGCGCACCGTGTGCGCGCGGTCCTGCGCGGAAATGCCGGTCGTGACGCCGCGCGCCGCTTCGATGCTGACCGTGAAGCTCGTGCCGTGGCGATCCTCGGATTCCTTGACCATCAGCGGCAGCCGGAGCGCGTCGCAGCGTTCCTGAGTCAACGTGAGGCAGATGAGTCCGCGGCCATGGCGCGCCATGAAATTGATGTCCTCGGGCCGCACGCGCGCGGCGGCCATGACGAGGTCACCCTCGTTTTCCCGCTCTTCGTCGTCCATGACGACGACCATGCGGCCGGCCCGCAGCGCATCCAGCAATTCGTCAATCGTATTCATCGGACTCCGCGCGCCTCCAGGAGCCGCTCCAGATAGCGTGCAATCAGGTCAACCTCCAGGTTGAGCGGCTGTCCGGCGGCGACGTTGCCCAGGGTCGTGACCGCGCGCGTGTGCGGCACGATGTCCACGCCGAAGGTCACGCCCGAGACGTCGCTGACCGTGAGACTGACACCGTCGAGCGTCACCGAGCCCTTCGCCGCGATGTAGCGCGCGAGCGCCGGCGGCGCTTCGATTGTGGCATGGAGCGATCCCGAGGATTCCGCGACCTGCCCCACGCGCGCGATGCCGTCGACGTGGCCGGTGACCAGGTGACCGCCGAGCGCGCCGGCAGCCAGGACCGCCGGCTCGAGATTGACCAGCTTGCCGGCGCCGAGGCGGCCGAGCGTCGTGCGGCGAAGCGTCTCACCGGAAAGATCCGCCTCGAAACGCCCGTCGGCGAGCGTGACGACCGTCAGGCAGACGCCGGCGACGGCGACACTGTCGCCGATCTGCCAGCCGCCGGTCGCAAGGCCGCCGGTTTCGATCGCGAGCCGGCGCGCATCGCCCTCGCCGTCGACATCGACGATGCGGCCGATTCCCCTGACGATGCCGGTAAACATGGGATTGCAGTGCCTCAGCGCCGCGGCCGCAGCCTGATCAGCAGGTCCCCGCCCACATCCTGCCGCTCGATGATCGAGAACTCGAGTCTTTCCGCCATCGACGCCGGCGCCTGCAGTTCGGCGAGCGGGCGCGCGCCGCGGCCGAGCAGCGTCGGCGCCAGATAGAGTACGAGCTCATCGGCGAGCCCCGCCGACAGGAATGCGCCCGCGAGACCCGGCCCGCATTCTGCCAGCACCTCGTTGACTTCCCGCTTTCCGAGCAGCGCGAGCGCGGCACCGAGATCCACGCCGCCCGCCCCTGCGGCGACTGCGATCACCTCCGCTCCTGCGGCGCGCAGCGCCTCCGCCCGTGCCGGATCCTCGGTCGCGCAGAGGACCAGCAGCCGTCCCGGCGGCGCGACGATGCGCGCCTGCGGCGAAATGCGGAGCTGCGAATCCAGCACGACCCGCAGTGGCTGCCGCGTCACGCCGGGCAGGCGCACGTCGAGCCGCGGATCGTCGGAAAGCACGGTGCCGCTTCCCGTCAGAATCGCCGACGATCGCGCGCGCAGATGCTGGACGTCGTCGCGGGCGGCTTCGCCCGTGATCCAGCGGCTCTCCCCGCCGGGGAGCGCCGTGCCGCCATCGAGACTCGCGGCGAGCTTGACGACGACCCAGGGCCAGCCGCGTTCCATCCGCGAGATGAAGCCCGGATTCAATTCCCGCGCTTCCGGTTCCAGAACTCCGCCCTGCACCGCGATGCCGGCGGCGGCGAGCCGCGCGGCGCCGTTTCCGTCCACGCGCGGATTCGGGTCGCGCATCGCGTACACGACCCGGCCGACGCCGGCCGCGACGAGCGCGTCGGCGCAGGGCGGCGTCCGCCCCTGGTGGCAACAGGGTTCGAGCGTCACGTAGGCGGTCGAGCCGCGCGCGGCGCCGCCCGCCGCGGCGAGCGCCATTGCCTCGGCATGGGGACCGCCGGCGCGCTCGTGCCACCCCTCGGCGAGCACGCGGTCGCCGTCCGCGATGACGCAGCCGACGCGGGGATTCGGATCGGTCGTCCACAATCCCCGGCGCGCGAGATCGAGCGCACGCCTCATGTGGGCCGCGTCGCGTGCCGCGTCCGATTTCATCGCTTGTTCCGCGGTTCGCGCGTCTGCGACGGCAGCAGCGACATCTGTCCGCCGGACGGATCGCGCAGCCGGCTCTTGTCGAGCTGTTCGAGTTGCTCGCGGAACGAATCGACGTCGTGAAAGCGGTGATACACGGAGGCGTAACGCACGTATGCGACTTCGTCGAGCTGCCGGAGCTCCTCCATGACGATCTCGCCGATCGTGCGCGACGCGACTTCGCGCTCGCCGAACACGCGCAGCCGGTGGCCGATGCGCTCGATCGCGGCTTCGACCGCATCCCGCGCGACCGGCCGCTTCTCCAGCGCCTTCATGATACCGCCGCGCAGCTTGCCTTCGTCGAATGGCTGCCGCGTGTGATCGTTCTTGACGACCTGCGGCATGACGAGTTCCGCGGTTTCGAAAGTCGTGAAACGCTCGCCGCAGGACTGGCATTCGCGGCGGCGCCGGATCTGGTGCCCCTCGCCCGCAAGCCGGGAATCCGTCACCTTCGTGTCGTCGTGATTGCAGAATGGGCAGTGCACGGGCGCCGCGTTCCGGCGCTCAGCCGTAAACGGGAAAGCGCCCGCAGATCGCCAGCACCTGCGTGCGCACGCGCTCGATCGCGGACTCGTCTTCCATCGCGTCCAGCACGTCGGCGATCCAGCCGCCGATCTGGCGCGATTCGCCGAGCCCGAAGCCGCGCGTCGTGATCGCAGGCGTCCCGATTCTGAGGCCGCTCGTGACGAACGGCGGCCGCGGATCGTTCGGCACGGCGTTCTTGTTGACGGTGATGTGAGCGCGGCCGAGCGCCGCGTCCGCGTCCTTGCCGGTATAGTTCCTGCCGACGAGGTCGAGCAGGAACAGATGATTGTCGGTGCCTCCGGACACGATCCGGTAGCCGCGCTCCTGCAGCGACTTCGCCATCGCCCGGGCGTTCGCGACGACTTGCCGCTGGTATGCAGCGAATTCCGGCGTGAGCGCCTCGAGGAATGCGACGGCCTTGGCCGCGATCACGTGCATGAGCGGCCCGCCCTGCGTACCGGGGAAAATCATCGAGTTCAGCTTCTTGTGCAGGTCCGCGTGCTCGCGCGCGAGGATAAGGCCTCCACGCGGGCCGCGAAGCGTCTTGTGCGTGGTCGTCGTGACGACGTCGGCGACTGGCACTGGATTCGGATAGGCGCCGGCCGCGACGAGCCCGGCTACGTGCGCCATGTCGACCACGAACCAGGCGCCGACCGCATCCGCGATCGCGCGAAAGCGCTGCCAGTCGATCACGCGCGAATACGCGGAGAAGCCCGCGAGGATCATCTTCGGACGGTGCTCCCGCGCGAGCCGCTCGACAGCCGCGTAATCGATTTCGCCGGTCGCCGGATCGAGGCCGTACTGCACGGCGTTGAACAGCTTGCCCGAGAAATTGACCTTCGCGCCGTGCGTGAGATGGCCGCCATGATCGAGGCTCATGCCGAGCAGCGTGTCGCCCGCCGCAAGCAGCGCGAGGTACACGGCCGCATTCGCCTGCGAGCCGGAGTGCGGCTGCACGTTGGCATAGGCAGCGCCGAACAGTTTTTTCGCGCGCTCGATCGCGAGCTCCTCGGCAACGTCGACGAATTCGCAGCCCCCGTAGTAGCGCTTTCCCGGATAGCCTTCGGCGTACTTGTTGGTCAGCACGGACCCCTGGGCCTCCAGCACGCGCGGGCTCGCGTAATTCTCGGACGCGATGAGCTCGAGGTGCTCCTCCTGGCGGCGACGCTCGGAGGCGATCGCGCTCGCCAGCTGCGGATCAAATGCCTCGATGCTCATGCCGGGACCAAACATGGGTTTCCTCGCGAGGTATGCCCGAAAACGGAGCGCGAAGTCTACCCGAAAGGCTTTCCTCAGGCCGCCTCGACGAAAGTCTGCACGACCCGTGTCCAGGCGCGCGCGAGATTCCGCCGGTTGTAGCCTCCGCCGCCGACGCCGAGGATGCGGCCCGACGAATGGCGGTCGGCGATCGCGCAGAGCCGGTGGGCGGCATGCGCGTGCGACTCCTCCGTGAGCTGCAGGTGCGTGATGGGATCGCCGCCCAGGCTGTCGGCACCGCATTGGAAAATCACGAATTCGGGCGCATGCCGCTCGAGATGCGCCTCGACGGCATGCCAGGCCGCGAAAAACTCCGCATCGCCGGCACCCGGCGGCAACGGCAGATTGAGCTTGCTCCCCGCCGCCGCGCCCGAGCCGGTCTCCGTCGCGGCGCCCGTGCCCGGATACAGGAATCGCCCGTCCTCGTGCGTGTCCGCGACGATCACGGAGGAATCGTCCTCAAATGCGTAGAACACGCCATCGCCGTGATGCGCGTCAATGTCGACATAGGCGATTCGCGTGAGCCCGTGCGTCAGTTTGAGATGCTCAATCGCGACCCCGATGTCATTGAAGACGCAGAACCCCGCCGCATGCCCGCGGCCCGCATGATGGAGCCCGGCGATCGGCACGAAGCCGCGTTTCGCCCGGCTGCCCATCAATGCATCCACGGCGACGAGCGTGGCGCCGACGACGTCGCTCGCGGCCTCGAAGACACCTTTCCACGCGGGCGTGTCGCCGGCGTCGAGGAAACCCTCGCCCGTCATGGATCGCGACTGGACCAGGTCCACATAGGCCGGGTCGTGGAACAATTCGAGTTCCCGGCGCGTCGCTGCGCGTGGCGCGAGCAACTGGACGCGCCGGTCCAGCCCCTGTGCCACGAGTTCGCGCCAGAATGCCTCGTGCCGGTCAGGCCCGAATGGATGCCCGTCGCCAAAGGCATAGCGGGCGATCCGCTCGCCTGCGACGACACAGGTGTCCGGTCCGCCGTATTCAGCCACGCGATGCCGCCGCAGTTTTGTCCAGGCAGTTTCGAGATTATCACGGCCCGCCGGCGGCTGGCGGCGGGCGTGCGCATCGCTGATAATCCGCGGCCCCGCGGACAGGCAGGAAGGCATGGCCCAGTACATTTATACGATGAACCGCGTCGGCAAGGTCGTTCCGCCAAAGCGGCACATCCTGCGCGACATTTCGCTGTCGTTCTTCCCCGGCGCCAAGATCGGCGTCCTCGGCCTGAACGGCTCCGGCAAGTCGACCCTGCTTCGAATCATGGCGGGCGTCGATACGGACATCGAAGGCGAGGCCCGACCGCAGCCGGGAATCAAGGTGGGACTGCTGCCGCAGGAGCCGCAACTGAATCCGGCCGCCGACGTGCGCGGAGTCGTCGAAGAGTCGGTGAAGCCGGTCAAGGACGCACTCGCGAGGCTCGAGCAGATTTACGCGCTTTACAGCGAGCCTGACGCGGACTTCGACAAGCTCGCAGCGGAACAGGGTCAGCTTGAGGCTTTCCTCGCGACCGTCGACGGGCACAACCTGGAGCGGCAGCTCGACATCGCCGCAGATGCGCTCCGCCTGCCGTCCTGGGAAACGAAGGTCACTCAGCTTTCCGGCGGGGAGCGCCGCCGCGTCGCGCTCTGCCGCCTGCTTCTTTCGAAGCCCGACATGCTCCTGCTCGACGAGCCGACGAACCATCTCGATGCCGAGTCCGTCGCCTGGCTCGAGAAATACCTCGAGCAGTACCCGAGCACCGTCATCTGCGTCACGCACGATCGCTACTTCCTCGACAACGTCGCCGGCTGGATCCTCGAGCTCGATCGCGGCCACGGCATTCCGTGGCAGGGCAATTACTCCTCGTGGCTCGAGCAGAAGGAACAGCGGCTCGCGCAGGAGGAGAAACAACAGGAAGGCCTGCGGCGGACGCTCGCGCGCGAACTCGAATGGGTGCGCGCGAATCCCAAGGCGCGCCAGGCAAAGAGCAAGGCCCGTCTCCGGCAGTTCGACGAGCTGTCATCGGTCGAATTCCAGGCCCGCAACGAAACCAACGAGATCTACATTCCGCCGGGGCCGCGCCTCGGCGATCTCGTGATCGAGGTGGAACACCTGCGCAAGGCTTACGGCGAGCGCCTGCTGATCGATGACCTGTCGTTCCGGCTGCCCGCCGGCGCCATCGTCGGCATCATCGGGCCGAACGGCGCGGGAAAGACGACGCTGTTCCGCATGCTCACCGGCACGGAAAAGGCCGATGCCGGGACAGTACGGACCGGTCCGTCGGTCAACATCGCCTATGTCGACCAGTCGCGCGACCGGCTCGACGACTCGAAAACCGTGTGGCAGGAAATCTCCGGCGGCCAGGACATCATCAAGGTCGGCAACTACGAGACGCCTTCGCGAGGCTACGTCGGGCGATTCAACTTCCGCGGCAACCAGCAGCAGCAGCTGATCGGCGCGCTGTCGGGCGGCGAGCGGAACCGCGTCCACCTGGCGAAAGTGCTCCGGAGCGGCGCCAATGTGCTCCTGCTCGACGAGCCGACCAACGACCTTGACGTCGAGACGCTCCGCGCGCTGGAGGAGGCGCTGCTGAATTTCCCGGGCTGCGCGGTGGTCATCTCGCACGATCGCTGGTTCCTGGACCGCATCGCCACGCACATCCTGGCGTTCGAGGGCGATAGCGAAGTCGTCTGGTTCGAAGGCAATTACCAGGAGTACGTGGCGGACCTCAGGCGACGCAAGGGCGAGCTGGCCGACCAGCCGCACCGATTGCGCTACAAGCCGCTGCACGCCTGAGGGCATACGCGCGCCGACATTTCGGCTAGACTGGAAGCGACCGGTCAGCGGGGGAAACGCGTGGCGGTGTACATCGACTCGGCGGGGCGCCTGCATCACGACCAGGAAAGCGGTCTCGCGCTGCAGTGCCCCCATTGCCAGGTGCTCGCGCACATCACGCCGCTCTCCGTCCCGGACTTCAACGCGCTCCAGCAGCACAAGCCGGCGCAGGTCGGGCTCGTCTACCGCTGCGAGTCCTGCAATGCGCCGATTTTCCTGCGCTTCTCGGTCAAGCTGTACGCCGGCAGCCGCGTCGAGCTCGCGCCGAATTTCGTCGAACTCGAGCGCCCGCGGGAGCGCTTCAATTTCACCTACCTGCCCGAGGACACCGAGGCACTGTTGAAGGAGGCCTTCGCCTGCTTCGGAGTCGCCTGCTACAACGCATTCGCCTCGATGTGCCGGCGCGTCGCCCAGGGCGCATTCGCCGATCTCGGCGAGGACGGCAAGCTCGAACTGTACGACGAGCTTGCGAACATCCGCCGGCTCGCGGAACTCGACGACGAGTCCTTCGCCGTGGTCAAGAAGGTGCTCTTCGACGTCGACGTGCCGGGCCGTGCGAATCTGCCGGTGATCGACGCTTTCCAGGCGGGCGTGCTGCTCGAAGTCCTCAAGGACCTGCTCTACCAGGCGTATGTGCGCCGCGGCCGGCTGCAGCAGGCGATGATGGTGCGGCGCTATTTCGCCGAGGACTCGTCGAACGTCACGCCGCTGCCCGGCGCGCTTCCCTGAGCTGCCGTGTTCAGCCGACCCAGACCCGCGCGTTCCTGAAGATCCGCATCCAGCCGCTGTCCTCCCCCGCGTCCGCGGGATGCCAGGAATTCTGGACCGTCCGGAACACCCGCTCCGGATGCGGCATCAGGATCGCGACGCGACCGTCTTCTGACGTAAGTCCCGCGATGCCCTGCGGCGAGCCGTTCGGGTTGGCCGGGTAAGTCATCGCGACGCGACCGCGATTGTCCACGAACCGCATGACCGCCAGGGCGCCGGCCGCGTGTTCGTCGGCTGCACTCCTGAACTCGGCCCGTCCCTCGCCGTGCGCGACGGCGATCGGCAGCCGCGACCCGGCCATGCCCGCGAAGAAGAGCGACCGCGACGCCCTGATCTCGACCAGTGAGAGCCTGCCTTCGAACTGTTCCGAGCGATTTCGCCGGAAGCGCGGCCAGCGCGCGGCGCCCGGAATCAGTTCAGACAGCGCGGCGAGCATCTGGCAGCCGTTGCAGACGCCGAGCGTGAAGCGGTCTTCGCGCCGGAACCAGGCCTCGAACAATCCGCGCGCGCGCGCGTTGAACAGGATCGACTTCGCCCAGCCCTCGCCCGCGCCGAGCACGTCGCCGTAGCTGAATCCGCCGCAGGCCACGAGTCCGTGGAATCCGGCCAGCGTGGCGCCGCCATCGATGAGATCCGTCATGTGCAGGTCGACCGCGGTGAAGCCGGCGCGATCGAATGCCGCAGCCATCTCGACCTGGCTGTTGACGCCCTGTTCGCGCAGGATCGCGACGCGCGGGCGGACGCCGGTCGCGACGAACGGCGCCGCGACGTCGTCGTCGGGATCGAAAGAGGGCCGCCATGCGAGCCCGGGATCGTCCTCATCGAGTCGCGTGTCGCGCTCCTCATCCGCGCAGGAGGGCGTGTCACGGAGCCGCTGCAATCGCCAACTAGTCTCCGACCACAGTCCGCGGAGCCGCACGCGGTCGTCGTCGATGAGGGACCGGCCGGAGCCGGAAATGCAGATCCGGCGCCCGGCGGTCACGCGGCCGATCACGCGCGAGAGCGCACCGAGCCCGTGCCGCGCGAGGATGCCCTGCGCGCGTTCGAGATCCGCGACCCGGAGCTGAAGGACGGCGCCGAGTTCCTCACTGAAGAGCGCCGCGATCGGCGCGGCGACGTCGCCAAGATCGACATCGAATCCCGTGCGGCCCGAAAACGCCATCTCGAGCAGCGTCACCGCGAGACCACCGTCGGAGCGGTCGTGGTAAGCGAGTACGAGTTCCGCATCCCGCAGTTCGCGAATCGCGGCGAAAAACGAAACGAGCCGCTCTGCGTCGTCGACGTCGGGCACGGTATCGCCGATGGCGCGATGCACCTGCGCCAGGCAGGACCCGCCAACGCGGTCGCGGCCGGCGCCGAGATCGACGAGCAGCAGCACGCTCGGACCCGCCGCCGTTTCGAGCACCGGCGTCATCGTCCGTCGCACATCGGCGACTGGCGCGAAAGCGGTGATCACGAGCGAGAGCGGCGCGACGACCGACTGGTCGACGCCACCGGTTTGCCAGCTCGAACGCATCGACAGCGAATCCTTGCCGACCGGTATCGCGATTCCGAGCGCGGGACACAGTTCTTCGCCGATCGCGCGCACGGTGTCGTACAGGTCCGCGTCCTCGCCGTGTTCGCCGCAGGCGGCCATCCAGTTCGCCGAAAGCTTGATGTCGCCGATGCGCCGCACATCGGCGGCGGCGATATTGGTGACCGCCTCGCCAACAGCCATGCGCCCGGATGCCGGCGCGTCGAGGAGCGCGATCGCCGGCCGCTCGCCGATCGCCATCGCTTCGCCGCTCGAACCGCGGAAACCCGAAACGGTCACGGCCACGTCGCTTGCGGGCACCTGCCAGGGACCGACGAGCGGATCGCGGCTGATCAGGCCGCCGACCGTCCGGTCACCGATCGTGACCAGGAATCCCTTGTCGGCGATCGCGGGTAGCCGCAGCAGGCGCGCAAGCGTTTCGCCGGCGTCGAGCCCTGAAGGGTCGAATCCGTCGCCGCGGCGCGCGCGCCGCCGCACGTCCTTTCGCATGCGCGGCGGCCGGCCGAGCAGGTCCGCGACCGGCATGTCCACGGCACGTTCGCCCGAGCGCGCGTCATCGACGACGAGCCTGCCGTCGTCGCCCGCCTGGCCGATGACCGCGTGCGGGCAGCGTTCCCGCCGGCACAAGGCGATGAACGCGTCGAGCAGCTCCGGCGACAGTGCCAGCACGTAACGCTCTTGCGCCTCGTTGCACCAGATCTCGAGCGGCGACATGCCCGGCTCGTCGCTCGGCACATTCGCAAGCTCGATGCGCCCCCCACCCGGTGCCACGACTTCGGGTACGGCATTGGAGAGTCCCCCGGCGCCCACGTCGTGAATCATCAGGACCGGGTTGTCCTCTCCGAGCGCCCAGCAGGCGTCGATGACCTGTTGCGCGCGCCGCTGCATTTCCGGATTGCCGCGCTGGACCGATGCGAAGTCGAGCTCTTCGCTGCCCGCGCCGCTCCCCTGCGACGAAGCCGCGCCTCCGCCGAGGCCGATCAGCATTGCCGGGCCGCCGAGCAGTACGAGCGGCGCTCCCGCGGGCACGGACAGTTTATCCACGTGCATGCGCCGTACGTTGCCGAGGCCGCCGGCGATCATGATCGGCTTGTGATAGCCCCGCACGCGGCCTTCGGGATCGCCGGCCACGCGCTGCTCGAACGTGCGGAAATAGCCGAGGATGCCGGGACGCCCGAACTCGTTATTGAACGCCGCGGCGCCGATCGGTCCTTCCAGCATGATGTCGAGCGCGGATGCGATGCGCGCCGGGCGGCCGTAATCCGTTTCCCAGGGCTGCACGAACTCCGGAATTCGGAGATTCGACACCGTGAATCCGACGAGGCCTGCCTTGGGCTTCGCGCCGCGCCCGGTTGCGCCCTCGTCCCGAATCTCGCCGCCGGAACCGGTGGCGGCGCCGGGGAACGGCGAGATGGCGGTCGGATGATTGTGGGATTCGACTTTGACCAGGATGTCGACCGGCTCTTCGTGCCAGCCGTAGATCCCGTTCGCGGGCGCAGGAAAGATCCGGGCGCCGCGTGGTCCCTCGAGTACGGCGGCATTGTCGCTATAGGCCGAGAGCACTCCGCCGGGACTTCGGTCGCGCGTGTGTCGGATCATCGCGAACGGCGACCGCGACTCCGCGATGCCGTCGATGCGCCAGTCCGCGTTGAAGATCTTGTGGCGGCAATGCTCGCTGTTCGCCTGGGCGAACATCATCACCTCGACGTCGGTCGGGTCGCGCCCGAGGCGCGCGAACACGTCCGCGAGGTAGGCGATCTCGTCGTCGGACATCGCGAGCCCGAGCGCGGCATTGGCGCGCGCGAGGGCGGGCTTCGGTTCGTTGCCGAGCGCGATGCGCCCGAGCGGGCCGCGCTCGTGAGTCGCGAACAGGCGCTCGACTTCCGAGGTGCCCGTCATCAGCGCCTCCGTCATCGGATCGAAGAGCGGCGCCGCGAGCGCGGAAAGCGCGGCAGGCGGCAGCCCCCGGTCCGCCGTGATCCGCCAGGCCTTGCCGCGCTCGATGCGGCGCACGGCCACAAGGCCGCAGACCCGTGCGATGTCGGTCGCCTTCGAGGACCAGGGCGAAATCGTGCCAGGCCGCGGCACGGTGAGAAGGAGCGAGTCTGCGTTTTCCTGCGCCGCCGCGTGCGGGTCGACATCGAGCAGCCGCTCGAGCACCGCCGTTTCCGGCGACGTCAGCGTCCTTTCAGTGTCGACGAAATGAACATAGTCGACGGCGACTTGCCGGACTGCGGGGTCGATGCGCTTCTGCGCCGCGAGCAGTCTCTCGATCCGGAATGGTGAAAGTGCCGGGGCGCCTCGGAACAGCAGCATCAAGCCGTCAGCGCTTCACGCCCGGATCGGTGCCGGCGGGGTACAGGGTGACGGGGAACTGCGCAACATTGCCGCCTTCGAGGACGCTGATCTTGCTGACGCCCTGCTTCCTCACCTCGTCGATGCGGATGATCGAGTGCAGCGGCAGGTAGCTCCGCTTGACGCCGGCAAACTCGGTCTTGATGCGCTCTTCCGACGGGTCGAGGACGACGCTGCTGCGCTCGCCGAAGACGATTTCCTCGACTTCGACGAAGCCGAAGAGCCCGCCATGGCTGACCTTGCGGGCGTATATCTCGTAGACCTTGCCCTGGTTGACGAAAACGATCCTGAATATGTGACTTGAGGACATGATCGGGATGGGGGTCGCCCTGCCGTGGGCGCGTTATTATACGTGCGATGGCGCTCAGGCTGAAAATCGTCAGCGACAACGCGGGGACGGCCGGCGAGCACTCGCGCTGGACCTTCGGCGTCAATGGCGGCCGCATCGGCCGCAATACGAGCAATGACTGGGTGCTGAGGGATCCCGACCGCTACGTCTCCGGCCGTCATGCCGAGATCGAGCACCGCGGCGGCACCTGGTATCTGCGCGACACGAGCACGAACGGCACCTTCGTCAACAATTCCGACGAGGCCCTCGGACCGGATCGCCCGCACCAGCTCGTGAACGGCGACCGCTTCCGCATCGGCGAATACGAGATCGAGGTCGAGATCTCCGGCGGTAACGATTTTCCGGCGCAGGAGGCGAACCCGGTCAGCGATGCCGATCTCGACGCATCGTTCGAAGTGAAGTCCTTCATCTCGACGGGCCGGCGCGAGCAGATGGCAAAGGCGCAGTCGCGCCCGCAGCCATCGCCGCCACGCATGCCTCCTGCGGTCGTGGCCGCGGCGCCTGCCGCCGCGCCTTCGGCGCCCGTCGCTTCCGCGCGCGCGCGCGAAGATCAGGAGTTGTGGCCAGGCCTGGTCGCGCTCTGCCGGGGCGCGGGAATCGATCCGCTCGCGCTGCCCGCCGAGGTCCGCGCCTCGGCGCTGCAGCAGGCGGGGCAGCTGCTGCGCGAGACATTCGTCGGCTTCACGGAGCTCGCGCGCACGCGCGCCGATTTTGCGAGCGAATTCGGCATTTCTTCCGGTGCGCGGCGCCGCGATGCGACGAGCCCGTTGGTGCAGATCGCGGCCGTCGAGCAGATTCTCGAACTCATGCTGGCCGGCCGCGGTCCGGGCGATTCTCGCGCGATCGACGAGATCCGCGGCCAGTTCTCGCGCGCCCGCAATCACGAAATCGCGATCGCGGCCGCGCTTCGCGACGCGCTCGCTGCAGTCTTCGAGAAATTGAATCCCGAGGTGCTCGAGGAGCAACTCGGCCGCCGCGCGCACGGCGTCGTCGGAACCGACCTGCAGGCGCGCTTGTGGAATCGGTATCAGGAGCTCTTCCGTGCCACCGTGCAGGCGGGCGATGC
Source organism: Steroidobacteraceae bacterium (assembly GCA_036397615.1). Taxonomy (GTDB): domain Bacteria; phylum Pseudomonadota; class Gammaproteobacteria; order Steroidobacterales; family Steroidobacteraceae; genus SCUD01. Next base: position 22,365 of record DASWIQ010000004.1, read on the forward strand.
CGGGCTGCCCGCGGTGTTCCTGGTCGCATTCGCCCGCGCCTACGAGGCGATCGCGGCCGGCGGCCGCACGCGCGATGCGGGGGACCGCGAGAACTGAGTTTTATTGGCGGAGAGGGTGGGATTCGAACCCACGAATACCTTGTGGGTATTACTGGAATTCCAGTCCAGCGCCTTCGACCGCTCGGCCACCTCTCCCGGGCGGCGAAGCCTACCGGACGACCGACGAACCGGCAACCGCCTGCCGGTCAGCCGCCTGAAGCCGCAGGGCGCTCCTTCGCATAGGACGGCGGGTGATCGAGACAACGGCCCGGCTCCGGCGGCAGTTCCGGACTCTTGACCTCCGGAATCCTGAGCGCATTGCGCGTGTCCGGCTGATCGGCACCCGCGGGTACGCGCAGGGGCTCGTTCTGCCGCGCGGACTGGTAGGGCTGCGCCTCGTCGCAGCCCGTATACGCGTCGGGCAGCAATCCGCAGCTGGCGATCGGCAGTGCCGCCGCAATCAGGGCCAATCGTCTCACGCAATTCCTCATTCGATCACTCCGGCGCGGCGCATCGCCGCAAGCACTTGCCCGTGATACGGATCCGACAGACCGACGAGCGGCAGGCGGATGCCCTCGCCGATCAGCCCGAGCTGCCCGAGCGCCCATTTCGAGGGGATCGGATTCGACTCGACGAATAACGCAGTGTGAAGACCCGCGAGGCGCTCGTCGAGTTCCCTGGCGCCGTCCGGATCGCCGGTCAGCGCCGCTTCGACCATTTCATGCATCAGGCGCGGCGCGACATTGCCGGTCACGGTGATGACGCCTTGCGCGCCCGCGCCGATCAGTTCGCGGCAGGTCGCGTCGTCACCCGATAGCAGCAGAAAATCATCGCCGCAACGTTCGATGATCTCGACGCCGCGCGCGACGCTGCCGGTCGCGTCCTTGATCCCGATGATCTGCGGGTGGCCCGACAGTCGTTCGACGGTTTCGGGCAGGAGGTCGCAGGCCGTGCGCGACGGCACATTGTAGAGAATGAGCGGCACGCTCGCGGCGTCCGCGATCATGCTGAAGTGACGGTACAGCCCCTCCTGCGTCGGTCGGTTGTAATAAGGTGTCACGACCAGCACGCCGTCGGCGCCCAGTTCGCAGGCGGCTCGCGTCCGCTCGACCGATGCCGCGGTCGAGGGGCCGCCCGTGCCTGCAATGACCGGCAGGCGCCCGCCGATCCGCTGCACGGCGATTTGCAGAAGCTCCGCGGCCTCTGCCGCAGTGAGAGTCGCCGACTCGCCGGTGGTACCCGCGATGACGACGCCGTCGCTGCCCTCGCGCGCGTGCCAGTCGAGCAGGCGACCGAATGCAACGTGATCCACGTCGCCCGATTCCGTCATCGGCGTCACGAGTGCGACCAGGCTGCCGCGGAACATATCACCCCCCGACCTGGCGGCCGGCACCGGGGCGGAATCGTATCATCGCATCACCGATCCCGGTACACTCTGCGCCACGCCTCCGTTCTCTCCTGAATGAAACAATTCATCGCAATTTCGGCCATCGGCGACGATCGCATCGGTCTTGTCCACGATCTCTCGAAGATCGTCGCGGACTGCGGCGGCAGCATCAGCGAGAGCCGCATGACGGCGCTCGGCTCCGATTTCGCAATGCTGCTCCTCGTCGCCGGAAACTGGCATTCGATCGCGCGGATGGAGACGGACCTCGGCAAGCTCGGTGAGACGGCCGGAGTGACGATCCAGGTGCGGCGTACCGTGCAACGGCCGGTGCGCGAGGACATGGTCCCTTACTCGGTCGACGTCGTCTGCATCGACCAGGCCGGGATCGTCTCCGGGCTCTCCGGTTTCTTCGCCGCGCGCGGCATCGACATCGGGGAACTGTCGACACGCGCCTACGCGGCGGCGCACACCGGCGCGCAGATGTTCTCCGTCTACATGGTCATCAACGTGCCGTCCCGGATCCACGTGGGGGCGCTCCGCGAGGAGTTCATGGATTTCTGCGACCAGATGAACCTCGACGCGATCCTCGAGCCGGTCAAGAACTGACACGCCATGGCCGGGGTCAAGCCGGGCGGGAAGGTTCCGAAGTTCAGCATTCCGACGACGGACGGCGAGTTCCGCATGGGCGCGTCGAAAGGCGAGAACCTGGTCGTGTATTTCTACCCGCGGGACAGCACGCCCGGCTGCACGACCGAGGGCAGCGACTTCCGCGACCTTGCCCCCGCGTTCCGCCGGCTGCGCACGCGGATCATGGGAATTTCGACCGATACGCTCGAGTCGCACCGGCGATTCAGGGACAAGATGAAGTTTCCGTTCGAGCTCGGCTCGGACGAAGATCATTCGGTCGCCGACCTGTTCGGAGTCTGGAAGCGCAAAAACATGTACGGAAGGAAAATGATGGGGATAGAGCGCAGCACCTTTCTCATCGATGGCAAGGGCGTGCTCCGGCAGGAGTGGCGCAAGGTCCGCGTCGCGGGTCACGCCGCGGAGGTCCTCGCGGCCGCCCGCGAACTCTGAACCGGCCATGCTGAAGAACCGGCCCGCGAAGGGCGCCCGCCGCGCATTCGTGCTGGACACGAACGTCCTGATGCACGATCCGGCCGCGGTCTTCCGATTCGAGGAACACGACATCTACCTTCCGATGGGCGTGCTCGAGGAGCTCGACGCCGGCAAGAAGGGACTCTCCGAATCGGCGCGAAACGTCCGCCAGGTCACGCGTTTCCTCGACGAACTGATGGCGAATGCCACCAAGGAGCAGATCGACCTGGGACTCGAGCTCCCTTCGGGCCGCTCCGGCAACCACGGCAAGAAGCCGCCGACCGGACGGCTCTTCTTCCAGACTCGCCGGCTGGCTGCCGGATTGCCCGATACCCTGCCCGGCCATGGCATCGACAACGCGCTTCTCGGCTATACGCTCGCCTTGCAGATGGAACTTCCGGGCACGCGCGTCACGCTCGTCTCGAAGGACATCAATCTGCGCATCAAGGCCGCGATCCTCGGCGTGCATGCGGAGGACTACTACAACGACCGCACGATCGAGGATGCCGACCTGCTGTTCACCGGGGTCACGCCGCTTCCGGCGGATTTCTGGGAGACGCACGGCAACAACGTCGAGTCCTGGCACGATCAGGCGCGCACGTTCTACCGCGTGCGCGGCCCGCTGGTGCGCGAGTGGCACCCGAACGAGTTCCTTTACGATAATTCCGCCGATGCCTTCGAGGCGGTCGTCCGCTCGATCGACGACGAAGTCGCGACACTCGAGGTCACTCAGGACTTCCGCAGCGAGCGGCATGCGGTGTGGGGCATCGTCGCGCGAAACCGCGAGCAGAACCTCGCTCTCAACCTGCTGCTCGACCCCGAGATCGATTTCGTGACGATCCTCGGACCGGCCGGAACCGGCAAGACGCTCCTGACGCTCGCTGCCGGACTGGTGCAGACGCTCGAGACGAACCGCTTCAGCGAGATCATCATGACCCGCGTCACCATCCCGCTCGGCGAGGACATCGGCTTCCTCCCGGGGACCGAGGAGGAAAAAATGGAGCCCTGGATGGGCGCCTTGATGGACAACCTCGAGGTCCTCACGCAGGGCCAGGAAGGCGGCAGCTGGGGCCGCGCCGCGACGCAGGATCTCCTGCGTCACCGCATCAAGATCCGCTCTCTCAACTTCATGCGCGGGCGGACCTTCCTCAACCGCTACCTCATCCTCGACGAGGCGCAGAACCTGACTTCGAAGCAGATGAAGGCGCTCGTCACGCGTGCGGGTCCCGGCACCAAGCTCGTCTGCCTCGGCAATATCGCGCAGATCGACACGCCCTACCTCACTGAGACGACCTCCGGCCTCACCTACGTCGTAAACCGCTTCCGCGGATGGCAGCACGCCGGCCACGTGACGCTCGTGCGCGGCGAGCGCTCGCGTCTCGCCGATTTTGCGTCGGAAGCGCTCTGAGTCGGGCGGCCGGCGAACCATGCGCGGGAACCGCGGTCGAACTGGGAATTCCGCCAGGATCGGAGCGATGCGCGCACTGTTGATCGTCTTTTCGTTCCAGCTCGCCTTCGGCGCGGCACCGGCCGCCGCCCAGGCGACGACCGGCGACCTGCCGGACATCGGCACGCCCGCGAGCACGACACTGTCGCTGATCGACGAATACAAGATCGGGCTGATGATCGTGCGAAGCCTCCGCGACGCGGGCCAGATCATCGAGGATCCGGAGATCACCGAATACCTCCAGTCCCTCGGGATGCGCCTTGCGAGCCAGGCGCACGAGGGCGCGCACCGCTTCACGTTCTTCGCGGTCAGGGATTCGGGCATCAATGCGTTCGCGCTGCCGGGCGGATTCATTGGCGTCAATGCCGGGCTCGTCACGGCGACCCGGAGCGAAGCGGAACTCGCGGGCGTGCTCGCGCACGAGATCGCGCATGTGACACAGCGGCACATCGCGCGTTCGATGCAGAACGCGGGCCGCGCGAACCTGGCCTCCGCGGCCGCGATCCTCGCGGCGATCCTGATCGGTGCCACGACCGGCGTGCCGAGCGACGCCGTACTCGGAACGGTGACGGCCGCGCAGGGACTCGCGGCTCAGAGCCAGATCAACTACACGCGCGCGAACGAGAGCGAGGCGGACCGCGTGGGAATCGGGATCCTCGCCGCCTCCGGATTCGATCCGGTCGGGATGCCCGAGTTCTTCGCGACGATGCAGCAGCGCGCGGGCAGCGGCGGCCGGAACATCCCCGAACTGCTCCGCACGCATCCGGTCACGAGCGAGCGCATCGCCGAGACGCGCGACCGCGCCAACCGGCTCGAACGGCCGCGCACGCCCGACAGCACGAGCTATGCGCTGATCCGGGACCGGCTGCAGATGGAGACGCTGTCGCCCGAAACTTCGGTCCGCGACCTGTATCCGACGGCGAAGAGCGCGGACTACCCGTCGACCGACGCCGAGCAGTACGGCCGCGCGCTCGCCCTGATGCAGCTCGGCACGCCGGAGGACGCAATTCCCGGCCTCGAAGCGCTGCGCGACCGCCGCCCCGACGTCACGCTCTATCACACGGCGCTCGGGCAGGCGCAGCTGGCCGCCGGCCGGACTGCCGCATCGCGCGAGACGCTCAAGAATGCCATGAGGCTCTTTCCCCGCAACGTGCCCGTGACGATGCGCTATGCCGAGACGCTGATGCGCGACGGGGATCCGCGGCGGGCGCACGTCGTGCTGCTCGACCTGTTCAACAATACGCCGCCGACCGCCGAGCAGGCCCGATTCACGGCGATCGCGGCGAACGCCGCCGGCGACATCGCGGATTCGTACTACTACATGTCCGAGTTCCACGTCATCAGCGGCGACCTGTCGCTCGCGATCAACCAGCTGCGCCTCGCGCAGGCCGTGCCGGGCCTCAATTCGGTGCAGCGCGAGCGTTTCGACGCCCGGATCCGCGAGCTCCAGGAGTACCTGCCGAAGGGCAAGCGCGCCCGCGAGGTGGCGGAGCCGACGACCCCGGAACCGGACCGCCCCGGCCAAAGCTAGAATTGCGGCCGTAATCCAGGCAAGGGACGCCGATGATCGTCTATATGCGCGCCGGAGCCGGCGCATTGACCGCCCTGTTGCTCGCCCTCGCCGGCTGCGCGACGACGGGCGCGACCACGTCCGGCGACCCGCTCGAGCGCATGAACCGCGGGACCCATCGATTCAACGACGCGGTCGATCGCGCCGTGCTGAAACCCGTCGCGACCGGTTATCGCAATCACGTCCCCCAGCTGATCCAGACGGGCGTCGATAACGTGCTCGATCATCTCGCGTTTCCAACGACGATCGTGAACGACCTGCTGCAGCTCAAGATCAAGGACACGTTGATCGACCTCGGCCGATTCGCCGTCAACACGACGCTCGGGATCGGCGGCCTGCTGGATCCTGCATCGAGTTTCGGCATCCCGCGCAATGATGAGGATTTTGGCCAGACGCTCGGCCGCTGGGGCGTGCCCGCCGGCCCCTACCTCGTGCTGCCCTTCTTCGGTCCCTCGTCGGTGCGGGACGCACCGTCCATCTACGCTGACGCGCAGACGGATCTCCGCGTCGCGCTCGATCTGGACTCGACGACCGAGTGGGGCCTCGCCGGCCTTTCGTTCGTGAATCGCCGGGCCGAGCTCCTGCCGTTCGACCCGTCATTCGATTCGGCCTACGACCGATACGCGTTCATTCGCGATGCCTGGCTCCAGCGCCGCGAGTACCAGGTGAAAGACGGGGATGTTCCGGGTGGAGAGATCTCGCCGGAGGAACTCGAGGAACTGGAGCGGGAGATGCAGGAACCGGAAGCTCCGGCGGCGCCGGAGAACACTGAGGATCAGCCGCCGCCTGCCACCATGGGCTCGAGCAGCTCCGAAACGTCGCTGATGCCGGCAAGCGCCGAGATGGCCGGCGGCACGTGGAGGTAAACGAGCGCCCTGCCCGACTCCCGCGCCGAGACCGACCATTCGAGCAGCAGCGCGAGACCCGCGCTGTCGACCCGCGCGACATTCGCCAGATCGATTTCGGCCTTTTTCAGTCCGCTGAATGCGGCATCGCCCTCGGCAAGCATGCGCGCGGCGTCGTCAAAGCCGAGATCGCCCGAGAGCTCGAACCGGCCCGGGCCCAGCGTGGCGAGCGCAGCCGGCTGCGACCCGGCGTTACTGCGACGGTTTCTTCTCGCCACCGCGATTCTCCTTCTCGAGGCGCTCGATGAGCGCCGGGAATCCACGCTGGTCGATTTCCGCGCCGACGTCATTGCGGAAGTTCCGCACGTAGGAAATGCCTTCGATCGTGACATCCCAGGCTTTCCAGCCCGCGGGCGTCGCGTGGAGCGTGTAGTTGACCGGCACGCGCGTGCCGTTGCTGCGCTTGACCTCGGTCCGGACGGTCGCCTGTCCGCTCGCCAGGTCGCCGCGGAACGGCAGGACCGCCATCCGATCCGCCGTGAATTCCGCGAGTGCCGATCCGTAATTGCGAAGCAGTGATTGGTAAAACGCGTCGATGAACCGCCGCTGCTCCTCGGGCGTTGCGTTCCGCCAGTGCTTGCCGAGGACGAGCCGCGCCGAGTAGCCGGTATCGAAATGCGGCAGCAGGATCTCGTCGACGAGCTTGCGGACGCGCGCGGGGTCCTTGCGCGCCTGATCGCGATCGGCGTCCAGGGCCTCGAGCAACCGGCGTGCCGTCGTCTCGATCAGCTCCTGCGGCGCGGGTCCCGGAACGGCATCCGCGGCGCGGGCCGCGCCTGAAATTGCCATCGGCGCGAGCAGCGCTAAAACGAACAGGGCGAAACGTCGCGTCATTGCCTGGCTTCCTTCGCGGATCCCTCCGCAGGCTGTTCTTCGGCCGCCTTCGAAAACAGGAACTTGCTGATCAGGTTCTCGAGCACGATGGCGGATTGCGTGAAATGGATTTGATCGCCGTCCTTGAAAAAGGTTTCCGAGCTTCCGGGACCGATCCCGAGGTATTGACCACCCAGCAATCCCGCCGTGAGGATTCCCGCATCGCTGTCATCGGGGATGCGGTCGTACGATTTCTCGATGCGGAGCGTCACCCGCGCGCGGTATTCATTGAAATCGTAGGTGATCGACTCGATCCGGCCGATGGTGACGCCTGACATCGACACCGGTGCGCCAGGTTTCAGGCCGCCGACCTGCTCGAACGTGGCCGTCAGCCGGTAGCCGCCGTCGCCGAGCCCGAATTCGCGGTTCGTGATCTGCGTGGTGAGAAAGAAAAGTGCCGCGAAGCCGAGCAGCACGAACAGCCCGGTTCCCAGCTCGATGGCGCGCGTCTGGCGCATGTCGGACTCCTTAAAGCATGACCGCGGTCAGCATGTAGTCGAGTAACAGCACGCTGACCGAGGAAATCACCACGGTCCGCGTCGTTGCCCGGCCCACGCCTTCCGCCGTCGGCACCGAATGATAGCCCTCGTAGACCGCGACGAGGCTGCAGGCGACGCCGAAAACCACGCTCTTCAGCGCGCCCTCCATGACGTCCTCGAACTCGACCGCTCCCCGCATCTGCGACCAGAACTGGCCTGCGTCCACACCCATGATCTGCACGCCCACGAGTTGCGCGCCATAGATCCCGATCAAGCTGAAGATTCCGGCGAGCAGCGGCATCGAGATCACGCCACCCAGGAAGCGCGGCATCACGACGCGCCGAACCGGGTCGACCGCCATCATCTCCATCGCCGCGAGCTGGTCAGTCGCCCGCATCAGGCCGAGCTCGGACGCGAGCGCAGTACCGGCGCGGCCCGCGAAGAGTAGAGCCGTGATGACCGGCCCGAGTTCCTTCAGCAGCCCGAGCGCGGTCACCGAGCCGAGCGAGTCTTCGGATCCGAAGCGCTCGAGCAGGTCGAAGCCCTGGAGGCCGAGCACCATGCCGACGAACAGGCCCGATAGCATCGTGATCACGAGCGACAGCGCGCCTGAGTTGTGCACCTGCTCGACTACCAGGCCGAAGCGCCACAGCGCTCGCGGAGTCTCGCGCGCGACGCGCGCGGCGAAGAGCGTATAGGCGCCGAGAGTCTCCAGCGTCTCGCGGACGCTCTCGACCAGCTCACGGATGATGGGGGCAGTCATTCAGCGCACGTGGCGGATCTGATCAGCGTAATCCGGCGCCGGATAATGGAATGGCACGGGGCCGTCGGGAAGGCCGTGCATGAATTGCCGCACGTCTTCCCGGGTACTGCCGGAAACCGCCGCAGGCTCGCCGCTCGCGATGATGCGTCCGTCCGACAGCAGGTGGCAGAAATCGGCGACCGCGGTGATCTCGCGCACGTCGTGCGACACGACGATGCTCGTCACGCCAAGCGTGTCGTTGAGACGCCGGATCACCCGCAGCACCACGCCCAGCGAGATCGGATCGAGCCCGACGAAGGGCTCGTCGTAAATGAGAAGGTCCGGGTCCATCACGATGGCGCGGGCGAGCGCGACGCGGCGCGCCATGCCGCCTGACAGCTCGGCCGGCATCAGCCGTGCGGCGCCGCGCAAGCCGACTGCCTGGAGCTTCGTGAGCACGACGTGGCGTACGAGCCGTTCCGGGAGCCGCGTGTGCTCCCGGAGCGGAAATGCGATGTTCTCGTAGACATCGAGGTCGGTCAGCAGGGCGCCGTTCTGGAACAGCATCCCCATGCGCCGCCGCATGCGGTAGATCTCGCGCCGCGACAGCTTCGAGACGTCCTGCCCCTCGACCTCGACGAGCCCGCGTTCAGCGTGCAGCTGCCCCGTGATCAGGCGCAGCAAGGTCGTCTTGCCGCTGCCGCTCGGGCCCATGACGGCCGTGACGGCCCCGCGCGGAAAGTCGAGATCGACGCCGGCGAATATCGCGCGGCTCCCCGCCATGTAATGCAGGTCGCGCACGCGCACGATCGCGCGGGTTTCGCGACGTACTTCGGATGTCACTCGTGGACCCGGGCCGCGCGGCCTTCAGGCTGCAGCCTGTTCCATCGCAGCCTCGTAGCTGCCGTCGCGCGCGAGCCCATTGAGCCTTGCGCGCCGCAGGAAGACCCGCTGCGCCGTCGCGACGTTGCCGGGAACTCCGCGCCAGGCGTCGAGCGTGCTTTGCTGCAATGCGCGCCCGTAGCTGAACGACAGTTGCCACGGCACGTCGCGCGCGCGGTTCATCAGCGACAGGTGCAGCGTCGCCTCGGCTTCGCTCTGGCCGCCCGAGAGGAATGCGATGCCCGGCACCGCCCCCGGCACGCGCCGGCGCAGGCAGCGTACGGTGGCATCGGCCACCTGTTGCGGCTTCGCCTGCTTTGCGCATTTCTTGCCGGCGATGACCATGTTCGGTTTCAGGACCGTACCCTCCAGCCGCACGCGATGACGGAAGAGCGCATCGAACACCGACTCGAGCGTCGCATCGGTGACTTCCTCGCAGCGTTCGATCGTGTGATCGCCGTCCATCAGTACTTCGGGTTCCACGATCGGCACGATCAAGGCTTCCTGGCAGAGGGCTGCATAGCGGGCGAGCGCTTCCGCATTCGCCTCGAGGGCCGCGGGCGTCGGAATCGCGGCGCCGATGTCGATGACCGCGCGCCACTTCGCGAAGCGCGCACCGAGCGCGCGATACTCGGCAAGCCGCTCGCGCAGCCCGTCGAGCCCCTCCGTCACGGTTTCACCGGGGAAGCCGGCGAGCGCTTTGGCTCCCGCATCGACCTTGATGCCCGGCAGGATGCCGCGCGAGGCGAGCAGGGCCGGGAACGGACGGCCGTCGGCCGCCTGCTGGCGGATCGTCTCGTCGTAGAGGATCACGCCGGAAATATGCCGTTCGGCATCGGCCGCGGTGAACAACAGCTCGCGATAGGCGCGACGCGACTCGAATGACGATTCGAGACCGATCTTGTCGAAGCGCTTCTTGATCGTGCCGGTCGATTCGTCCGCCGCCAGGATTCCCTTGCCGGGAGCCACCATGGCGGCCGCGTGTCTGTCCAGTTCCGTGCTGTCCATGAGATCCCGATCCTCCGCGTTTCCGGACGGCCCGTGCCGGGCGCGAAGGATACCAGAGCGCCCCGGACCCCTACCGCCGGAATGGTAATAGTACTAAAATAGTGCTGTTTAATTCCAGGGCCGCGGGGAACGCTCCATGCTGCGCATCAGCCGTCTGACCGATTACGCGACCGTGATTCTCGCCAGCCTCGGCGATGGCGGCCTCGCAAGCGCCGCCGACATCGCCGAGCGGACCCGCATCGGCCTGCCGACGGTCAGCAAGCTCCTGAAGGAACTCCAGCACGCCGGACTCGTCCGGTCCGTGCGGGGCGCGCACGGCGGATATCAGCTCACGCGGCCGGCGGCGCTCATCAACGCCGCGGCGATCATCGACGCGGTCGAGGGTCCGGTCGCGCTCACGGAATGCGCAGGCGGCGCCGGCAACTGCGACATCGAGACCACCTGTCTCGTGGGTCACGGCTGGCAGCGGATCAGCCGTGCCATCCGCCGTGCGCTGCACGACGTGAGCCTCGAGGAGCTCGTGCGGCGCGACGCGCCGTTCGCCACGCCCGATTTCACCCGGACCGGCACCGCGGCACGGCCGCCGGTGCGCGGCTGACCGGAGCGCCGCATGTCGACGAAACAACCGGAACTCGAGTCGCTGGTCACCCGCAAGTACCGGCACGGCTTCGTGACGGACATCGCGAGCGACACCGTGGCGCCGGGGCTCGACGAGGACGTCATCCGGATGATATCGGCGAAGAAGGACGAGCCGGCATTCATGCTCGACTGGCGGCTCAAGGCCTATCGGCGGTGGACGCGCATGACGGTCCCGACCTGGGCCCACGTCCACTATCCGCCCATCGACTTTCAGGCGATCTCCTACTACTCGGCGCCGAAGCAACGCGGCAATGGGCCGAAATCGCTCGATGAGGTCGATCCGAAACTGCTCGAGACATACGACAAGCTCGGCATCCCGCTGCACGAGCGCGCGCGTCTCGCCGGCGTCGCGGTGGACGCCGTATTCGACAGCGTCTCGGTTGCGACCACGTTCAAGGAGCGCCTCGCGGAGGCCGGCGTGATTTTCTGCCCGTTCTCGGAGGCGGTGCGGAATCATCCCGAGCTCGTCAAGCGCTACATCGGCAGCGTCGTGCCGATCGGCGACAATTTCTATGCGGCGCTCAATTCCGCCGTCTTCACCGACGGCTCGTTCGTCTTCGTGCCGAAGGGTGTGCGCTGCCCCATGGAGCTCTCGACTTACTTCCGGATCAATGCCTCGAAGACCGGACAATTCGAGCGGACGCTGATCATTGCCGAAGAAGGCGCGCATGTCTCATATCTTGAAGGTTGCACCGCCCCGCAGCGCGACGAGAACCAGCTCCATGCCGCGGTGGTCGAGCTGATCGCGCTCGACGACGCCGAGATCAAGTACTCGACCGTGCAGAACTGGTATCCCGGCGACGAGAACGGCGTCGGCGGAATCTACAATTTCGTCACCAAGCGCGGCGATTGCCGCGGCCGGAATTCGAAGATCTCCTGGACCCAGGTCGAAACCGGCTCCGCGATCACCTGGAAATATCCGAGCTGCATCCTGCGCGGCGACGGATCGGCCGGCGAGTTCCACTCGGTCGCGCTCGCCAACCACCGCCAGCAGGCCGATACCGGGACCAAGATGATCCACATGGGGCGCAACACGAGATCGACGATCATCTCGAAGGGGATCTCCGCCGGGCACGGGCAGAACGCCTATCGGGGACTGGTGAAGATCCTGCCCGGCGCCGACGGCGCACGAAATCACACGCAATGCGATTCGCTGCTCATGGGCCCGCATTGTGGCGCGCACACGTTCCCGTACGTCGAAGTCCGGAATCCGACGGCCATCGTCGAGCACGAGGCGACGACTTCGAAGATCTCGGACGATCAGCTCTTCTATTGCCTCCAGCGCGGCATCTCGGCCGAGGACGCGGTCAACATGATCGTGAACGGCTTCTGCCGAGAAGTGTTCCGCGAGCTGCCGATGGAGTTTGCGGTCGAGGCGCAGAACCTGCTCGCCGTCAGCCTCGAAGGAGCCGTGGGATGAACGACGCCGGCCGGATGATCCTCGAGGTGCGCGATCTGCGCGTGCGGGCTGGCGGGCGGCTGATCCTGGACGGGCTCTCGCTCGCCGTGCGCGCTGGCGAGGTGCACGCGATCATGGGACCGAACGGTTCGGGCAAGAGCACGCTGACCGGCGTGCTGGCCGGCCGCCCCGGATACGAAATCCTCTCGGGCAGCGCGACCTATCTCGGCCGCGACCTTCTCGCGATGCCGCCCGAGGAGCGCGCGCGCGAAGGACTGTTCCTCGCGTTCCAGTACCCGGTCGAGATTCCGGGCGTCAACAACGTGTATCTCCTGAAGGCCTCGCTGAACGCGCTGCGCAAGCACCGCGGCGAGCCGGAACTCGACGCCTTCGAGTTCCTGAACCTGGTGCGTGGCCGGCTCGCCGACATGCACATGGACGAGAGCCTGCTGAATCGCGGGGTCAACGAGGGATTCTCGGGCGGCGAAAAGAAACGCAACGAAATCCTCCAGATGAGCCTGCTTAGGCCGACGCTCGCGCTCCTCGACGAGACCGATTCCGGCCTCGATGTCGACGCCCTCAAGCTGGTGGCGGAAGGCGTCAATGCCCTGCGCGCGCCTGACCGGGCGATCGTGCTCGTCACGCATTACCAGCGGCTGCTCGATCACGTCGTGCCCGATCAGGTGCACGTGCTCACTGGCGGGCGCATCGTCACGAGCGGCGGGCGCGAGCTCGCCCTCGAGCTCGACCGCCGCGGCTACGACTGGATCCGCGAAGAGGTCGCGACCGCGTGAGCACTCCGAACGCAATCGAGCGCATTTCCGCGGGCCACGCAGGACTTGAGCCCTCGTTCGCGGGCGGTATGGCCTGGGCGCGCCGCCGCGCCCGGTCGCTCGAGGCGCTCGTCGCAAAGGGTCTGCCGGACCGTCGCGACGAGAACTGGAAGTATCTCGACCATGCGCGGCTCGCGGAATACCGCTTCGAGGCGGCGCCGCATGCCGCCGTCGGTCCCGCCGAACTGCGGCCGCGCCTGCTGCCGATCGCACACTCGCGGCGCGTCGTTCTCGTCGACGGCCGTCTCGACGCGGGGTTGTCGGACTTCTCCGGGACCGAGGGCCTCGAAGTGCTCGATCTCGGCCAGCTGCTCGAACGCGACCCGCAGGCGGCGCTCGCGCTGCTGCGCACGCCGGGCGATGACGCGGACGACCGCTTCGCACTGCTGGCGGATGCCTTTGCGGCGAGCGGTATCGCGATCCGCGTCGCGCCGGGAGCCGTGCTGCGCGAGCCGGTCAGCCTCGTTCATGTGAGCACTGCCACGACGGCGGCCGTTCACCAGGCGCGCGCCGTCATCGAAGTCGGGGCCGGAGCGAAGCTGACGCTCGTCGAGCATTTCATCGCGCTCGGATCCGAGGCCGTACTCGGCAATCTCGCCGGCGAGCTCGCGATCGGCGCGCAGGCGGAAGTCGTGCATGTGCGGCTGCACGAGCATTCGACGGCAGCGGCGCAGGTCGAAACCTGGGTCGTGAAACTCGCGTCCGGGTGCCGCTACGACCAGCATCTGCTTGCCCTCGGCGGCCGGCTGGTCCGATCGAATCTCCGGCTGTCGCTCGACGGCCGCGCCGCCGCCTGCCGGCTTGCGGGACTTTTCATGGCGGACGGAGAGCGCCAGGTGGATCTGCACACGCAAATCGCTCACCACGGCGCGTCGACCGCGACGCAGCAGGACTATCGCGGAATTGCCGCAGGCCGCGGACGCGGCGCGTTCAACGGCCTCATCGTCGTGCACCCGACCGCGCGCGGTTCGGATGCAAGCCAGACGATCCGCAACCTGCTCCTCTCGCCGCTCGCGGAGATCAATGCGCGCCCGCAGCTCGAGATCCACGTGGACGAAGTCAAGTGCCGCCACGGCGCGACGACCGGTACGCTCGACGAAGCGCAGCTCTTCTACCTGCGGTCGCGCGGCCTCGATTCCGCCGCGGCACGCGCGTTGCTCACGTTCGCGTTCTGCCAGGACATGGTCGGCCGGCTGCCGCTGCCGGAGCTTCGCGCGGCGGCGGAAAAGCTCGTCGCCGGTGCGCTGCCGGACCGCGAGCTGATCCGGGGTTTCCTCTGATGGCGGCGGCGCACGAAATCGCGGTTGGCCTCGACGTCGCGCGGATACGCGGCGATTTTCCGGCGCTTGCCCGGATGATCAATGGCCATCCACTCGCCTACCTAGACAATGCGGCCTCGGCGCAGCAGCCGGCGGCCGTCATCGATGCGGTCGCGGACTATGCCCGTTCCCACCACGCCAACGTCCACCGGGGCGTGCACACGCTGTCACAGGAAGCGACCGCCCTGTATGAGGGAGCGCGCGAGCGCGTGCGTGGCTTCATCAATGCCGCTTCCACCGCAGAGATCGTGTTCGTGCGCGGTACGACGGAGGCGATCAACCTCGTCGCGCAGTCGCACGGCCGCCCCCGGCTGTTGGCCGGAGACGAAATCGTCGTCTCGCGGCTCGAGCATCACTCCAATATCGTGCCCTGGCAGCTCCTGTGCTCGCAGACGGGCGCGAGACTTCGCCCGGTGCCGATCGATCGCCGCGGCGTCGTCGATTTCGACGCCTACCTCCGGCTGCTGGGTCCGCGCACACGCATCGTCGCGCTGGCGCACGTGTCGAACGCGCTCGGCACCGTGCTTCCGATCGCCGATTTCCTCGCCGCCGCGCGGGAACGCGGCATCACGACGCTCGTCGACGGCGCTCAGGCGGTCCCGCACCTGCCGGTCGACGTGCAGGCGCTCGACAGCGATTTCTATGCCTTCTCCGCCCACAAGATGTACGGGCCGACCGGAATCGGCGTGCTGCACGCGCGGGAGAGCCTGCTCGCATCGATGCCGCCCTGGCACGGTGGCGGCGACATGATCCTCACGGTTTCCTTCGACGGCTCGACCTGGAATCACCTGCCGCATCGCTTCGAGGCGGGCACGCCCAACATCGGCGGCGCCATCGGCCTCGGCGCCGCGATCGAATATCTGGGCGCCGTGGGGATCGGACGCGTCGCGGCCCATGAACGCGATCTTCTCGAATACGCCACGGCGCGACTTTCAACCATCGACGGCCTCACGCTCGTCGGCACCGCGCCGCAGAAGAGCAGCCTCGTATCCTTCACGGTCGAAGGCATTCATCCGCACGACCTCGGCACCGTGCTCGATTCGCGGGGTGTCGCCGTGCGCACCGGCCATCACTGCGCGATGCCGGTCATGGAGTTTTTCGGCGTGCCGGCGACGGCGCGCGCGTCGTTCGCGCTTTACAATACGCACGGGGAGATCGACGCGCTGCACGAGGCCCTGCTGCACGCGATCCGGATGCTACGCTGATGGATCTCGCCGATCTCTACCGCGACGTGATCGTGGATCACAACCGTAGGCCGAGGAACCGGGGCCGGTTGCCGGGCGCGACCCACAGCGCTCTCGGCAACAACCCCCTGTGCGGCGACCGGCTCCACGTCGATGTCGACCTCGTGAACGACGTGATCCGGGACCTGCGTTTCGAGGGCGGCGGCTGCGCGATCTCGACCGCTTCCGCTTCGCTGATGAGCGAGGCGGTCAAGGGCAAGACCCGCGCCGAGGCCGCGGAGCTCTTCGGCGCCGTGCATCGCATGCTGACGGATGACGCCTCGGGCGCGGCCCGGCTCGGCAAGCTCGCGGCGCTCGCGGGCGTCCGCGAGTTCCCCGCGCGCGTCAAGTGCGCGAGCCTGTGCTGGCATACGCTGAACGCGGCGCTCGCCGGCAGCGCGGCGCCGGTCACGACGGAATGAGTATGCGTCGCGCCAATCACGAGCCGATCGTCGTCAACCGCGATGTGCGTGCAATGATCGTTCCGGCCGGCGTCGAGGTGAAATTGCGGACCGGCAGCGTCGGGTACATCGCGCAGGCGCTCGGAGGCAGCTTCACCGTCTACGTCGAAGGCAACCTGTTTCGCATCGCGGGCGCCGACGGCGACGCGATCGGCAAGGAGCCCTTGCGCGCGCCGGAGCTGCCGCCCGGTGCGACCGACAACGATGTCAACCGGGTCGTCTGGGACCAGCTGCGGACCTGCTTCGACCCGGAAATACCGATCAATGTCGTCGACCTCGGCCTCGTCTACGACTGCAGCATCACGGCGAATGCCGACGGTACGCGCGACGTCGCAGTCAAAATGACTCTGACGGCGCCCGGCTGCGGCATGGGTGAGGTGCTGGTGGCCGACGTGCGCGACAAGTTGCTCATGATTCCGACCGTGCGAAAGGCCGATGTCGAACTCGTGTTCGACCCGCCCTGGAACCATACGATGATGTCGGAGGCCGCGCGCCTCCAGACCGGAATGATGTGACGGTGCCGGGTCGCAGATTCGCAGATTCGCAGATTCTTCCGAGAATCTGCGAATCT
>DASWIQ010000005.1:0-9844 GCA_036397615.1 Steroidobacteraceae bacterium
AGATTCGCAGATTCGAAGATTTGGTCCACGCTTGAATCTGCGAATCTGCGAATCTGCGACCCGGCACCATGAAGAAGACTATCCGCGGCTTTCGGCCGATTGCGAATCGCAGGGCGTGCGTGCTCGTGCTCGGGAGCATGCCGAGCGAGGCGTCGCTCGCGGCCGGCCAGTACTACGCGTACCGGCACAACCAGTTCTGGCGGATCGCCGGCGAGATCTGCGGATTCGATCCGGACACACCCTATGCGTATCGCAAGGTCGCGCTCAAGAAAGCCGGCATCGCGCTCTGGGACGTTGTCGGAAGCTGCGCCCGGAGGGGCAGCCTCGATTCCTCGATCATCGAGGATTCGATTAGGGTCAACGATTTCGCCGCGTTTCTGCGGGCGCATCCATCGATCCGGAGGATCTGCTTCAACGGCCGCCGGGCCGAATCCGCCTGGCGCCGTCACGTCCTCGGCAAGCTTCCGCCGAAACGCAAATTCGAGTACCGCCTGCTGCCGTCGACGAGCCCGGCGAATGCCGGAATGGGGTATCTTCGGAAACTGAGGATCTGGCGGAGCGCAATCCCGTGCTGAATCGCAGGCAACTCCTGCAGGCCATCGGCGCAGGCACCCTGCTCGGCGCTTTCGGCGCGCGCATCGGCGCGCAGCCTGCGACACCCGACGTGCTCGTGATCGGCGCCGGCGGCGCGGGGCTCACGGCCGCGAAAGAATTGACGGCGGGCGGAGCGTCGGTCCTCGTGCTCGAGGCGCGCAATCGGATCGGCGGCCGCGCATTCACCGAAACGGATCTCGGCGTCGCCTGGGACCGCGGCTGTTCGTGGCTTCATTCCTCCAAAGTGAATCCCTGGGTCGCATATGCGCGCCAGAACGGATTTGATCTTGTGCCCGACCGTTTTCCGCGCCAGATCTATGAGCAGTCGCGGCGCATGGACGGTGCCGCAACCGCGGGCTACCGTGCGGTGACGGAGCGCATGGCGCGTGAGCTCGACAATGCCGGGCGCCGCGGGCTCGACATTCCGGCCGAAGCCGCGATGACGCAGGCGACGCTCGCGGATCCCTGGTACTCGATGGCGATGGACGACCTGACCGGCTGGGAAGGCGTCGAGCCCGCGAATTTTTCGGCGCTGGATTCCTGGCAGTACGACGAGAATGGCGAGGATCTCATGATCCCGCGCGGCTACGGCAGTTTGCTCGCTCACTACGCGAGAAACCTCGACGTGCGGCTCAACACGCCGGTGTCGCGGATTCGCTGGACGGCGCGCGGCGTGACGGCCGAGACGGAGGCCGGCGCGGCGACGGCGCGCGTGGCGATCGTCGCCCTGCCATCCTCCCTCATTGCCGATGGCGCGGTGGTTTTCTCGCCGCATCTGCCGGTCGAAGTGATCCAGGCGCATCATGACCTGCCGCTCGGACTGCTGAACAAGGTCGCGCTCAAGTTCAAGAAGAACGTCTTTCCGACCGAGACGACCGAATTCCTGCAGCTTCGCCGCGACGACGGCCGCGGCATGAATTACCTTACGCGCCATTGGGACAGCAATGTCTGCATCGCCTTCGCCGCGGGCCGTTTCGGGCGGGAGCTGGAGGCGGCGGGTGAGGCCGGCGCGATCGAACACGCGCTCACGGAACTCGTGACGATGCTGGGCGGCGACATCCGCCGCCAGTTCGATCGCGGCGCGGCGACCGCCTGGGCCGCGGATCCGTACGCGCGCGGCTCCTACTCGCACTGCGTGCCGGGCCGCTACGGCGCGCGCGCGATCCTCACCCGCCCGGTCGGCGGGCGGATTGTTTTCGCGGGCGAGCACACGGAGCAATCCGCCTACGGCACACTGCACGGCGCGCACCTGTCGGGAAAACGTGCCGCCGCCGAGGCGCGGCGCCTGCTCGCGTCGGCGTAGTGCATGGGCTTCGTGCTTTACGACTATCTTCCTTCGGGCAACGGCTACAAGTGCCGCCTGGTCCTGAAGGCGCTCGACCTGCCGTACGAGCTTGTGCAGATGAACATCGTCGCGGGCGCGACGCGGACACCCGAATTTCTCGCAATCAATCCGAACGGCAAGATTCCGGTGCTCATGGTGCCGGGCCGCGGGCCGATCGCCGAGAGTCACGCGATCATCAACTACCTGGCCGAGGGCTCGAAGCTCCTGCCTTCCGATCCGTACGAGCGCGCGCTCGTGTGGCAATGGTTGGGATTCGAGCAATACCAGCTCGAGCCCGGCGTCGCGACGGTGCGTTTCTGGCTGAGGTCGCTGAAGAAGACGCCCGAGGAGTTCGGCGATCGCTACACCGAGCGGTTTCAGCGCGGCGCGGAGGCGCTCGCCGTGCTCGAGCGCGGGCTCACCGGCCGCCGCTGGCTCGTGGGCGAGGGCGTGACGCTCGCGGACATCGCGCTCTTCGCCTATACCCACGTCGCGGACGAAGCCGGTTACCGCCTCGCGGATTTTCCGGCGATCGGCGCCTGGATTGCAGGTTTCAGGGTCCTGCCCTGGTACGCGCCGATCACGGAACCGTGAAGGAGGCAGTGATGGATAAGGACGACACGGCGCGCATCGGCGCGCTACTCGAGCAGATCAGGGAAATCCAGTCGGCGCAGCTCGCTCGCCACGCCGAGGCGCTCGAATTGCAGCGGCAGCAGTTCGAGATCGTGCGCCGGCAGGCGGAACGCGCGGAGAGGATTCAGGATCGCGCCGAGGAGCTGCAGGCGCGCAGCATGGGCATCATGACGACGGCGCGGCGCTCGCTAGCGATCGTGCTGCCGATCGTGATCCTGCTGATCGTCTATCTGAGCTGGCTGATCTTCCGGTAGCGCGCCATTGCAGCCCTCGCGCCGCGAGGCGTTCCGTTACTGGCTGAGGCTGGGGCTCATCTCCTTCGGCGGGCCCGTCGCGCAGATCGCGATCATGCATCGCGAACTCGTCGAAGAGCGGCGCTGGATCGACGAGCGCACCTACCTGAATGCACTCAATCTCGTCATCTTGCTGCCGGGCCCCGAGGCGCTTCAGCTCGCAATCTGGCTCGGCTGGCGCCTGCACGGCGCCGCGGGCGGCGTCGTCGCGGGGCTTTGTTTCATTCTGCCTTCGATGGCCCTGTTGCTCGCCCTGTCATTCGTCTACGCGCTGCACGGGGATGTGCCGCTCGTCGCGGCAGCGCTGCTCGGGCTGAAAGCGACCGCGATCGCGCTGATCGCCCAGGCGGTCGTGCGGATCGCGCGCAGCGCGCTCAAGAATCCCCTGCACTGGCTGCTGGCGGGGGCGGCGCTCGTCCTGATGGTCGGCCGCTTCGCGCCATTTCCGCTCGTGGTCGCGGGTGCCGCGCTCGTGGGCTTTCTGTTGAGCCATCGGGAGTCGCCACGGCCGCCCGCGCCGCCCGTCGCCTTTCCCTGGCGGACGCTGTCGACCGGAATCGTACTTTGGGCCGTGCCCGCGATCGCGATCCTGCTGCTCGCCGGGCGGGAATCCCTCTTCGCCGACATCTATCGTTTCTTCACGACGGCAGCCCTCGTCACCTTCGGCGGCGCCTATGCCGTGCTCGCCTGGGTCAATCAGCAGGCAGTCGAGGTCTATGGCTGGCTCTCGCAGGCCGAGACCATCGCAGGCCTCGCGCTCGCCGAGACCACGCCCGGCCCGCTGATCATCGTCCTGCAATTCGTCGGCTTCATGGCGGGCTGGAATGAGGCGGGGGCGGCGGATCCGGCGGTGAATGCGACCACGGCCGCGCTCCTCGCATCGTGGGCCATATTCCTGCCGTCGTTCGTGTTCATCCTGGCCGGCGCGCCGTATGGCGAAATGCTCTCGTCCAATGCGCGGCTTGCCGCGGCGCTCGCCTGCATGACGGCTGCCGTCGTCGGCGTGGTCGGCAGCCTCGCGATCGCATTCGGCCGCAACGTCCTGTTCCCGGCCGGCCTCGCTGCGCCCGACTGGAGTGCGATCGGAATCGCCGCCGCGGCATTCGCCCTGCTGCAATGGACCCGCGTGGACGCGATCTGGGTCATTGCGGGCGGCGCGGCGGCAGGGCTCGCGCTCGGCTTCGTCTGACGCGCCGGTCGTGCTAGTTTTCGCGGAATGAAATACCTGCACACGATGGTCCGCGTCGGCGACCTCGAGCAGTCGCTGCATTTCTATCGCGATCTGCTGGGTCTCCGGGAACTGAGGCGCATCGAGAACGAGCGGGGGCGTTTCACGCTCGTCTTCCTCGCTGCCCCCGGCGACGATGCGGCGCAGATCGAGCTCACCTACAACTGGGACGCCGAGCAATACACGATCGGCCGCGCCTTCGGCCATCTTGCCTATCGGGTGGACGACATCTATGCGCTCTGCGAAAAACTGCGTGCGGGGGGCGTGACCATCAACCGGCCGCCGCGCGACGGCCACATGGCCTTCGTGCGCTCCCCCGATAACATCTCCGTCGAGCTGCTCCAGACGGGAAAAGCGCTGCCGCCGCAGGAACCCTGGGCTTCGATGCCCAACACAGGCGCGTGGTGAAAGTACCGCTGCGGCTGTTGCAGGCGTTGACTCTCACAATCTCCAAGTTGCACTCACCCCCGCCGTCCTCGGCCTGAAAGTACGCGCCGTATACAGTGGATCGTCGCAGCACGCGTGCGCCAGCCCGAGCACGGGCTGCGAATCCAGCGCATTGGCGACATATAGCGCGGCCTCCAGCCTTTTCCACGCAATGACCGCCCGCAGATTGAACATGCGCGTCGACGGCTCGGGTCGATGGTTGGGATCGTAGTAGGGCGACCCCGGATGCTCCTGCTGGAACGGGCCGGGATTCGAGCGGCGATAGGTAAAATCAGCGCGGATACTCACCATCGCCACGGCGAGGGGGAAGTCGCGTTCGATCGACGCCGTGACCGTCCAGGGCGGGAAACCCAACTGATCCCCGTCCTCGATGACGACAGCGTCCTCCGGACCAGTCGTTTCCGTGTAGTGCGCATCCGTGTACGCGAGCGACAAGCCGAGTCTCAGCTGGTCGCTCAGGAAGAGCCTTGAGGCAATGCTAACGCCTTGGCTCACCGCGGAATTGACGGGCAGGTAACTAATCTCATTGCAGCCCACCATGGGCGGCTCCTCGGAGTGCGACCACTGGATGTGGAAGACACCGGCGTCGAGGTCGACTTGTCCGTCGAACAGGCCGCTTTGCTTGGTGCCCAGCTCGTAGCTCCAGAGGTCGTCCGCCGGATACGGCAGTGGGCCGTCCTCGTTCCCGCAACCAACGATCGGCGCGTAGATGCCGCCCGCGCGATAACCCCTCGCTGCCGTCACATAGATCGATCGCCGGTCGTCCGCCTGGTACGACAGCCCGAAGTCCGGCGTCGCATAGTCATCCCTGTGCTCGACACGGCTGGTCGGCGCCACGCGCGTGGCGGCCTCGTATTCCGCGCGGGCGAGACGGAGCCCCACGTTGGCGGTCAGCCTTTCGGTAATCTTGATTGCAGCCTCGCCGTAGGCGGCAAGTGCCGTGTAGTTCGACACCGTGTCCGACTCCGAGCCTTCGCGGTGGTCGTCGCTCCAGCTCACTTCGTGCACGCGCCGGTCCCAGTACCCGAAGCCTGCGGACCCGCGGAACCGGGCATCCGGGTCGGGCGAGGACAGCCGCGATTCGTGGGAAAACACGTCTTGTCTCAGGTTCGCAGTGGCCCGCGTCGGATCGAAGACGTCAATCCCGCTCTGGTCGAGCGTCGCGGTGCCTGTCTGGTGGTAGTACGAGGTCAGTGACCAGATATCGAGCGAGCCAGCTTCCGCGGTGAGGCGAAGCGATCCCAGGGAGAACTCGTCGTGCCACGGCTGCGCGACCTGATAGCCGTTTTTCAACCGGCCGCTCCCGGGATCAGAAAGGCTCGCGAAGAAGCTCGACACATCATCGCCGTCGACAGACTGCAGGATCAGCGCAGGCGTGACGCGCACTGAATCGGTCGGCGCCCAGGCAAGCGCCACGCGCGCACTCTTTCGAGTGATCCGATTCGCCTCGTCTTCCACCAACGCGCCGCTAAAAGGATTCACCCGGTCGATGTAGCCGCCGTCGACGCGGTGCCAGCCGCTCACGCGGAATCCGAGACGATCGAGGACGAGCGGCCCGCCTGCCGCCGCGCCGGCCTCGTAGCTCGGCGCGCCGCGGGTGGTGGTCGCAATCTCGAGGCGTGCCTGGCCACTGAAGTCCGAAAGGCTGGGCTCGTTGACGGAGAAACGCAGTGCCCCTGCCAGCGTGTCTTGCGCCATCCGTCCGCCCTGCGGGCCGCGCAGGACCTCGATGCGGTCGAGGTCGAAGGTGAACGGGAACAGGCGGAGGTACGTGTCGCCGCGGCCGGACAGGAGCTGCGTGTCGTTCAGGACGAGCGTCGTCGTGGTGCCGTGCATGTCGCTGACGCCACGAATGTCGACGCCCGTGAAATAGTCGCCGAGGCGGGAGTTGTAGCCGAAATCGACTCCAGGCGTCAGGGCGCCGATCTCCTCAATGCCCTTGACGCCGGCGAGTGCCATCGCCTGCTCGGTCCAGACCGTTGAGCTGACTGGGGCCATGGTCGCCGGTTCCATCCGGCGACTTGCGTTCACTACGACCTCCTCGAGCGGGGCAAGCCACACGGCATCTGCGCCGGGCTGCGCGCCGGATGAAGGCGGCGAGCGTGCGTGCGGCCTTGCGGCCCGTGAGTAGATGCGAACCGTCCGGTCGTTGAGGAACTCGAACTGGAGCCCGGTGCCCTCGAGCAAGCGCCCGAGCACCTCGCGGGGCGGCAGACCGCTCGGCGCGCCTGGAGACCGCTGCGCGGCGACCACTTGCGAGACATAGATCACCTGCAAGCCGGTTTGAGCGGCGAATGCATTCAGCGCAGTTGCGAGAGACTGCGGCTCGATCGGAGTCGCGAGCGCCGGCGCAGGCTGGGCTGCACCGGTCGGGGCGGCGATCGCAAGCGATGCCGCGCAACTGAAGGCCACGCTCCTGGCCGCGGCCATGGCTATACCTCGTCAGTGACGCGGAGCACACGGATGGCCGTGGGAGTCCTTTCCACGCGGATACCCTCGAGCGTTTCGATGAACGCCACGAACGAGTTCGTGTCGCCGGCATCGAACACGCCGCTGATTTGGAGCGCCCGCAACGCCGGGTCCGGAATAAGGAGAGGCAGCGATCCGTAGCGGTTGAATTCGTCCGCGACTTCGCCGAGCGGTCGCAGGTCGAAAGCGATCCGATGCTTAAGCCACGCAAGCGTCTGGTTCACGTCCACCGGAACAGCCACCGCAGCCACGCCATCCGCGTCCACGCGCAACTGGTAACCCGCATCGATGCGCTGCTTTCGCTGCCCGATAACCGCCACCTGGCCCTCGGTGACCGTGACGAGCACCGCATCCGCCCGTCGGTAGACATCGAACTGGGTCCCGGTTGCAATGGTCTCGACTTTGCCCGCCATCACCCGGAATCGTCGGAAACTGTCGCGGGCAACGTGGAAATGGGCCTGGCCCCGCGTCAGTTCCACCAGCCGTTCCTGGTTCGAGTAGCGGACCGAAACGGAGGAGTCCGTATTCAGGCGAAGTTCCGAGCCGTCCGTGAGTCGCCAGGTTCCCTGTTCGCCATGCGCGGTCTCGTATCCAGCGACAGTGCCCTGCAATCGCGACTCGGACGACCGCCAGACCACGGCGGTGACCGCGAACACGACAGCGGCTGCCATCGCAGCAATAGGCTGCCAGCGCGCCGCCGGCCAACGCCATGCCGCCTGGCCTGGCATCGCCTCGGGGCGCTGCAAGTACGTAATCTTATCGTCGTCGGCTGAGCGCGCGTCCTCGACCAGCGATTCGATCGAAAATGTCGGGTCATCCGACGCGGCGGGCAGGTCGCGCGCGAGCAACGCCACGCCGAGGTACTCCTCGACGTGGATTGGCGAGGCCTTGAGCCAGGCGATGAAGGCGGCACGCGCGGCGTCGTCGAGCGAACTCGACTGGTTCGCCACGAACCAGGCACCGGCCTGTTCGGCGATGGCATGGCGAACCTGTTCCTGGCCGGTGCTCATCGGTTCAACCCAGGCTCACCATGCGGCGGCGGCAGTGGGCGAGCGCCTGCGCGAGGTACTTCTTGACCATGTGCGGGGAGACTCCGATACGGTGGGCAATTTCCTGGTACGACAACCCATAACGATACTGGAGGACGACGGCGGCACGGCACTTCGGCGGCAACTGCCGGAGCACGGTGCGCAGTCGCCGCACTCGCAGGTCCGTGTCCAGCTCGTTGTCGAAGCCGGGCAATTCCCCCAGCTGCATCTGCACCGATGCATCATCGACATCGACGCTGGCCTCCTGCCGGCGGTCGAGTACTGCATGTTCCTTCACGAGGTTGCTCGCAACGGTGAAGAGATACCGCTCGGGATTGCGGATGGCGTCCGCGTCGCTCACCCGGAGCATGCGGACATAGACTTCCTGCGCTAGGTCCGCCGCATCGGCCTTGGTCCGGATGCGCCGATAGAAAAACGTCTGCAGCGCACCGCGGTGCCTTGCAAACAGCTTCTCGACCAGTCCTTGCTTCGACTCGGCCATGGCTTGTTACGAGTATAGAGTCTGACGCCGTGGATCAAGGTACCTCCATCTGCCGCGGCTGACGTGCCGGTACCCGAATCGGCCGCAGAAGGCTCCTAGTCACTATCACCGCCTCCAGGCGGAATTGAGGGGCCCACATGTTTACTACCCGGCGCGGGTCTTTCAGCGGAGCAGTCGTAATCGGTCTTGTGGCGGTTCTGATCGCATCCTGTGGTGGCGATGGCGGAGGAGGCGGATCTCGGACCCCGATTATCGTGAACGTCTCGGCCGATCATGCATCGGTCCTGGCGGGTGGCACGGCGTCCGTTACGGCAACTGTCCGGAATGACGGCGCCAATGGCGGCGTGACTTGGACGGTAACGTGCCCTGCGGAGCCTTGTGGCAGCGTCTCACCGGCAACCAGCGCGAGTGGCGCCGCGGCGACCTACACCGCCCCTTCAACTGCTCCGGCCGCCGACAAGACCATTACGATCAGAGCGGTGTCGGCGACCGACGCTGCGCGAAGCGGCTCAGTGACGATCACGCTCCCTGCCATTCTCGTCAGCGTCGATCCGCCAGAAGCAACGGTGGAAGCGGGGACGACACTGACGTTCACCGCCACGGTCGAGAACGACATCGCGCAAAGGGGGGTGACCTGGTCGATCGCGCCTGACTCCGGAGCTGGAACCCTGAGCAATCCGACCAGCACATCCGTGACGTACGTTGCGTCTGCAGACGCACCGGCGAGCGACGTTATCGTCACGATCACCGCGACCTCGGAAACCGATACGACCCGTAGTGGGATCTCGACAATCACTTTGCCGTCGCCGGCCATTGTCATCGACCCGGCGTCCACGACGCTTGATGCGGGCGGAACGCAGGTCTTCACCGCTTCCATGCAGCACGATCCATCCCCGGTTGACCTGAACGTCACTTGGGAGATTCAGCCGGAAAGCGGAGCCGGCACACTGAGCGATGCCACGAGCACATCCGTGACTTACCACGCGCCGGCAACCCCGCCGACGAGCGATCTCGAGGCGACGATTACGGCGACGTCGATCTTGCCACCCGCGTTATCGGCGACAGCAAACGTGACGGTCAGCGCCATGACCGTATCGATTGATCCGGGCTCCGCGCTCGTGCCAATCGGCAAGCAGCAGGCCTTTACGGCGATGGCACAACATGATCCGCAAGATGGCGGCGTCTCCTGGCAACTCGTGCAGTCCGGGAATCCGTGCGCGCCGGTCTGCGGAATTCTTGACTCGTTCGATGTGAGCAGCGCTGTATATCTGGCACCCATAACCGTACCGGCCTCACCTGAAGTGACGCTTACGGCGACATCGCTGA
>DASWIQ010000006.1:0-2583 GCA_036397615.1 Steroidobacteraceae bacterium
CCGTGGCGCTCTGAACAAATGCGGTTTCTGATGCCCGGTTAAGGGAAACTTGACCACCTTGGCCGGTGCCACGACCGGCTGGAGTTCCGGCGCAGCCTCGAAACGACGGCCGGTGACCAACTCGGCCTGACGGCGCTGGCCCTCGGCCAGCAGGTCCAGGAAGCTCAAAAAACCCTGCAAACGTCCGTTCATTTCCGTCTCCTTGGTTCTGGCGGAGCGGGCACCGCGCCCTTCCGTCCCTGTTCGGGCTAGACTTTGACGTCACGGCAATTCCGGAACAAACGCATTAACTCAAGTTGAGTTAAGGGAAACTTCGTGGCTGCTTCCGCCTATGGCCGACTTCCGCTCAACGCGCTTCGCGTGTTCGAAGCGGTTGCCACGCGCCTCAGTTTTTCCGAGGCCGCGGAAGCGCTGAATGTGACGCCGGCCGCGGTTTCGCAGCAGATCAAGGCGCTCGAGGATTACCTGCAGATTCCGGTGTTGCGGCGCAGCGGCCGCAAGGTCGAGCTCACGCCGGAGGGCGCTAAACTGCTGCCCGGCGTGCAGTCCGGCCTCGATTCGCTCGTCGCAGTGCTGCGCGAGACGCGGATGAATCGCGCAAGCGGCATCATCAACGTCAGCACGCTCTCGTCGCTCATGCAGAAATGGCTGACGCCGCGGCTTCATCGCCTGCACGAGAAATTCCCGGAACTCCGCGTCGACTGGCACACATCGAGAGAAGCGGTCGATTTCGCGCGCAGCGATTTCCACGCCGCCGTCCGCCTCGGCGAAGGCGTGGCGCCGGGGCTCGATTACGACAAGCTGATGGACGAATGGCTGGTAGTCGTCGCCTCGCCCCAGCTCTACAAGAAGCACGGCTCGATCGACGATCGCGACAGCCTGCACGGCATACCGATGCTCCAGGCCAAGGACGAGCCCTGGGCGCGCTTCGAGAAAAATACGGCGCCGACGCCCTGGCCCGCGGGACCGACGATCATCGATGACTCCGTCAGCGTGCTGTCGGCGGTGATCGCGGGACTCGGCTATGCGCCCGCACGCTGGTCGATCGCGGCGAACGATCTCGATTCCGGCACTCTCGTGCTCGCGAGCAGGATCATCGTGCCATCGCGATTCCGCTACTGGTTCGTCTGCCCGCCGGCGTACGCGGATATGCCGATGGTCTGTGCGCTCCGCCAATGGCTGCGGGACGAAGCCGCGGCATTTCCGAAGCCGGACGACTGGCTGAGCCGCCGCTACCGTTGAGTGGTGCCGGGTCGCAGATTCGCAGATTCTCGCCTCGAAGAATCTGCGAATCTGCGAATCTGCGACCCGGCACCATCAGGCGTTTCATCAAATCGTCATCGGGCAGTCATCGCCCCGCCATGGCGCATTAGGACAATGGCACCGCACATCGCGGAGCCGTATGCGCATAGCCGTCGTCACTGAAACCTATCCGCCCGAAGTCAACGGAGTCGCGTTGACCGTGCAGACTCTCGTCTCCGGCATGGCGGAAGACGGGCACGAACTCCTGCTCGTGCGGCCGCGTCAGCCCGGCGTCTCGACCCTGCCTCCGTCGCGCCCGATCGGCGAATTGCTCGTGCGGGGCGCCGCATTGCCCAGGTATCCGGGCCTGCGTTTTGGCTTTCCCGCCGGCCGCGCGCTCGCGCGTCTCTTCGGCACGCGGCGCCCGGATGCGGTCTATGTCGCGACCGAAGGCCCGCTCGGCTGGTCGGCCGTGCGCATCGCGCGGCGGCTCGGCATTCCGGTTGCGACGGGATTTCACACGCGTTTCGACGCCTATGCCGGCGCCTACGGACTCGGTCCATTGACGCCGCTCGTGCGTTACTGGCTCCGCCGCATGCACAACGCCTCGGGCGCGACGGTCGTGCCGACCCACGAGCTCCGCGAATGGCTGGAAAAGCATGGATTCCAGCGCGTGCGAGTCGTGGCCCGGGGCGTTGACACGAAACTTTTCGATCCCGCGCGCCGGAGCGAAAAGCTGCGCGCGCGCTGGGGCATTGCGCCTGACGGGCTCGCCGTAATCTATCTCGGGCGAATCGCGGCGGAAAAGAATCTGGAACTCGCAATCGAAGCCTTCGGGCGGATACGCGACCGCTGCCCGGCCGCCCGATTCGTCTGGGTCGGCACCGGCCCGATCGCCGATCGCCTAAGCAACCGGCATCCGGAATTCATTTTCGCGGGCCTGCGGCTCGGCGAGGATCTCGCTGAACACTTCGCTTCCGCGGATCTCTTCCTGTTTCCGAGCCTGACCGAAACTTTCGGCAACGTGACGCTCGAAGCGATGGCGAGCGGCGTGCCGACGATCGCGTTCGATTATGGCGCGGCGCGCGCGCACCTCCGCAATGGCGAGCACGGGCGTCTCGCCACCTCCGGTGACGATACCGGCTTCGTGGACGCAGCGGTCGCTCTCGCGGCCAATGCCGGATTGCGGCGGGCGATGGGCTCCGCCGCGCGCCGCGCCGCCCTGGGATTGCGCCCGGAACGGGTGGCGCGCGATTTCGTGGGCCTGCTGGAGACTCTGGCGGCTGCCTGACGGTGCCGGGTCGTACTTTCGTAATCTGGCGGTGCAGATTACGAAAGTAC
>DASWIQ010000007.1:0-3957 GCA_036397615.1 Steroidobacteraceae bacterium
CGCGGCGCATGCGTGTTGTGCAGCTGGAGTATGTCGGCATAGAAACCGCTGTCGCTGTTGAGCGGCGTGCGCCATTCACGGTACTGCGCAAGCTGGGCGCGCTGCGAGACCATGAATTCGAAGAGGTCGTGGCTGACCCGGTCGAATTCCGGCAGCGACGATCGATCGATGGCGCGCAGGCGCCGCAGAAACTCGCGATCCGCTGCCACACGGCGCGCCTGGTCGGCCGGAGTCACCGCAGGCAGGCGGTCGTCGTGATCGTGAACGCCGTCGAGCGTCGCGGAAAGCGGGTCTTCCCTCCACATGAATGCGCGCTCGTCGGCGAACAGCCGCTGAAGCTCCGTCGCCGACGCGGGAGTCTCGGTGGACTGCGCCGCGGTGGCGGCGAAAACCAGCAGCGCGGCGGCCATGGCATGCCTCATATCGAGCCTCGAGCTATCTTTGCCCATTGAAGCATCGCAGTCTCCGGTCAATTCTTTTCGAGATCAATGAGTTTCGCGCGCGCAATTGCGTACTGCAGTCAATTTCACGGTCGCCTGCTAATATCCGGATTGATCCCCGCGAGGCTTGGATGGCAACAGCACCCGACCGCTCGGCCGTACCCGATCACGCACCCGATGCATTGCAGCATTGGGTGATGCAGGTGGCCGCGCGCACGCGGCCCGACCAGGTGCAGTGGTGCGACGGCTCCGAGGCCGAATACCGCGAACTGATCCGGCGCATGCACGCAAGCGGCGAGCTGGTGAAGCTGAATCCGGACTCGTTCCCGGGCTGTGATCTTCACCGCTCCAATCCGTCTGACGTCGCGCGCGTCGAGCACCTCACGTTCGTTTGCACCGAACGGCAGGAAGACGCCGGACCGAACAATAATTGGCAGGCGCCCGCCGACGCGCGGCGGCGGATGGATGCGCTCTTCGACGGCTGCATGCGCGGCCGCACGATGTATGTGGTTCCGTATTGCATGGGACCGATCGAGTCGCCATACTCGCGCTGCGGCGTCGAAATCACCGACAGCGCTTATGTAGCCGCCAACATGAAGCTCATGACCCGCATGGGCGCGGCGGCACTCGCGCGCATCGCGCGCGACGGCGTATTCGTCAAAGGGCTGCATTCGATCGGCGAACTGGATCCCGACCGCCGTTTCATCATGCACTTCCCCGAATCGCTCGAGATCCAGAGCTACGGCTCGGGCTACGGCGGCAATGCGCTCCTCGGCAAGAAATGCCATGCACTGCGCATCGCGAGCTGGCAGGCGCGAGATGAGGGCTGGCTCGCCGAACATATGATGATCGTCGGCGTCGAGAATCCCGCGGGCGAAACGCATTACATCGCCTGCGCCTTCCCCTCCGCCTGCGGCAAGACGAATCTCGCGATGCTGATCCCGCCGGCCTCGATGCCGGGCTGGAAGATCTGGACCGTCGGAGACGACATCGCCTGGCTCCATCCCGGGCCCGACGGCCGGCTGTGGGCAATCAACCCCGAGGACGGCTATTTCGGTGTCGTGCCGGGCACGAACGCGAAGACGAATCGCCATGCCTTCGAGATGATCCGCCACGGCACGATCTTCACGAACGTCGGACTCACCGCGAGCAACGAACCTTGGTGGGAAGGCCTCGACGAAGGCAAGCCGGCCTTCGACTGGCAGGGCCGCCCCTACGATCCCGCGCGGGGCCCGGCCGCGCATCCGAATTCACGTTTCACCGTTTCTGCAAGGCAGAATCCGAGCTATTCCCCGATGGCCGACGCGCCGCAGGGCGTGCCGATCACGGCACTTGTTTTCGGCGGCCGCAGACGCGCGCTTGCGCCCCTGGTGTATCAGGCCCGCGACTGGGCGCACGGTGTGCTGGTCGGCGCTGGAATGGCGTCGGAGACGACCGCCGCCGCGACCGGCGACGTCGGCGTCGTGCGCCGCGATCCGATGGCAATGAAACCATTTGCCGGTTACAACTTCGGCGATTACTGGGCCCATTGGCTGTCCATGGCGAAGCGTGTCCGCCGGCTGCCGGGAATCTTCCACGTCAACTGGTTCCGCCGCGATGCCGCCGGCCGTTTCCTGTGGCCCGGCTACGGCGAAAACCTCCGTGTGCTTGCCTGGATCATCGAGCGCTGCAATGGACGCGCAGCGGCGGTCGACACGGCGATCGGCGCCGTGCCGGGCCGCGACGCGCTCGATTTCTCGGGCCTCGGACTCGACGACGCGACGATTGCCGAATTGCTCGCCGTCGACAATGCCGCCTGGCGCGTGGAGGTCGCGGAGATCGGGAAATATCTCGAAAGCTTCGGCGCGCGCTTGCCTGCGGGATTGCGCGAAGAAGTCGGTCGGTTGAAGGCGCGACTCGCGGGCGGTTGATCTACGAATCTACGACCCGGCACCGGGGGATAGCTCGGGCCCTTCTTCGCAGAAGAATTCGACCGTGTGATAGGACTGCGGCTCAGGCACGCGCCCGAGGCCGATCACGCCCTGCCCTTTCAGGGGTATCGCATCGCGGCGCACGAAGGCGTCGTCGCCATTTTGAGACTGAACAAAAGAGCCGTTCGTGCTCTGATCCACGAGCATGAACCGGTTCTTGCCGGCTTCGATACGGGCATGCAGGCGCGACACGAGATTGCCCTTGATCACGAGATCGTTCTCCTGGCCGCGACCGAGCGTCGCGGACGAGCGGTCCCGGTGGTCGAGCACGAGCTCGGTGCCGAGATATCTGAGGCGGATCCGGAACTGCTTCTGCAACTCGGTGATCGTTGCGATCGCCGGCAACATGCTCGTCGTCTCGCCGCGCTGCCAGAGCACCTCGAAGATCGTGACCTCGTCGTGCTGGCCGCGCGGCACCGCCACGTCGACCCGCCGCGATACAGCGCGCCATTGTTCCGACACGCGCTGCTGGATGGCATCCGTAATGATGATCTGGCCGGCCTTGGCCTGACTCGTCATGCGGTTCGCCGTGTGCACGGCGGCGCCGAACACGTCGCGCGTTTCGATGACGACCGGACCGAAATGACAGCCGATGCGGATGGTGATCTGCTGACCTTCGACTTCGAGGTCCGGATGTCCGGCGATGGCCGCCTGCATCTCGACCGCAGCGTCGATCGCGGCGTCGCAATTGTCGAATGTCGCCATGATCTCGTCGCCCATGGTCTTGACGACCGAGCCGCCGTGCTGCTCGGTCGCGCGGCGCATGATCTCGATGCAGATGGAGACCTTGTCGCGCGCCGCCACGTCGCCGAGGAGTTCGAACAGGCGCGTGCTGCCGACGACGTCGGCAAAGAGAATCGCGAGTTCCTGTTCCTGGCCCATACGGGTGGCGCGTCCCCGCGGATTACATAATTTGGATTATAGGGGGGAAACTGGCAGGGCGCCTAAACCGGTGCGCTGACATGCTCGACGCCAGCTCCGCAGGGAGGCGGACCATGGCCTTGAGCGTCGATATCTCGACCGCTGCGATCCTGCGTCACGTCGTCGCGCGATCCCACCGTCGCCGATCGCTTTACCCCGATGCCGGCTCGCGAGCGAAAGCGGCCCGGCGAATCGCGGACTGCTGCGTCCGGCATCGGCTGCAATGCATCGTCTGGTGCGTGACGGACCGTTTTCTCCACCTCGTCGTCCGCGGAACGCCCGGCAAGATCACGCTCGCGACCGACGAGCTCGCAGGCGCCAGCCTGCGGCACGGTCATTGCCTGTCGACGATCGTCAACCTGGATATTTATCTACTCGAAGTCGCGCGCCACGCCTTGCATGCGCCGGTGCGCGGCGGTCTCGTTCGCCGGGCGATCGACTGGCCTCACTCCAGCGCGCGCGAGTCGTTCGGCCTGAGTCCTGCGCCGCCCTGGCTCGATCCGACGCCGCTCTACGACCTGCTCGGCCCGCGCGACGGCAAGGAGTCCGCGCGATTCCGGCGCTTCATGGACAGCCGTTAGCGGCGCGGAGCGCGTCCTCAATCAACGCGGCCGACGGACTCGCCC
>DASWIQ010000008.1:0-12545 GCA_036397615.1 Steroidobacteraceae bacterium
CGGAAAACTGACGTTGCTCGCAATTGGCGCCGGCGCGATGGCGTTGACTGCGCAGGTGGGCCTGGGTCAGCAGGAGCTGGAGTTCGAGGAGGCGCATCTTTACCTCGAATTGAACGATACCGACGGCGATCTCGGCATTCATGGGCTGATCGACGGCGATGCCTGGAAAAGTCTCGAAATTGAAGGCCCCAACGAGCAATTGCTGATGAATGTCTGGATTCGCGGCAACCTGCGCAAGCAGGGAATGACGGAGCTCTTCTTCGAAAGCGACGAACCGAACTTCAGCGAGCTGTCGCCTGCGGCATTCCTCAATCGATTCCCGCAGGGGGTGTACGAGATCGAAGGCATCACCCTCGAGGGCGACGAACTCGAAGCTGAGGTCAAGCTGTCGCACGTGCTGGCCGGCCGGCCTGGCAATATCAAAGTGAATGGCCAGAATTCTGCGGCCAACTGCGACGCGACGCTGCCGGTTGTCAGCGAGCCGGTGACTCTGGACTGGAATGCCGTGACGCAGTCGCACCCGACCATCGGCAAGTCGGGTGTCGCGGTCAAGGTGCAACAGTACGAGGTGGTCGGCGAAATCGAGCGCGAAGGGAAGATTCCGGAGGTGCTGGTGTTCAGCGCGATCCTGCCGAAAACCGTCACCAAATTCGAGTTTCCGGAGGACTTCACCGCGCTGGCGGATGGCGAGATGAAATTCGAAATCGTTACCAAGCTCGACAACGACAATCAGACCGCTGTCGAGAGTTGCTTCGAGATCGAGTGATGCGGCACCGCGACAGCGCGGGACTCGTGATGGCGATGGCTCTCGTGTCGGGGTGCTTCCAGGAGGAGGCACCCCGGCTCGCCGCGCCGGCTCCGGTGCCGGCCGCGATCATTGAGCCGCAGAAGGAAGATAGTGCGGGCGTGGCGGATCTCGAAGACGCCATGCGCGCCGACGCCGACCCGGAAGTCCGGCGCGAGGCGATCTATGCAATCGCCGACGCGGACGAGCCGGACGATGCGGCGCTCATCGGCCAGGCGCTCTACGATCCGGATCCGGGCGTCCGCCTCGCCGCGATCGAGGCCCTGACCGGCGCGCGCAGCGCATCCTCGTCGGACTGGCTATCCGTCGCCCTGGGTGACCCGGATCCGCGAATCCGCAGGACCGCGGTCGAAGCGCTCGGCGAGATCGGCGGCGAGACCGCACGATTCCTGCTTCAACAGGCGCTCGGTGACGTGGATGCGGATGTAAGCGAAGCGGCGCGGCAGATGCTCGATGAGCCGCCGCGCGTAAGG
Organism: Steroidobacteraceae bacterium; assembly: GCA_036397615.1. Lineage (GTDB taxonomy): Bacteria > Pseudomonadota > Gammaproteobacteria > Steroidobacterales > Steroidobacteraceae > SCUD01. The sequence goes on from DASWIQ010000008.1 coordinate 1,279, forward strand.
CGCGAACTCAGCTGATCGTTTCCCTGAGCGCAAGACTGTCGTCGGCGAGCCGGGCGGGATCCGGGCGCGCGCGCTCGGCGATCAGCTTGCGAGCCGCCATGAAGTCCTTGCCGTGGTTCACGGCGTCGAGCGCGATCAGTTCGCCGCCGCGCAGATAGCAGCAGCTGAACGAGCGCGAGGCCGGATCGCCGCGCAGCACGACCTTGTCGTAATTCTGGCTGAGTCCGACGATCTGCAGCTTCAATTCGTACTGGTCGGACCAGAACCACGGCGTCTTGTCGTGAACGACCGTCTTGCCGCAAATGTTCGCCGCCGCCGACTTCGCCTGTTCGAATGCATTGTCCACCGATTCGAGCCGGATGCGCCGCCCGTAACGCGGGCTCGGATGACTGCAGCAATCGCCGATCGCGTAAATGTCGGCATCACTGGTCCGGCAATTCTCGTCCACGGAGATTCCGTCTTCGCACACGAGCCCGGCGGATGCGGCAAGGGCCGTGTTGGGGACGAGGCCGATGCCGACGATCGCGAGATCGGCGGGCACCTGCGTGCCGTCGGTGCACTCGACGGCGGCGACGCTGCCGTCGCCCCAGAATGCCTGGACCTTGCGGTCGGTCAGGATACTGACGCCGTGCGAGCAATGCTCCGACTGATAGAAGCAGCTCATCTCCGGAGCGACGACGCGGTTCATCACTCGATCCATCATCTCGATGACCGTCACGTCGAGGCCGAGCTTGCGGAAAGTCGCGGCGCACTCGAGACCGATATAGCCCGCGCCCACGATCGCGACGCGAACGCCGGGCGTGATCCGGGCGCGGATCGCATCGACGTCCCTGATCGTGCGCAGCACGTGCACGCCCGGCAGATCGGCGCCGGGAACCGGCAGTGGCCGCGCGTGCCCTCCGATCGCGAGCACGAGCTTTTCGTACGCGAGTTCGCCGCCGTCGGCGAGGCGAAGCTGCCGCGCCACAGCGTCGATCGCAACGACCGGATTGCCGAGCATGAGTTCGCAATGAATGCTTTCATAGAAACTCGCCGGCCGGATCGGCAGGCGATCCGCCTCGAGTTCGCCGCCGAGGAACTTCTTCGAGAGCGGTGGGCGCTGATAGGGGAGCACGGGTTCGCCCGCGACCATCACCAGCCGGCCGTGGAAGCCTTCGCGGCGCAGGCTGTCGACAACCTGCGCCGCGGCATGGCCGCCTCCAGCGACGACGATCGTGTCCTGCATGCGCGAGCACTCCCGGATGCCGGTCACTTTATACTGGCGCGCCGCGATGCGGCAGGGAGAAGCGATGGCAGCTGCATCCGGCAGGACGAGAGTGCAGAACACCGGGCTCGTGCTCGGAACCCTGGCGTTCGCGGCGACCTGTCTCACCGATCCGCCCGCCGGACTGACGATCGCTGGCTGGCAGGTAGCCGGCGCCATGGCGCTCATGGCGCTGTGGTGGGCAACGGAGGCGCTTCCCTTTGCAGCCACCGCGCTCGTGCCGCTTGCCGTGCTGCCGCCGCTCGGCGCCGCATCGGCAGCGGAACTCGCGGGCGGCTACGGCAACACGACGCTGTTCCTGATCCTCGGGGGATTTCTGCTCGCGCTCGCCATGGAGCGCTGCAACCTGCACCGCCGCATCGCGTACGCGATCGTCGCCCGGGCCGGCGGCCATCCGCAGGGACTCGTGCTCGGCATGATGTGCGCGACCGGCTTCGTCAGCATGTGGGCGCAAAACACCTCCACCACGCTCATGATGCTGCCCGTCGCCCTCTCGGTAGCAACCATCGTTGCACCGGATTCGGAAATCTCGGACCGGGACGCCGTCAACTTCAGCAAAGCGATCATCCTCTGCGTCGCCTATGCCGCGACGATCGGGGGCCTCGGCACCGTAGTAGGCACAGCGACCAACGCGCTGGTCGTGGGCTTCATGCAGCAGAACTACGGCGCGTCGATCAGTTTTGCGCAATGGCTCGTGTTCGGCCTGCCGATGGTCGTTCTGCTGATGCCGATTGCGTGGTTCGTGCTCGTTAAGATCTCCTTTCCATTCCGCCTCGGCGAGCAGGCAACCGCGCGCGACCGGCTGATCGACGCGCGGCGTGCGCTTGGCCCGATGTCCGTGGCCGAGCGGCGAGTGACAACGGTCTTCATCGTCACAGCGACTCTCTGGATGACCGGCCCCCTCTTCAGGCACCTGCCGCAGCTTGCGGAATTCAACGACACGACTATCGCGTTGCTTGCCGGACTTGCGCTCTTTGTCATCCCGAACGGAATGAAGGAGGGCGGTGGGCTCGTTTTCGGCGCAGATCTGCGCCGCATTCCTTGGGAAGTGCTGCTGCTGTTCGGTGGCGGGCTCGCGCTCGCGGAAGCAATCCAGGGCAGCGGCCTGTCCGACTATCTCGGCTCGGTGCTCGGAGGCATTGGCGCCTGGCCATTGATCGCGCTGATCGGCGCGATGGCGGCCTTGCTCGTCTTCTGGACGGAGCTGAATTCGAACGTCGCGACGGCCGCGACTTTCATGCCGATCCTGGCCGCCATCGCGGCCGCGTCGGATTATCCGGTGCTGCAGCTCGTGGCACCCGCGGCGATCGCCGCTTCCTGTGGATTCATGTTGCCGGTCGGCACGCCGCCCAACGCCATCGTCTTCGGCACCGGCAGACTCTCGATGCAGGACATGATCCGCGCCGGCTGGCGCGTGAATCTGGCCGCGATCGTGATCGTGACCGCGGTTTCGATGCTCGTGTTGCCGCTGATCGCCTGACCGCTACTTCAAATGATGCTTTTTCAGGATCCGGCCGCTCGCGAGGTCGAGGTCGCAGCGATACGCGGAGAATGAGAGCGCAACCAGGGGTTGGCGGCTCTCGATCCGGTAGTAGTGGTCGTCCGCCTCCGGCTGTTCCGCCTGCCACAGCAGTTCACCCGAGGGCGAATACGCGCGCAGATTGTGCACAGGATCGCGGCTGCGGCGCCTCGCCTTGCCGTAGGCGACATCGTCGAGATAGGCATCGGGATCCAGCAGCACGACGGCGCGGCCGTCCGCCCAGAAGGCGTCGCGCACCATGTATTTCATCCGCACCGGCTTGCCGTCGATTTTGACGATGTCACCGTCGTGGGTGACGGTGCGCTTCGTGTCATTCGGCATAGGTCACGATTATCTCACTGACGCAGCCACGTGGATCATAGTCGGAAGTCACGTTTCCCCATGCGTAATCATAAGGCGGTCGGCCAAGTTCGGAGCGAAGCCACGAGTCGTGTTTTGCCTTCCTTTCGAGCTCTAATTGCTCGGTCCACTCCTTTCCTTTATCGCTAGGAATCTCCATCAGCAGAAATACCCGGTCCAGCCGTTCGCCCTTGAAAAAGATCGTGCCAACGATGCCGGATTCCGGCTCGATCCTGTAGTGACGCCAATCCTCATTGACAAGTTCTTCCTTCGCGTCTCTGCCGAGCTTCGTACCGAGAAAATTCATTCGATCCTGCGTCCGCTGGATCGTGCCGGCTTCAAATGAGATTGAACCGTTGAATACGCTGATCTTCACTTCATGGCCCAATTGGTATGTCTTCCAGGAAGCGAAGACTGCTCTGGAACGACGGTACTACGACCTGTGGGAGCCAGCCAGCGCCGTGGTCAACATTTGCTATAGCTAGCCCTAATGCGGCAGGTGTGTCGGCCATGACTTCGTATGCCGCGACCCGCGTGCGAAATCCGAGCCGCTCGTGCTTCCGTAGTTGAAGACCCCGAAACAATATTTCGGCACTATTGCCGGACCGCCGCAAAGCGCTCGCCGTCGTATAGAACGCTGTTTGTCCAGGGAATCCGCTGTAGATTATTGTTCCTTTCTTGAGTGTGATGTCCTTGAAGCGATCGACACCGGGATACTTCGGATTACTCTGAAATGACCGCGCAATCTGGCTCGACGCACCAGATGCGATTTGCGACCCACCCTTGCGGATGATCCCCGCAGCTCCGCCCACCAAATATCCGACGTTTCCATACTGGGAACCGGCGCGTCCCGCGTCGCTGTCGGGTTCGTCGAAATACTGGAAATCCGGGTCGGCATCGAAGAGCATCGCGACCGGCGACGAGCTGATCATCAAGTTGCCCAGGTGCGCGGCGAATCCCTGCACGCCGTCCAGGGCGCGGCTCCGCGAAAGCGTCGAATCGGTGTGCGTCCCAACCGTCAGGACGATGCTCGACGGCGATACAAAACGGCCGGACTGCATGGCACAGGTGAGCGCATCGCTGTCCTGCCCACAGGGATCGCGTTCCCTCGCACTCGCGATCTGGGCAGAACCTCCTCCGATATAGCGCATCCAGTCGGCCCATTTGACGCCGACGACGGTCACTTGCGCGCAATGGCCGGACGACGATTCCATGCAGGGCGGGGGATCGAATCCGCTCGGGTCGGTGAACGACAACGGATTGTTCAAGACGTATGCGTAGCGATTGAGACCCTGCCCGTCGTACGGCAGCGTCACGTATGGGTCCGCGCTGATGAATCGCGCGAGCTGCGGGTCATATACGCGCCCGTTCATATGAATGAGATCAAGGTTGTCGAGATGCTCGTGACCCGTGAATCCATCACGCGTGTTCGCGGCTATCTTTGCCAGCTCCGCAGCGCTTGGTGCCCCGGTCCAGCTAATGCCTCGGCGCCGGCCATAGGCAGCGAAGCTTTCGGCGACGACCGGTTTGCCGGCGGAATCGAGAATCTGGTCCGTGCTGCCAAGATGGTCCTGCGCGAGATACCGAATGGTCGACGGTGATCCGTCCGTACTACGGAGGTGGATAGCGGCCAAGCCGGACGGCGTCGGCACGTAATGGCGCCAGGTCGTGGCGCCCGAGCGGGTCACCTTTTCAAGGAGCTCGCCCGCATGGATCGTCGTCTCGGTCGCCGAGCCGTGCTTTGCGACCTGCTTCCAGCGATTGCCGTCCGGCCCGTAGCGGAACTGGCTGCTGTTGCCGTTTGACTGTGCAATGGACAAAGGCAAGTTGTCGCTGGTCCAGGCGATCGCTCCTCCACCCCGGCTCGTCATGTTGCCGTTGGCGTCATAGGCGTAGCTCTGACCGCCGGCTGAGATGACGGCGTGTTTTCGTGTCGCGTGATAGGTGTAACAGGCAGTCGTCGCCGGACAGACATCGGACTTGCGCCGGATGTTGCCGATCGCGTCGTAATCGAGTTCTAGGTTGACGGCGCCGTTCCTGCGGGATTGATCCAGGCGATCGAGGGCGTCGTAGCGGAATTCCTCGACGAGATTCCGATTCAGGTCCGCGCGCCGCGTGAGATTTCCGTTCGCGTCCCAGTCGTAGGCGAGATTCTGGATCGTCGCGCCGCCGACGACGCTCTGGCGATACTCGAGCATGCCATCAACCGGCGTGAATCCGCTGACGACGCGGATCGCGGAGCCGAGCGATTCATCGAGCAGATTCCCGGCCGCATCTTCAGCATTGAGCATCCAGTAGGATTCGCCCGGCGAATTGCCGTTCCGGATTCGCGACACACGGCCTGCGTCGTAATCATGGCGGATCTTGAAGGGACTTCCCGCACCGGCCGCGGGATAGGTAATCGAGTCGAGCAGGCCGAGCGGATTGTACGTGTAGTCGTATCGATAGCTCGCGTCCGTAACGATCGTGCGGGTCGTGGGCCGGCCGATGCTGTCATAGCCGAAGTTCTCGGCGTAGCCGGGGCCTGCGATGCTCGCCAGCCGTCCGATGTCCCGGCTCGCCGCGGTCTTGCCCCAGGTCCAGGTCGAAGTACCGTCGGGCGCGGTGCGCTTCGTGACTCGGCCGAGCGGATCGTATTCGAAGCGGATGACTTGTCCTTTCGCATCGCGCAATGCCGTCGTTTCGCCGAGCGCATTGCGTGTCCAAGTCCAGGTCCCCATGTCGATGTCACCGTGCGTCAGCCTCATGCCGCGCGGGTTGTAAGCCATCGTCGCGACCGTATTGTTCTGCGCGTCTCGAACGCGGAGCAGCCTGCCGAAGGCGTCGTATTCGTACCGTGTGCGGCCGCTCTCGGCGTCGACGACATCTGACAGTCTTCCCCAGGCGGTCCGGGTGCCAGTCGTGACATGACCGAGGGAATCCGTCTCGGTCGCCGCATGGCCGTCGTACTGGATCGACGTCGAACTCTCGACGACATTTCCACCCGCAAACAGTTGCGCCGCCGTCTGCCGGCCGAGCATATCGACGCTCCGCTGCCAGTAGCCCGGGGGCGAGTCGCCTTCCCAGTACGGCAGGTACTGTCGCGAAATCAGCCCGCGGTCATCCGTATCGACGGTCGAGATGGAAGTGCCGCCGCCGGGTCGCTGCGATCTCAGCCGGAATCCGCGCTCGTTCTGGTCGATCTCGAGACGCGTCACGACGCGGACGGTGCCGGCGCTGTCGCGATCTTCCTGCACCAGCCGGTATTTCGCGCGCGCATCGCACCCGGACTTGCAGGACTCGCGCGTCCACAGCGTGCTCGTGCCATCGGGCTGGATTTCCTGCGCCAGACGGCCGAAGGTGTCGTAGTTCCATCTCAAGACCATCCCGTTCGGATCGGTCATCGTCGACGGCAATCCGCTGGCCTCATCCCAGGTCATGCGTGTCAGTTGTGCAAGCGGATTGCTGATCCGGATCGGCAATTGCCCGCGCGGACCCCAGTTGAGTGCCAGGCTGCGCGCGGCCATGGCCGCGCCCGTGACCTTCTCGCTTGCGAGATTGCCGAAGACGTCGTACTTCAGGTCACGCGTGACCTGCCACTGGCTGTCCCCGGGCTCGACGATCGTTTGCGTAGGCCGGCACTTCACGCCGTCCCAGGTCTGACTGGCGTCGCGGATGATCGCGGCGCCGCCGACCAGGGTGTGACTTGCCATCAGCTGAACGGACTGCGGCCGCCCGAGACACCAGTTGGCCGTGTCGTTCAGCAAGTTTGTGCGCAGGCTCCGCAAACTGGCGGAGGAACCCGGATTGGCGCCGCCTGTGACCTCGGTCATCGTCGTCGTCTCGTCCGTGACGAGACCGGACGTCGCATCGATAGCGGCGACGCTTCGCACGACCCGGGCGATTTCGCTGCCATCGAGCGGGCCGCCGGCCTCGTAACGGCGTGACGTGACGGTCGAAGGATAGGGAAAACGGCGGGCGCTCATCAGTGTGCCGATGTCGAGCTTCGCCCATTGGTAGCCCGTGACTGAAACGGTCTTTCCGGATGGCTGGCGAACGACGATCGATTCGGGCAGACGCGTGTAAGGAAAATCCTGCCGCAGCGTGACCTCGGTGCTGAGCCTTTGCACCGGCGTGAGTTCGGTGCGGATCTGTTTCCTGAAACCGAGCGAGCCGCGACCGAGCAGGTGCCGGCGTAATCCCTCATAGCGAAAGCCGGTCGAAGCCTTCCGGCCGTGGCCGCTGCCGTCCGTCGTCGTGAGCAACGAAACCACCTGCGCAGCCGGCTGCAAATCCTGCTCCGGATACACGGCCGCGCTGCCTCGCTGATGAATCGATGCGTCGGTCAGCGGCCTGTACTCGAACTCTGCGGTCACGCCGAACCCATCGGTTGCGGCAAGCATGAGATCCGGCTTGAGCCCGCTTTTCAGGCGCAGCCGCACCTGGCCTGACGCGCGCGTGACGAGGTCCGGGAGTGAGTCACCATTGGCATCAGCGCCGGCGATCGTCGCGCCTCCGTCGTGAGGCACCCCGGTATCCACGATCGGCGCGAGCGAGTCTCCCCTCGAGAGAGCGATCTGCCAGTTGCTCGGACCGCGCATAAGGAGATCGTCGCGTCCATCGCCGTTCCAGTCCTGTGCCTGGAGTTCCGCCGGACCCGTCCAGGCAGGTCCCAGCAGCTCTGACGTAGACCCATTGAGACCGCAGCCGCTGACGCGAACGCGCAAGTTGCCGCTCCAATGCTTGTAGGCAAAGTCGGCGCAGTCGTCATCGTTGAAATCAAATGCGATGCCCCCGGAAAGCGTGCCGTCAAATCGTTCCGTTCCGGAGCCGGCATCGGAAATGCGCGCGACCGAAAAGTTTTCGCTCATCAGGAGTTCTTCGGCCCCGTCGCCGTCGAGATCGATGCGGCGACCGGGCCGCCCTATGAATTGCCCGCCTTCCGCGCCCTCGTAGGCGACCGCATCCCACTGGGAATACAGCGTGGTCGGGGCCGAGAATCCGCCCGCCGGCAAGGCGTAGCGCGCGCGTACCAGCAGACTATTCACCTGCGGGTTCGAGACTTCGGACCAGGCGATGTCTCCCAGCCCGTCGCCGTTGAGATCGACGCCGCGAAAGTCCAGCAGTCCCTGCGGAATAAAAATTCCGGTCGTCGCCGGAGCGCCGAGGCCGCCGGCATTTCCGCGCACGATCGTCCAGGCCAGATTCGACGCGACTGTCAGAAGGTCGGCGCGGCCGTCGCCATTGCCGTCGAATGGCACGCCGATTCCCAGCGGGCAGGCGATTCCGGTATTGATTTCAGGGCCGAAAGCGCCGCCTGCGAGACCGAGGCGATAGCGGATCGTCGTCGCCGACATCGCGGTCCCGCCTGCCCAGATGTAGTCCGCGCGACCGTCGCCATTGATGTCGGCCGAATTCCAGAGTCGGTCCTGCGGAATCGGGGTCGGGCCCGGAACCGTCATCGTGAATGCCGTTGCAGCCGCAAACCCGGGCGCGCCGTCCTGCCACTTGAATGTCGTAGGCGCGAAGCAATCGAGCCCGCCGGCGCCGCATTCCCTGACTGAGATCAGGCGGCTGCGTCCTCCGGCGGACAGCGCGGGCTCATAATTCAATTCATGGCGACGGAGTATTGCTCCCTTGTAGAGCACGTCGACGCGATAGAGCCGCAGGACCTGGCGTACCGGAGTGCCCGCAACGTATCCGGTGTCGACTTCGTTGCTCGGCCGGTTTTCGTAGTTGAACGCAACCTGGTGCGAGGCGGCGACACCGGCCGACGGATTCGAATTGTAGAGAATGCTCGCAATCCGGAAGCCGCCGCCCAGCCTGTCTTCAACATAGCGATAGTCGATGACATTGCCGGCGCGATCGCGTATGCGATTGAGCGCCCACGTGCGGGCGCCGGCCGTGGTCGTGCCCGTTTGTCCGTCGATACGCGAATCCGGCGTTGCGCCATACTCGTAAATGCGGCCGTCGGCGGCCTCGACGACGAAATAATTAGGACCATTGGTCGCACCGGGGAACGAGCGGATCCGCGCGAAGGACTCGATCTCGGTGCGGTACTCGGCGCCCGGCGTCTCATAGACGACGTGATTCGAGATGACGAGGCGCTGGCCATCGAGGCAGAACCGATCGGCGGTCGTCATGCCCGGTGGCGCGGCGACGCCGTCCTGCGCGATCGTGCGAGCGCAGCGCGAGATCTGCGACAAGCCACCGAGCGACCAGCCAATACCGAGGAGACCGCCCTGCGCGTGGTGGCGGTACTCGAAAGAGAGCGCCGGCGTCATGCCATTCGTGCCCGCGGGCAGCACAATCGGGATCGTGTATTCCGCTTCGCCCTCCTGCGAAACCGAGCCGAAGCCCGGCGACCGACCGACGCCGGCCTCTGCCATCAGGGCGGTCATCAGAAGGAATAGTCCGAAAATGGCGCCGAGTCGGCGCCCCGCGACGGGCAGTTCCATTGCCATGTCTCCGATGCAGCCGGCATCCGGCCGGGTGCCGTCAAGCTAGCCACTCGGTCGCACCGCGACCCGCCACTTATGTGAGGCAAATCCGTAGAATCTGCATCCGGAGCCGCGTGTGAACCGCAAACCGCAGGAGCGTCAATGAAACTCGTTACCGCCATCATCAAGCCGTTCAAGCTCGACGACGTGCGCGCGGCACTCTCCGAGATCGGCATCTCGGGCATGACGGTCACGGAGGTCAAGGGCTTCGGCCGCCAGCGCGGCCACACCGAGCTCTATCGCGGCGCCGAGTACGTCGTCGACTTCGTGCCGAAGACGCGGGTCGAGGTCGCCGTGCGGGACGATCTCGTGGAGCAGGTGACCGAGGCGATCATCGGCGCGGCGAAGACCGGCAAGGTCGGAGACGGAAAGATTTTCGTGACGACGATCGAACGCGTCGTGCGGATCCGCACGAGCGAGATGGATGAGGCGGCACTTTGAGCGAGTCGGGCGAAGACCCGCAGTTACCGACGATTGAAGCGGCGATCGCGAAGATCGCGCTCGGCGGCGCGCGGCGACACGTCTTCTTCTGCACCCACGGCGATTGCGCGCCGAAAGAAGTCGGCGAGGAGTCCTGGAAGTACCTGAAGCGGCGATTGCGCGAGGTCGGGCTCGCCGACGTGGAGGGGGGCGTCCTGCGGACGCGCGCAGATTGCCTCCGCATCTGCCGCGAAGGGCCGATCATGCTCGTCTATCCCGAGGGCACCTGGTATCGGCACGCGACGCCGGAGAACATCGAGCGGATCATCCAGGAGCACCTGATCGGCGGCAAACCCGTCGCCGATCTCGCTTTCGCGTCGAATCCGCTCTAAGCGGCGTTCACGCCGACGAAAACGAAGAGGGCGACCGCGAGGCTGATTGCAGCCGCAATCGCCAAAGGGTGGCGACGACCTGCTTTCCGCGAGATGGCGACAGGTCGCAGCTCCAGCTGCTCGATCTCGCCGTTGAACCGGTAACCGCGCTTCGGCAGGGTTTCGAACATCGCCCGGTATCGCAAGTCGCCGCCCGCCTGACTGAGCTGTCTGCGCAGGACGTAGAAACAGCGGGTCACTGCATCGTCGGTCACGACCCGGTTCGGCCACAGCCGCGCAAGCAGTTCATCCCGCGAAACGATGTGCCCTGTATGGCGCGTCATCAGCACGAGCACGGCCATGACTTTGGGGTCGAGTTTCTCGCGTCCGCCGGGGCCCGAGACCAGGCCTTCGAGAGGATCGATCTCGAGGCTCTCCAGACGAAACCCCTGCACGGCGTCCATGTGTCTGCACGATATCGATCTGCCGCCACAGTTCTGTCAGGTAGATGACAGATCGGCTGCCTCTGATTCACGCTGCAAACTCAAATGGCAATTGAACTTAATGCCGTCGATTGCCGGTTGTATTCGACAGGGTTCTCTTGTAAACAGCAGGTGGGGATTTTCGACGACGGTAAAAGCACAACGATTATTGCCGTAAGCAGCACTTTTCAGCGGGTGCGGACGCATTGTTTTGCGTTGTTTTCCGCCGTTTCCCGGATTCCCCCGAAGGCTCGCCCTGCAGGATGCAGGCGCGACGGACGAAACAGAGAACAAGGGGAGTCAGAGATCATGCGCTCAGTGCTCGTCGTTCTTGCCGCCGTTGCGGCAACAGTCGTCATCGGTGGACCCGCT
>DASWIQ010000009.1:0-4381 GCA_036397615.1 Steroidobacteraceae bacterium
TTGAGAACGCCGCCGATCGCGTCGGAGCCGTAGATCGCCGAGGCGCCGTCCTGGAGGATTTCGATCGACTTCACGGCATTGGCCGGAATCGAGTTCAAGTCCACCGCGCCGGAGACGCCGGAGCCTGACGATCCCTTGATCCATCGCCGGCCGTCGACGAGCACGAGCACGCGCTTCGACGCCAGGTAGCGAAGATCCATTTCCGCGGCGCCCGCTCCGATGCCGCCGCCGTCCGGCGGATAGCCCAGGTTGCCGGACGAATTGTTGGTGCGGTTGATCGCGGAACCGGAAATCGGCAGCTTCTGGATGAAGTCCGCGAGCGACGTCGCGCCGCTCGCCTGATAGTCCTCGGCACCCACGCTGAGCACCGGCAGGCGCTGTTCGAGCGGGCTCTGGCGGATTCTCGATCCGGTGATGATGACTTCGTCGAGCGCTTCCTGCGATTGGGCGATCGGAGTAGCCAATACGGCGGTCAGTCCCGCTGTACCGCCGATCGCGATCCGGATGGCGCGCGCCAAGGACATGTTGGTTTTCACGATCGACCCCCTCGTTTGCGTAAAAACGACAATCGCTTGGCGATTGTGCTCCGTGAAATCTACACCTATCGACAACCGGAATGCCACTGTGGTTGAAAAAGAACACTTTGCCCTGGTTAACGGGCCGGCCGCGGACGGTCGCCGGCATCACAAATTGACGGGCGGGTGGTGCCTTCGTACGATTCCGGCCCGGCGGGGCATGGCGCAGTCTGGTAGCGCATCTGCTTTGGGAGCAGAGGGTCGGGGGTTCAAATCCCTCTGCCCCGACCAATTTCCATCCGGCAATGTTTTTCGTTGAGCAGCGCGCTTGCCGGTCGCTGCTCAGGAAATTCGGCGCGATGATGGTCGAGGATCATGGCGCGTCCAACAAGAAGCTGGCGGCACTCGCCAGGAGCAAAGGCATCACCCTGCCGACCGCTCCGAACGACGCGCACGCCCGCGATTCGCGTTTTCGCGCAAATTCCGGGGAAGAACGGTCAGAGGCCTGATTCGCTGCGCGTGCGGCGGGGCTGTAATACACTCGGGCGCGTTTCGCGCCAGGCCCACCGCGCGCCCGTAGCTCAGCTGGATAGAGCAGCGGATTTCTAATCCGCCGGTCGGGGGTTCGAGTCCCTCCGGGCGCACCAATGGCGCACCGGTGCAACTTCCCGCCAGAAACCCGGAACCGCGTTCAGTTATAATTTTGCGGAGCACGATGGCGGGCGTAGCTCAGCTGGTAGAGCCCCGGATTGTGATTCCGGCCGTCGCGGGTTCGAATCCCGTCGCTCGCCCCACACACGGGCCATTAGCTCAATTGGTAGAGCTCCGGACTCTTAATCCGTAGGTTGTAGGTTCGAGTCCTACATGGCCCACCAACTCCCGGGCCCCGCAGGCATGCCTGCGGGGCGGGGCGGAGCCCACGATGTCCGAGCCGCGCCGACCCATTCCAGAGCCCACCTATCACTGGCCGGGCGGACCGACGGCCGACGACGATCCGACGCCGCTCGAGTCCGCCCTTGCGGCGCTCAAGATCGGCGCCATCCTCGCGGCGGCGGTGACGATCGTCTTCTTCTATCTCGCGACCTATTCGGGCGTGGTGACCGGACGTGCCGGCGCAAGCGTCGCCGTGCTCGCCGCCTTCCTGCTGCCGAGCCTCATTGCATTCCTGCGCACACGCTGGGTCCGTCGCCGGCGGCCACCGGGACCCTGAGCGCCATACGCTATACTTATCGGCTGTAAACGAGGCGGATGCCGCGTTTCAGGGCCGGTTCCAGATGCGAAAGTGGCGGAATTGGCAGACGCGCCGGATTTAGGTTCCGGTGGGGCAACCCGTGAGAGTTCGAGTCTCTCCTTTCGCACCACGAGGTTGATCGATCGATGATGGTTTCGGTGGAGACGCTATCGGACCTCGAACGCCGCCTGCAGGTGTCGGTGCCGGCGACCCGCGTGCGCCAGCAGGTGGACGCGCGCCTGCTCAAGGTCAGCCGCACGGCGCGCATCAAGGGATTTCGACCGGGCAAGGCGCCGATCCACGTCGTGCGCAAGCACTATGGTCCCCAGGTCCGCGACGAGGTCGTGTCCGATCTCATCCGCGAGACGCTTGCCGAAGCGCTGCGCCAGGAGAAGCTGCAGCCGGCCGGCGGCCCACGCATCGAGCCGCAGAAATCGGAACAGCCGGACGACCTGCGCTACACCGCCACCTTCGAGGTCTATCCGCAGATCGAATTGAAGAGCGTCGGCTCGATCCGCCTGACGCGGCCGACCGCGGCCGTGACGGACGGCGACCTCGAGGCGATGATCGAAAGCCTGCGCCGGCAGCGCCCGAACTGGACCGAAGTCGAGCGCGGCTGCCGGGACGGCGACCGCATCACGATCGATTTCGAGGGCCGCATCGGCGGCGAGCCATTCGACGGCGGCAAGAGCGAGAACCTCGTCATCGTGCTCGGATCCGGACGACTCCTGCCGGACTTCGAGCAGGGTGTCCGCGGCGCCGCCGCCGGCGAGAAGCGCGAATTCGACCTGCGCTTTCCGGACGATTACCAGGCGAAGGCGCTCGCCGGGAAGACCGCCCGGTTTCAGGCCATCCTGCGCAAAGTGGAGGAGAGCCACCTGCCGGAGGTCGACGCCGCCTTTTGCGTGGCGTTCGGCGTCAACGAAGGCGGCATCGAGGCGCTCCGCGCCGAGGTGCGCGAGAACATGGAACGCGAACTCGCGCAGGCCGTGCAGGCGCGCCTCAAGGCGCAGGTGATGGATCAGCTGCTCGCTGCCAATCCGATCGCCGTTCCGAATGCGCTCGTCGAGGCCGAAATTCGCGACATGCAGATGGAGTTCCTCCGACGCGCCGCGACCCGTGACGCCCGGCAGCTGCCGCCGCGGGATTCGTTCGCGCAGGCGGCGCGGCGCCGCGTGGCGCTCGGCCTGATACTCAATGAAGTGATCCGCCATGCCGGCATCCAGCCGAACGCGGCGCAGGTTCAGGCGCGGCTCGACGAAATCGTGTCGACCTTCTCGGACCCGGACGAGGCGCGCCGCCAGTATCTGCAGAATGAGGCGGCGACACGCCAGTTGCAGATGTCGGTGCTCGAAGACCAGGCGGTCGCCTGGGTGATCGGCCAGGCCGAGGTCACGGACCAGCCGGGCAGTTTCAAGGACATCATGAACTTCGGGGTCGACCCGACGTCCGAAGGATAAGGGTGGCAGACGTGGGCGGTAGCATCGAAACCAAGGCTCTGAATCTCGTCCCCATGGTGGTCGAACAGACTGCGCGCGGGGAACGTGCCTACGACATCTATTCGCGGCTCCTGAAAGAGCGCGTCGTGTTCATCGTCGGCGAAGTCGAGGACCAGATGGCGAACCTGATCGTCGCCCAGCTGCTCTTCCTCGAGTCCGAGAACCCCGACAAGGACATTCACCTCTACGTGAATTCGCCCGGCGGCGCGGTGACCGCGGGACTCGCGATCTACGACACGATGCAGTTCATCAAGCCCGACATCAGCACGATCTGCGTCGGGCAGGCGGCCAGCATGGGCGCCGTGCTCCTCGCCGCCGGCGCCAAGGGCAAGCGTTTTGCGCTGCCGCATTCGCGCATCATGGTCCACCAGCCGCTCGGCGGCTTCCACGGCCAGGCGACGGACGTCGAGATTCACGCCCGCGAGATCCTCGATGCGCGCAGCCGCCTCAACCTGATCCTTGCGCACCATACCGGCCAGCCGCTCGAGAAGATCGGCAGGGACCTGGATCGCGACAATTTCATGAGCGGGGAGCAGGCGCGGGACTATGGAATTGTGGACGGGGTCCTCGAAAAGCGTGGCCAGTTGCCGCAACTTGGAAAGGACTGAGTGAGACTTCGCTCCAGATAGCAGGGGCAACTGGTTGAGCTGAAAAGGATTTTACCGCCCGAAACCGGCATGCTATAAGACGGCAGCCGGCCTCCCGGCGAACGAGGGCCACGGCATGGTCGATGACACGCGGGGCAAGCACGAAGACGGCAAGCTGCTCTATTGCTCTTTTTGCGGCAAGAGCCAGCACGAGGTCCGCAAGCTGATCGCCGGACCATCCGTGTTCGTCTGCGACGAATGCGTCGAACTCTGCAACGACATCATCCGCGAGGAGCTCGAGGAAAAGCAGGAACGGTCCCGCGACCGACTGCCGAAGCCGCATGAGATCCGGAAGGTCCTCGACGAATACGTGATCGGCCAGGACCGCGCGAAGAAGATCCTTGCGGTCGCCGTCTACAACCATTACAAGCGCCTGCAAGCGAAACCGGGCGACAAGCGCCACCGCAATGACCGCGACGAGGTCGAGCTTTCCAAGAGCAACATCCTGCTGATCGGGCCGACCGGCTGCGGCAAGACCCTGCTGGCCGA
>DASWIQ010000010.1:0-26860 GCA_036397615.1 Steroidobacteraceae bacterium
TCCTTCACTTCGAACTCGTAGATCGCCTCCATTCCGAGATCTTCGAAGGCGATGACCCGGGCCTTGCGGATCGCCTTCGACACGAGATATGCGGCGCCGCCGATCGCGATCAGATACGCGGCATTGTGCCTGCGGATCGCCTCGATCGCGACGCGTCCGCGCTCCGCCTTGCCGATCATGGCGAATAGCCCGGTCTTCTCGAGCAGGAGATCCGTGAACTTGTCCATGCGGGTCGCGGTCGTCGGCCCCGCGGGTCCGACCGCTTCGTCGCGCACGGCATCGACCGGGCCGACGTAGTAAATGACGCGACCATTCAGGTCCACGCCGGGCGGCAGACCCTTGCCTGAGGTCAACAGCTCCGCCAGCCGCTTATGCGCGGCGTCGCGGCCCGTGAGCATCCGTCCGGAAAGAAGCAGCGTCTGCCCCGGTTTCCATCCGGCGACTTCCTCGCGCGTCAACCGGTCGAGATCCACACGCCGGGATTCCGCGGATGGCGACCAGTGCACGTCGGGCCAGAGGTCGAGCGACGGCGGATCGAGCGCGACCGGGCCGCTGCCGTCCAGCACGAAATGCGCATGCCGCGTCGCCGCGCAGTTCGGAATCATCGCGACAGGCTTCGATGCCGCATGGGTCGGAAACGTCAGGATCTTCACGTCGAGCACCGTCGTGAGTCCGCCCAGACCCTGCGCGCCGATGCCGAGCGCATTGACCTTTTCGTAGAGCTCGATGCGAAGCTCTTCGAGCTTGTTCGACGGACCGCGCTCTAGCAGCTCGTGCATGTCGATCGGATCCATCAGCGATTCCTTGGCGAGCACCATGGCCTTGTCGGCCGTGCCGCCGACGCCGATGCCGAGCATTCCGGGCGGGCACCAACCGGCGCCCATCTCCGGTACGGTCTCGAGCACCCAGTCCACGATCGAATCCGAAGGATTCAGCATCGTGAACATCGCCTTGTTCTCGGAGCCGCCGCCTTTGGCTGCGACCGTGACTTCTACTGTGTTTCCGGCGACGAGCTCGGTGTGCACGACCGCCGGCGTGTTATCGCCGGTATTTTTCCGCGCGAACAGCGGATCCGCGACGATCGAGGGCCGCAGGCGGTTGTCCGGATCCGCGTAGCCGCGGCGCACGCCCTCATCCACCATTTCCTGGAGACTCTGCGTCGTATCCCAGCGCACGCCCAGGCCGGCCTTCACGAATACGTTGACGATGCCGGTGTCCTGGCAGATCGGACGGCGGCCTTCCGCGCACATGCGCGAATTGGTCAGGATCTGCGCGATCGCGTCCTTTGCCACGGGCGATTGCTCGCGTTCATGGGCGCGCGCCAGGTGCGCGATGTAATCGGCGGGATGGTAGTAAGAGATGAACTGCAGTGCGTCCGCGACGCTCTGCACGAAGTCGGCTTCACGGATCAGCGCAGGAATGCCGTCCCCCTGGTCAGGAAGGTGTAACCGCCCTCGACCGCCATGAAGCTGATCAGGATCAGAAGGCAGAGCGGCGGCACGAGTATCGCGAGCTTGAGCGCGAGCCGCTCCCAGGCCATGTGCATGAAGATCGCGACGATGAATCCGGCTTTCAGCAGCATGAAGGTGATGATCAGCGACCACCGCAGGTAGCCCTGGAGGTGGAAGTAATCCACGAGATAGGAAAACGTGCTGAGCACGAACAGCAGGAGCCAGATCCACAGATAGACCGTGAGCGGGTGTTGCTGGCCTTCTTTCGCTTCAGACATGCTGCCTCACCACAGGTAGAAGAACGCGAAGATGAATACCCAGACGAGGTCGACGAAGTGCCAGTACAGGCCCGCGACCTCGACCGTCTCGTAAGTGCCCTTTTTGTCGTAGAAGCCGGATGCGACGCGCTTCGCCGTGATCAGCAGGTAGATGACGCCCGCAGTCACGTGACATCCGTGGAAGCCCGTGATCATGAAGAACGAGGACCCGAACTGCGGCGCTCCCCAGGGATTTCCCCAGGGCCGCACGCCTTCCATGATCAGCTTCGTCCATTCGAAGGCCTGCATGCTGACGAAGGTCGCGCCGAGCACGGCGGTCGCGACCAGGAGCCACATGGTCCTGCGCTTGTCGCGGCGGTAACCGTAGTTCACGGCGAGCGCCATGGTCCCGCTCGACGTGATCAGCACGAAGGTCATGATCGCGATCAGGATCAGCGGGATGTCCTGGCCGAACAAATGAAGGGCGAAGACCTGGCTCGGATTCGGCCAGGTGTCCATCGTGGACATCCGGACATTCATGTATGACGTCAGGAAGCAACTGAAGATGAAGGTGTCGGAGAGCAGGAAGATCCACATCATCGCCTTGCCCCACGGCACCGTGAACGCCTGCTTGTCGGCGGAGAAGTCGCCGGCGACCTGCTGGAGCGGGCCTAGGGCAGCGGCTTGGGCGTCATGGGCCATTGGCAGGACTTCCTCTCACAGGAACAGCAGCACGCCGAACACGGCGAGCCAGACGAGCAGCAGGAAATGCCAGTAGATCGCGCAGAGCGCGAGGCTCTGGCGCAGGTCGATCAGTTCCGCGCCGCCCGCGAACCGGAGCGACGCGCGGCCGAGAACGCACAGGCCGCCGATCAGGTGCAGCCCGTGCGCGATCGTCAGCACGTAGAAAAACGCGATCGCCGGGCTTCCCTGAATGAAATAGAGTGACGGACCGACCGCCTGCCAGGCGAGCATCTGCCCGGCGAGAAAAGCGATCGTCAGCACGCCGCCGGCGATCAGCGCCCATTGCGCGAACAGGCGCCTGCCGCGTCTGGCGGCGCTCGCCGCGAGCTGCATCGCGACGCTCGCGGCGAGCAGCACGAGCGAGTTGACCCAGAGGATGCCCGGGATCGTCAGATGGCACCAGCCGACGCTATGGTGCATCCGCATCGAATAGGCGGACAGGAACAGGGCGAACAACGAGGTCACGACCGCCATGAAGATCCACAAGCCGATGCGCGCGGGAGCGGTGCGGATCGCGCCGACGTCTCCAGCCTGCTCGCGATTCTCCCAGGGCTTCGCCGTCAGCCGGCTCGCGACCGCGAACCAGGCGGCGACGCCGACGAGGAGCGCAACGACTATCGCCGTGTTGCTCAATGATGGACACCGTGGTCGCGCCCGCCGCCGAGTTTCGGATCGACGGGCACATTCTGCGGGATGAAATCGTCCTTGGCGCCGGGCACGCTGTAGTCGTACGCCCAGCGATGGACCACGGGCAGTCTTGGGCCCCAGTTGCCGTGCTTCGGCGGCGTGTCTGGCGTCTGCCATTCGAGCGTCGTCGCCTTCCATGGGTTCGGCGGCGCCTTCGCGCCCTTCTTGAGGCTCACGATCATGTTGTAGAGGAATATCAGGACGGAGCCGGCGACGACGAGCGCCGCGATCGTGATCGCCGCATTGACCGTGTGCACGGAGTCCGGCAGGAACGCGGTGTCACCGAGTGCGTAATAGCGCCGCGGCACGCCGAGAATGCCGAGATAGTGCATCGGCAGGTAGATCGCGTAGGTGCCCAGGAACGTGAGCCAGAAGTGCAGCTTGCCGAGCCTCTCGTCGTACATGCGGCCCGTGATTTTCGGGTACCAGTGATAGATGGCGCCGAATACGACCAGAATCGGCGAGACGCCCATCACCATGTGAAAGTGCCCGACCACGAAGTAGGTGTCGGAGAGCGGCAGATCGACCGTCACATTACCGAGGAAGAGCCCGGTGAGGCCGCCGTGTATGAAGGTGAAGATGAAGCCGATGGCGAACATCATCGGCACGGTCAGGTGGATGTCGCCCTTCCAGAGCGTGAGCACCCAGTTGTAGACCTTGATGGCCGTCGGCACGGCGATGATGAGCGTCGTGGTCGCGAAGAAGAATCCGAAATACGGGTTCATCCCGCTGACATACATGTGATGCGCCCAGACGACGAACGAAAGCCCGCCGATCGCAAGGATCGCCCAGACCATCATCCGGTAACCGAAGATGTTCTTGCGCGCGTGCGTCGACAGCAGATCCGAAACGATGCCGAAGGCAGGCAGGGCGACGATGTAGACCTCGGGATGCCCGAAGAACCAGAAGAGATGCTGGAACAGCAGCGGGCTGCCGCCCTGGTGGCCCGAGTTCTCGCCCATCGAGCTGAGCGCCGGCATGAAGAAGCTCGTTCCGATCGTGCCGTCGAGCGTCATCATCACGGCCGAGACGAGGAGCGCCGGAAACGCCAGCAGGCCAAGGATCGTCGCCATGAAGATGCCCCAGACCGAAAGCGGCATGCGCATCATCGTCATGCCCTTGCAGCGCGCCTGGAGCACTGTCGTCACGTAGTTGAGGCCGCCCATCGTGAACGCGACGATGAAGGTGGCGAGCGACACGAGCATCAGGATGATGCCGAGACCCGCCCCGGGCGTGCCGGGCAGGACCGCCTGCGGCGGATAGAGGGTCCAGCCGGCGCCGGTCGGGCCGCCGGGCACGAAGAAACTCGCGAGCAGCACGAGGACGGCGAGCAGATAGACCCAGAAGCTCAACATGTTCATGTACGGGAACACCATGTCCCGCGCCCCGCACATGAGCGGAATCAGGTAATTGCCGAACCCGCCGAGAAACAGCGCGGTCAGCAGATAGATCACCATGATCATCCCGTGCATGGTGATGAACTGGTAGTAGTGGCTCGGGTCGACGAAATGGAACTGCTCGGGGAAGCCGAGCTGCAGTCGCATCAGCCCGGACAGGACGAGGGCGACGAGCCCGACGAAGATCGCGACGACTGAGTACTGGATCGCGATGACCTTGTGGTCCTGGCTCCAGATGTACTTTTCGATGAAGGTGTGGGGATCGTGAATCGGGGCATCGCGATCCGCAATTGCGACGTAGGCCATCAGTCCTTCCTCGCCGTACGCGCCGGCTCCGGCTCGAGCGTGTTGATGTAAGCGACAACGTCATTGATCGATCGTTCATCCTTGAGCGAATCGGCCATTACCGCCATCTGCCAGCCATAGAAGTCCTGGCGATGAGCGCCGCGAACGCGCTGCTGGAAGTTCTGGAGCTGGCGCACCAGGTACCAGTCCGACATGTCCGCGAGCCGCGGCGCATTGAGCGCCCAGATTCCCTGGCCCTCGCGGCCATGGCAGGCGGCACAGGTCAGGAACAGCGAGCGGCCGCGTTTCGCATTGCCCGTCACGGTCGCCTGCGGCGCATGACCCGGCAGCGTCTCGATGTAAGACGTGAGATTGCGGATCGCAGTGTCGTCCGGAAGCATCGACGCGAATGCGCGCATCTGCGCGCCGAAAGTGTCGCGCTCGTGCGTTCCGCGCAGGCCATTGCGGAACGAATGAAGCTGGCGCCTGAGGTACCAGGCTTCCTGGCCGGCAAGCCGTGGCGCATTCAGCGCCGGATTGCCCTCGCCGGACGGCCCATGGCAGGCCATGCAGACGGCGTATTGCGCCGCACCCGCGAGCGGGTCCGCGGCAGCGAGCGCCTGCGTTTCGCTGAATGTCGGCATCGCCGCGAGCCAGGTGTCGAAATCCTCGCGCGGCGTCACGACGACGCGCCCGCGCATCGCGAAATGGCCGATGCCGCACAGCTCTTCGCAGAGGATCTCGTACTCACCGGGCTTGGTCGGGGTGAGCCACAGGTATGTGACCATGCCCGGGACGAGATCCATCTTGACCCTGAACTGGGTCACCGTGAAATTGTGCAGCACGTCCTTCGAGCGCAGGAGGATCTTGACTGGCTGGTCGACCGGAAGGTGCAGTTCCGGCGAAGCGACCAGCACGTCGTCGCGCCCTTTCGGGTCCTCGGGATCGAGGCCGAACGGATTCTCGGGCGTGATCAGGGAGGCGTCGCTGTGACCGAGCTCGCCGTCGTCGCCGGGGAAGCGGAAGCTCCAGTGCCATTGCTGCCCGACGGCTTCGACGATCGCCGCGTCGTCGGGGACGATAACGAACTTGCCCCAGACGAAGAGCCCCGGTGCAAGCATTGCGGCGACGCCGATCGAGGTCACGATCGTGAGCCACCATTCGAGTTTCTTGTTCTCCGGATCGTAAGTTGCCTTCTGATCCTTGCGGTGCCGGTAACGCAGCACCACCCAGGCCAGGAACAGGTTGACGGCGACGAAGACGATGCCCGTGACCCAGAACGTGAGGATCACGGTGTCGTCCATGGTGGTCCAGTTCGACGCGATCGGCGTGAACCACCATGGGCTCAAAAAGTGGAAGACGATGGACCCGATGACGAGGAGGACCAGAACTACTGCAATCGCCATCGTCCAGTCCCCTTGTTAAGCGCGCACCCTATCGCGTGTTGCCTGCCGGCGCCGCCGTACTGTCGTAAACGGATTGACAAATTGCCGGTCGATGCCGGCGAACTCGGCTTCGGGATGCCGCCGGCTCATCATGTGCCGGACGACCGATTCCTGGTCCCTGCGGGCATAGATCAGTATCAGGTACTTGCCGGCTTCGATATCGTCGTCGAAGCGCTCGATTTTCTTGTTTTTCTTCTCCACGCCGATCAGGCCGCCTTCCCAGGCTCCGAAGAGCGTGGCGACGCCGCACAGGGCGACGAAGACGAACCACGGGATGTTTGCGAACGGGCCGAATTGGTCGAGGAGGACACAGCCGACGATACCCGCGAACAGCCCGATGGCGGCGCCGAGGAAACCCTCGCGGACGAAATCGAGCGTCTCGAGGTAGTTGGCGGAATGAATGTGGCGCTTCTTGAGGCCCGATTCGTCTTTCGCGATCACGTGGACGTAGAAATCGTCAATGCCGACGTCGTGCAGATCCTCGGAGACTCGCGAGGTGCTCTCGAGCTCGGGCGCGACGTAATACAGGCATTTCATCGATGTCCCCTCGGATTTTCGAGTCTCGCACAACCCCCCGGGATTGGGAAGCCTGCGCGGGTCAGCGCGTTTTTGGCGACGCGAGAAGCCACTCGAGCGCCGCACTTTCGTCCGTGAACACGCGTGCGACGGCTCCGCGGTTGGCCGCTACGATCTCGCCGAAGCGCTCGGGGTGGATTATCGGCTCGTTCCCAAGTACTGCCAGACGTATGCGTGGCTTCTGCGAGGACTGGAGTTCCGCGACAAGGACCGCCTGCGCATAGCGCTGCGTGAGGGTCGGCTCGCGGCCGGTAAGCGATCTTGCGTCGATTAACACTGCGTCACGACCTGCGCGAGCCGCGAGCTCAAAGGCCTGCTCATAGATTGCGAGCACCGACTCCTGCAGGTAAGTGCCTGCGCAATCGAGCCGCAAGTGGTCCGGTAGAGTCCGGACCTCGAAGGTAATCGTCACCCCGCGGGCCACAGCCACCCGAAGGTGCCGCCGGTCAGGAGCGCGTAGATCAGCCCGTCCAGCGTGAGCTTGATCGTCGTCGACCACGGGCGGTTGTACCAGATCGATTGCTGCCAAAGGCCGATCGAGTACGCGATGAACGCCGTCGTGCCGGCGACCCGGAAGACGCTCAGATACTCGGCGCCGGTATCGAGCGTCGCGCCGGCGACATAGGCGGCGAACCCTCCGACGATCAGCGTGTAGACGAACCACTGAACCAGCGCCTTGTTCATCGACATCGCGCCGTTCGGCACTACGGTCATGATCATTACCGGGCCGCGTTTGAGTTTTTCGACGAATTCCGGCGCCTTCATGTCTTTCATGTTCTTCGCGCGCGGCAGCATGTATTCGCCGGGCTTCAGATTGAACGGGCGCAACGCATCCATCAACCGGTCCTGGTCCGGAACCGGCGGACACTCGTTGCGGTGCCACAGCGGCGCCATGTGGATGATCGAGCTTGCGATGAAAACGATCACGGCCGATATCAGGATCGGCAACCAGAGTGCGGCGATGGTGGTCATGGGAGCCTCCGTTCGGTATCCAGATGATGTCCCTTGCGTCCGCCGCGTACCAGCGCGCCCTGGCCGAGCTCGCTTTCGATCATGACGCGGGCCATGTCGGCGGATCGGCGCACGAGCGCGACGGCGCCGTCGTGAAGGAATTTCGAGTCGCGCACGTACTGCTCGTTGTTCTCCATGTCCTCCGCGCTCCAGCCGCGCGAGTGTGCGACGAAGGGGAACTGGGGGAACTGGCATCCGAGCTCGGCGAAGAACATGAGCACCTGGCCGACGACCGCCTGCACGTTGTCCTGACCGCCCGTCACGATCAGCCCGACGACCTTGTTGCGCAGCAGATGGCGGTTTGCCGTCGTCTCCTGGTTCTGGATGCAGTTCATGCGCTCGATCATCTTGTAGTAAAGACTGCTGGCGCCGCCCCAGCGGATGGGCGTCGCGACGACGATGACGTCCGCCCAGTGGACGACGCCTTCGTAGACCTGGTCCATCTGGTCCTTCGAATCCATCTGCGTGATCGAGCAGGGCCAGGTGCAGGCGCGCGCGGATTTCGAGTAAAAGCCCTCGCAGGCCCGGAACGCCAGATCGCGCAGCCGGATCATGCGCGTGTCGCAAGCGCTTTCGCCGCTTTCGCGGGAATTCGCGAGCGCGTGCTGCAACAGGTCTTCCGAAGTGCTGTAGCGCGGCTGTCCCGCCGTCATCGACGTCGTCGAGAGGCCGAGGATCCGGATCGGACCCGGCTCGCGCCTGGGCTCGCGCGCAAGCGGGTGCGGATCGTGCGGCAACCGGCCGCGCTTCGTGCGCTGCGACTCCGAAACGAGCACGCGGCCGTTCTCGACCTTGACCGCATGCGACGGCACCCGGTCGGCCTCATAGCCGGGCTCGCCTTCGCCCGTCTGCCAGTGGAACTTGTAGTAGTGCCAGGGGCAGACGACGAAATCGCCTTCGAGGTGCCCGCGCCCGAGCGGGCCGCCGACATGATTGCAGACGCCGGAAATGGCGCCGAACTGCCCGTCCCTGAACGTCAACGCGATGCGCTTTGCGCCCACGCGGACTTCCTGCACCGGTTTTGCCGCGAGATCGGCGCTCGCGCCGATGTCGACCCAGCTCGCGTCGCTCACCTCAGTTCCTTTCGGACGACGAGCTTCAGCCCGGACCAGGTATCCGACACGGCGCAGACCTTGATGTCGACGAATCCAAGGGGCAGGGCGAGTTCCCTGACCGTGTCCTCGGTGATGTCGGTCGGCACCCGCGCGGATTTCTTCGGCCAGGAAACCCAGAGCGGAATTTCCGCGCCGAGCCGCTTGCGATACGAACGGAGTGCCGGCGCAAGTTCCGACTTTCGATTCGCGAAATGGTGGACGATGTCCGCCTTGCCGCGCGCGCCCGTCGTGAGTCTGGCGCCGTCGGGCAACGGCGCCAGGAGTTCACGGTAATCCTTCGGTGCATGCACGGCGCGCATCACCATGCCGGCCTTGATGCCAAGCTTGGCGGCGAGCGGCGTTCCCGAGTAGCCGGTCAAGCCCGTCCCTGGCCGCGATACAGGAAAGCGACGACCGAGCCCAGTATCAAGCTCATGATCGTGTCGGAAACGATCTGCTTGATCACGAGCTCGCCCGGCATGGGTTGCACGACGAAATAGATCATGTAGAGCGGCACCACCGCGAGCAGGGCGACCGCGAGACCGAACCTGAGGCCCTGGCCGAGCCAGGGTTTGTTCTCGACGCCGCGCGCATAGATCCACGTGAACGCGCCCGCCATCAGCACGTGGGCGATGATCATCAGGTGGAAGTACGGCATCGATTCCTCTTGGCTCCGGAAGAGACTGGGCAGGCCCATGTAGTCTTCCTTGAGCAGCGTGCCGTGCACGACGAAGCCGGCGGCCATGTACAGGATGAACATGACGAGCCAGGCGATGAAGAATTTCTTGTCCATGGATGTCCCCTTTATTGCGGCGTGACTCAGGGCTCACTCAGGCCCGATGGTCCGGGCTCTCTCGGAATGCCCGGATCGAAACTCCAGTAATCCGCACTTTCGGCGGTCCAGGAGTGGACGGCAAGTTTGAGGCCGGTCGGCTCGTCGAGCGAACCCGCGGCGATCGACCACAGGGGCTCACCGTCGCCCTCCCAGAACAGGCTCGAGCCGCAACGGCCGCAGAAGCCGCGCCTGCCCCCGGGCGAAGACTGATACCAGGTCAGGGTCTCGCCGCGCCGGATGTCGATGTGATCGCGGTGCGCGGACGTGCCGATCCAGAGACCGCCCGTGAACCGGCGGCAGGTCGTGCAATGGCAGGCAACGGCGGTCGGGCGCAGCGGCCCCCGGATCGAGAACGACACCCCGCCGCAGAGGCAGCGGCCGCTTGCGCCAGGCGAGGATCCCATCCGCGGATCTTACCCCCGTGCCGGCCCGCCGATCAGCAGCGAGGTCATCGAGATCGAACTGATGACCCGTATATTGAATAGCTCGGCCGGTTCGCCGGGTTCTTGCAGTGCGAGAGCGTACAGGAGAGGGAAGTAGTGCTCAGGCGTCGGCGCGGCGAGGCGGGCCTCGGCATCCCGGCCCGGATAGTCGATCAGCGCGTCATGCCGGCGCGCCAGAATGTGTCGGCGCAATTCCTCGTCGCATTGCGTCGCCCAGGCCTGCGGCTTCGAGTCATGGAAACTGAAAAGCGCCAGGTTGTGGACGATGTTGCCGCTCGCGACGACCAACACGTTCTCGTCCCGCAAGGGGGCAAGCTGTCGCGCCAGGTCGAAGTGATGCCGCCCGGGCAGGGCCGTATCCATGCTGAGCTGCACGACCGGAATCTCCGCCGCCGGGTACATGGCGATGAGCACGCTCCAGGCGCCATGATCGAGGCCCCGGCCCGGGTCGAGGCGGACTTTCTCGGATGTCACGAGCGTCGCCACGCGACGCGCGAGCGCCGGATCGCCTGGCGCCGGATAGCGCACGTCGAACAGGGCCTTCGGAAAACCATAGAAGTCGTGAATGGTCTCCGGTGTTTCGGTCGCGGTCACGTAAGCGTTGCGGGTTTCCCAGTGGGCGGAAACACAAAGGATGCCTTGCGGCTTCGGCAGGCGCCGCCCGAGCGCCGCCCAGGCGGTGTGGAACTCGTTGCGCTCGACCGCATTCATCGGATTGCCGTGGCCGACGAAAAGGACGGGCGTCCTCATCGCCTGAAGCAGTCCGTCGTGTGGTCATTGACGACGCCGACGGCTTGCATGAAAGCGTAGCAAATCGTCGTGCCGACGAACCGGAATCCGCGCCGCTTGAGTTCCTTGCTGAGCGAGTCCGAAAGCTCGGTGCGCGCCGGAATCTGGCGGGGCGAGCGAAAGCGGTTGACCCGCGGGGCGCCGCCGACGAATTCCCACAGGAATGCATCGAAGCTTCCGAACTCGCGCTGGACCCCGAGAAACGCGGCGGCGTTCGTGACGGTGCTGTCGATCTTCAGTCGGTTGCGGACGATTCCGGGGTCACGCATCAGGCGGGCACGCCGCGCTGGGGAGAACCGCGCCACTTTTGCGGGATCGAAATTCGCGAAGGCCGTTCGATAGGAATCGCGCTTGTTGAGGATCGTCTCCCAGCTGAGACCCGCCTGGGCGCCTTCCAGCGTGATGAATTCGAACAGCACGCGGTCATCGTGCACGGGCACGCCCCATTCGCGGTCGTGATACTCGATCGCGAGGGGAGTGCGCGGCCAGGCGCAGCGTTTCACGGCTCGGACACGAACTGGCGAAGCTCCGTCGGATCGTCGCCAACCGTGATCATGCGGTCGAAGCGAAAACCGACCTTGCCGAGGAGCCGGATGGAGGGCCCGTTGTCGATCGTCGTGATCGCCAGGATGCGGCCGAGACCCAGCGCCTCGCGTGCATGCTTCATGACGGCGTCCGCCGACTCGAAGGCATAGCCCTGCGACCAATGCTCGGGAAGGAAGGAGAAACCGAGATCCGGATCCGGCAGCGTGTCGCGCTTCAGCACGCCGCACATGCCGACCGGCACGCCATCGGCCTTCCGGGCCACGCGAAGGAGGCCGTGTCCGTAGCGTCCATAGCCGGCCACGGGGCCGTCAGCGATGTACCTGCGAGCGTCCTCGATCGAGCGCACCCCGCGGTCGCCGATGTATCGCAGGAAGGCGGGCTCATTGACGAGCCTCAGGATGAATTCGGCGTCGTTCTCGTCCATTTCGAAGAGCTCGAGCCGCCCCGTCTCGATCACGATCATTGATGCAGCGCCCAGAGCGGGATCATCGTCCGTTCCACGAAGGCGAGCTTCCGGTAAACGCCGATCGCTCGGGCATTGTCCGCATACACGTGGAGAAACGGCGTGAAGCCGCGATCGAACGCGGAGTTGCACAGGATCGCCAGAAGCCGTTGCGCATAGCCGCGGCCCGTGTAATCCGGATGCGTGCAGACCGCGCTCAGCTCCTGATAGCCGTCGAGGCGCATGCGCTCACCGGCCATCGCCGCGAGACGCGAGCCATCGTAGATTCCGAGATAGCGGCCCATTTCGAGCGTGCGGGCCCGGAAGAAGCCCGGAAAGACGAGTGCCGTCAGCGCGAGCATGTCCCCGGACTGCTCCAGAGTCATCGTCGTCACGGGAGGGCCCGGGATGTCGGGCGCGCGTGCGTTGCAGATCATCTGGAGGACCGGTTTCTTCGATTCGAGCTGCCAGCCGGGCGGCGTCTCGGGCGCGACACCCACGAGATAAACCGACTCGTCGTCCTCGACCAGGCTCGTGAGCTGATTCGCCGCGCGCCCGGGCAGGTCGCCGACTGCGGCGAACGGAGCGACGGCGGACGGATACTTTGCCGCGCCGTCGGCGGTAATCGCGAGCCCCGAGTGCTCGGTCGTCAGCGAATGCCACACCGGGTTGTCGAGCGCGTGCACGGCCACTGTCATCGCCTCAGGCAATGACTCCAAAGGCGCTGCCGATCGCCGCGGTCAGCGCCATCGCAATCGCACCCCAGAACGTCACGCGCAGGCTGCCTTTCAGGACGGCGGCGTGGCCGACCCGCGCTGCGATTGCGCCGAGCACGGCGAGGAAACCGAGCGAAAGGGCCGCCACGGCCGGCACGGCACGCGCCGCCGGCGAGGCGATCACAGTCACGAGCGGGAGGGCGGCCCCGACGGCAAATGCGGCGCCGGACGAAAGCGCGGCCTGGATCGGGCGCGCGCGCAGGAGTTCGGATATGCCCAGTTCATCGCGCGCATGCGCGCCTAGCGCGTCCTTTGCCATCAGCTGGGTCGCAACCTCGGCCGCAAGCCCCGGTTCGAGGCCGCGCCCGACATAGATCGCGGCCAGTTCGCGGTGTTCGGCGTCGACGTCGGATTCGAGTTCCTTTCGCTCGCGCGCGAGGTCCGAGCACTCCGTGTCGGCCTGCGAGCTGACCGAAACGTATTCGCCGGCCGCCATGGACATCGCGCCGGCCACGAGGCCGGCGAGACCGGCGACCAGCACCGCCCCGCGATCCGCGCCGGCGGCGGCCACGCCGATTACGAGACTCGCCGTCGAGACGATTCCGTCGTTCGCCCCGAGGACCGCGGCCCGAAGCCAGTTGATGCGACGCGAGCCATGCCGTTCGCCGTGACGCATCTCACTTCTGGTTGATCGCGTAGCGTCCGGGCCCGATGAGGGCGAGGGCGATCGCGGAGAACATGTACATGTACTGCTTCTCGAGCGCGAGCCCGCCGGATTGCGCGTCGATGACCAGCAGTTCGGCCCCGTGGACAAGGCCGAGCGCAAACAGCATGTTGACTGCGATCAGCCAGGCGCCGATGCGCGAGTAATAGCCGGCAATGACGAGCAGCGGCGCGACGACTTCGCCGACGTAAACGCCGTACTTGAAAAATGTCGGCAGACCGGCCGCGGTCAGGGCGCCATCGAGCCAGTCGATGCCGTGCATCAGCTTGGCGATCCCATGCAGCAGGAAGAGTAATCCTAGCGTAATGCGAAGAATCAGCTTGCCCGTGCTCTCGTTCATGTCGATGACTCCCAGGGTTTTGCGTGGCCGCCGGGCCAAGGATACGTCCCTATGGGCAACATGCCAAAGAACGCCCCCGGAGAGCGGACCGGCGCGCGACGAAGGCGAGCAGCAGACCGACCAGCAAAACGTGCGCGAGCACGCCGTCGATGAACCACGAAGGTATGAAAGGCGGCGGCATCGCGCGCGACAGCGGCACGATCAGGTAGTTCATCGCGAGCCAGGTCAGGACGCCGTATGCGATCCCGGCGGCGACCGGCTTCGCGATCAGCGACGGCCAGCGCAGGCAGGCGAGCCAGTAGACCGCGCCCATCCCGCAGGCGATGAAGAAATGCAGGAAGAGACCGAGTGCGGCGGTGACGGCACCGCCGGCGAATGCGTCCTTTCCCAGCAAGCCCGCAGCGATCGCCTGGAGGATGACCGCGGGCGCGGCGCCGTTGTACAGGCGCCAGAAGACGGTCGCATTGACGATGTCGAGCGCGCCCGCGGCGAGGCCCCCGTACACGATGACGTCGACGGCGCGCGGCCTTGCATCAAGAGTCATCATAATGTTCCTTTGGAAACCCGGCTCGGACGGCGCTCGAGGACACCGCCGCAGCTCGGGCATTTGCCGTCGAGCGGCGACTGCGCGCTGCCCGCGGACCTACTTCTTGCGTCCGAACAACAGCATCAGCGCGCCGACCGCAATCGCCCCGCCCGCGAGCCACTTCGGAATGTCCACGGTTTCCTTGTCCTTCACCGACAACTCGAGTCCGGCGATGCTGGCTTCGTGCGTCTCCTCGGTATAGCTGAACTGGCCGCGGCTCAGGCCGAAAATGCCGGCGACGATGAGCGCAATGGCGATGGCGGGAACCACCCAGTTCTTCATGGCTTGGATACTCCTTCGGATTGTTGCTCTGCGGGCGTCAAGGCCTTGACGTCGGCGACGATCATCGTGCCCGTGCCCTCGTTCGTGAACACCTCGGCCAGGACGCTGTCGCGCACGTTGAATGAAATGACATGGACGCGGCGCACGCCGCCGCGGATCGCCGCCTCGATCGCGGAGGATTTCGGCAGCATGCCGTCCTCGAGGCTCCCGGATTTTTCGAGGCGTTTCAGGCCCGCAAGATCCGTATACGAGACGAGCGAGCGCGGGTCTTCCTTTCGCTCGAGAATGCCCGGCGCGCCGGTGCAGAGGATCAGCTTCTCGGCCCCCAGCGCGGCGCCGATGGCTGCGGCGACGGTGTCCGCATTGATGTTGAGCACTACGCCCGTGTCGTCGGACGAGAGCGGACTGATGACCGGCATGAGGCCGGCGTCGAGCTGCTTGCGGAGCACGGTCGTATCGATCGACACGATGTCGCCGACGTAGCCGTAGTCGACGGACTCGCCCTCCACGTGCACAGGCGGGCGACGATTGGCGCGCACGAGGCCCGCGTCCACGCCGGAGAGCCCCACGGCGTCGACACCAACTTCGCGGCAGGTGGCGAGGATCCGCGTATTGATCAGCCCGTTCAGGACCATCGTCGTCGCATCGATGGAACGATCGTCGGTGACGCGGCGTCCGCGCACCATGCGCGGCTCGATGCCGAGGGACCGCTGCATTTCGTCGAGTTGCGGCCCGCCGCCGTGCACGAGCACGACCCGGATCCCCAGATGGTGCAGGATGGCGATTTGCTCGATCAATGCGCGCGTTCCCGCGAGGTCCCCGAAAACGGCGCCGCCCGCCTTGATGACGAATATCTTGCCCTTGTACAGACGGATATACGGCGATGCGCCGCGGAGCGCGGCGATCACGGCGGTCTGGTCGATGCGATGAGTCACCATCATGTCCACCCTGGAGCTGCAGCCAAAAGTCCGTCCGTCTCGTCGAAGCCGAGCAGGCGGTTCAACCATTGCATCGCACCGCCGGCCGCGCCCTTGACCAGGTTGTCGACGACCGACATCACGACGATCGTCCGGCCGTCCGCGGCCGCCGAAAGGTGAGCATAGTTGCTCGCGACGACGTCTTTCACGCGTGGCGGCTCGGAGAGGACGCGCACGAACGGCCGGCCGGCGTAGAAGCCGCGGATCGCCTCGATCGCAGCCGGCGTGTCGAGCGGCTTCTTCAGGACCGCCTGCACCGTCGCGTGAATGCCGCGCGCGAAGGGCCCCGAATGCGGCACGAAGGCAAACCGGCCGTCCTTGCCGGAGGCCGCGCGCGCGAGCGCCGAGATCTCGGCCTGGTGACGGTGAGTGAGGGCGTTGTAGGCGTAGAGGTCGCTGTGACGCTGGGGGTGGTGCGTGCCGGGAATCGGACTGCGCCCGGCGCCGGTGCTGCCCGTGACCGCCGAGACGAAGATCGGCGGCTCGGCCAGATCGAGCGAGAGCAGCGGCACCGAAGCGAGCAGCGTCGCCGTGCAGAAACAACCGGGATGCGCGACGTGCGGTGTCGGGGAACGGTCGAGATGCTCGGGCACCGCGCAGGTGAATTCCTTCGCGCGTGCGGGCGCTCCGTGCGGGTGCCTGTAGACCCGTTCGTATTCCGCGAGATCGGCATAACGGAAATCTGCCGAGATGTCGACGACCGACGGACTCGCGCCTGCGGCGGCCGCGCGATTCAGGAGCCCGTCGATCAGCTTGTGCGAAACGCCGTGCGGCGCCGCCGCGAGCACGCCGCTCCGAGGATGGCGGGCGACCGTTTCGACCGCCTCCTCGATTGAGACGTAGCGCAGCTCGCCGCAGACCGCGGCAAGTTGCGGAAATGCTTTCGCGACGGGTTCGCCGGGCTGGCTGTCGGAGGCAATTGCCGCGAGCTCGAGCCGCGGATGGCCGAGCGTGAGGCGCAGGAGCTCGCCGGCGACGTAACCGGTGCCGCCCAGGATGACCGCCGGCACGCGGCCTGTCATTCCACGAGCTCGCGGGAGTGCGCGACCGCTTCGAGGCCCGTTGCCGCGATCACGCAGTCGCCGAGCGCGGCGCCAGTGGAAATCGCATTGAACGCGGGTACGCCGAGTTGCTCGCGGATGATGTCCACGCCGACGGAATTGTCGGTCGAGGGCCCCGTCACCGCCGCGGGCTCGATGCCGAATCGTTCGCGCAGCAGCTTGACGCCGCCCCAGGCGGCGACCGGATCGTTCGCGGAAAGCACGACCGCGGTGAGCGACTCGCGGATGTCCGGCGCGTCGAGAATGGCCTCGACGCCGTAGGCGCCGAGGATGCCATCGCCCAGCTCGAACACGATCACGTCGGGTTTGCCCGCCGCCATTTCGGTCAGCATCGTGCGCGTGAGCGCCGGGCCCGTCTTCGGCGTCGTCGTGACGATTCCGAAATCCGTGAAGATCATCGAGCGCCTGGCGCCCGAGTCCTCCATGGCAAGTATATCGCGGCGGAGCGACACGCCGGTGGCCTTGAAACCGTCGACCGTGAGCCCGCGGTGACGCATGCGGGAGATCATCGCGCAGGCGGCCGCGGTTTTTCCTGCTTCCATGCAGGTGCCGGCGAGCGCGACCACGGGGACGCCGTTGGTCGCGAGTGCTGTGTCGTAATCGAGCTTTCTCATGCCGACGCGCGCGGGCACGCCGATGCGCTCGCCGAGATACGGGAAATGCAGCACGGTGCCGAGCACGCGGCAGTCGAATGGCCGGCCTTTCTCCGGGTTCACGGAGTCGCAGACGCCGAGCACGCCGCCGATGTTCAGCATCTGGATCACGTCGCCCGCCGCGAGTTTCGTCGGCAGATGGCCGGAGTATCCGAAGAGCGCCTTGCGGTGGCCGAGCGCGCCCACGACGACGTTACCGCGCGCCACCTTGGCCATGCGGCCGCTCGTCAGCTCGAGCGTGTTGTACTGCGACTTGTCGGTCAGGATCTCGACCGCGAGCACGATTCCTTCCTCGCAGGGAATGTCGGTCGAAACGCGAAGCTCGTGCGACAGGCCGCAGGCCTGCGTCACGGAGGAGATCTTGTCGACGATGATCGATTTCATCATGGCGGATTTGCGCGGCATTGTATCGTCAGTCCTCGATGCGGTACTCGATGTCTCCGGCGGATTCGTTCCCTGACTCGACGGCGATGACCCAGCGGTCTCCGATCGTATAGCGAAGCTTGAGCGTATTGATCTCGTCGACGAGGGAGATGCCGTAGCTGACGTACAGGCGCGGCGACAGGTACTTGCCGAGGACGAGTTCCGTGTCGGCGCCGGGGTCCTGCGTGAGGCCGACGTCGTCCAGACCGACATACTTGCCGAGCTGGCCCGCGAGCATGGCGCCGCCGCGCTCGCTCATGCCGACGGAATCGTCGGACTCCCCGATGCCGCTCTGGATGCTGGAACGCCCGACGATCAGCATGGAAGCGATCTGCTCCTGCGGCAGGCTCGGCTCCGAGAAGAGCGTGAGTTGCGGCCGGCGCAGCGGCCCCCGCGCGATCACGCCGACCTTGTATCCCGGCAATTCGCGCGTGGCGCGGAGGTCCACGCCGGGGTCGGTGACCGGTCCGCCCGTGAAGAGAAGCCGGCCGCGCTCGACCTCGAGTTCGCGCCCATAGGCGCGATATACGCCGTCGATGACTTCGAGTTCGCCGCTCGCAACCGACGCCTCGCGCGGGGCAGTTCGCGTGTGCACGGCGCCCGTGACCGTGCCGCGGAGGCCATAGGCGCTGATCCTCACCTCTTTTCCGAGAGTCACGCGCACGTCGGTCGTCACCTCGAACGGCTCATCGGCGCCGGGCAGTGTCTCCGGCCGCACGATCCGTTCATCCGTCGACACGAGCACCGCACCTGCCGTGTCGGCCGGCGCGATTCGCGCCTGCGGTATCACGACGCTGCCGCTGACGTTCATATGCCGGCCGTCGAGCGCGAACTTCAGGTCCGGCGAAGCGAGCACGCGCGCCTCCGGCACGTCCGCGACCAGCAGGTTATCGCCCGTCAGCGTGAGCTCGCCGTTCAGCCGCCGGTTTCGCCAGCCGAGCCGCCCGTCGATGTCGAGGGATCCCTCGCCGGCCTTGCCTTGCGCCTTCAATGTCAGCGAGTTCTCGCGCAGTTGAATGGTCGAGCGAAGTTCGCGGAGACGCAGGTTCGCCTGGTAGAAATCGAGCGAGCCCTGGGTCAGGCGGGCTTCGCCCTCGAGCAAGGGCGCGCCGATGCGCCCGGCGACGGAAAAGTCGAGCGCGACTTCGCCAGCGGCATTGTCGACGGCGTCGACGAGAAGCGGCAACAGGCCGATCAGCCGCGTCGAGCCCTTGACGGTGCCGTTTACCGGCAGTTCTCCCAGGGACTTCTCCGCAATACGCGACGCCACAAGCGCGACTGTGAAGTCGATGTCCGCGGCATCGCTGACACGGAGGTCGAGCCGATGCCGCTCCGCGTCGCTTTGAAGGGTCAATCGCGTAAGCCCCAGCTCGACCGTGCGATCGGCGCCGCTCGCCGACTTGTACAGGAACGCGGCGCTTCGGATCTCCGCGCGCACATCGGCGGTCCAGGGCTCGCCCGCTCGGCCCGAGGCCCGCGCGTCGGCGACCAGAAGGCCCCGGTAGCGCGGCTTGCCCGGCACCTGCGTGTCGAGCGCTTCGAGCGGAAACGATTCGGTTGCGGCCTTCGCGGACCAGCCGTCGTCGCGCTGCCAGCGTCCCTCGAAGCAGAACCGGCGGGTTTCGTAAACGAGACAGGTTGGATCGAGTCCCGCCTCGCTCATGCTTGCCGAGAGCCGGGTCGGCGATTCCAGCCGCCAGGGCACGACGCGGGGACCGCTTGCATCGATGCGGTCGAGCGCAAGCGTGAAGCGCTCGTCCACCCAGGAACCCTGGCCGCGGAGCATGACCGCGTCCGCGCCCGCGCCGACACGAAATTCGAGTTCATGATCCTTCGGCAGGCCGTCGAGCGCGAGCCGTGTATCCGTCAGGGGGAATCCCGCTATGGTCAGTCCGTTGGAACGCAGGCGAAGCCAGGAATGCTCCAATCCGTCGCGATCGATGCTCGCGTCAATGGATAGAACGACCGCCCGGTGCGATTGCCAGGCGAGATCATGGCCGGTGAATGCGATTGCGACCGTTCGGTCACGGACGTGGACCGTCGCGTCCACTTCGCCGCCGAGTTCCGGATGGAACGACGACAGGTCGTCCGCGACGAGGCGGGCATCGAGGTTCGCGCCGCGGCCGAGCCTGCCATCGAGAGAGAGCCGCGCCGGGCCGAGCGCGAGCGCGATATCCTCGAATTCGGTGCGTTCGTCATCGCGGCGGATGCCGCCTCCGCCGCTGACCGGCTGTCCGCGGAACTGCCCGCCGAGTTTCCGGATCGATCCCGACCAGTCCGAATCCTTGTCGAAGCCGACGCCGGAACCGGAGAAGTCGAATGCGAGCCGCCCGGGAAGATTCTCTCGAAATTTCGAAGGATCGATGTCCCGCGCGCTGCCGCCGACCGTCCAGGCCCGCGTGTCGTCGCGTGCGAGCGACCCGTGAAGCGCGACCCTTCCGCCGAGCACATTCCAGGCCGATTCTTCGACTACGATCTGTTCCGTGGTGAAGCGGCCCGTCGCATTGCCGGCGAACTGCGGCGCCCCGGCGGGTTCGAACTCGCCGTCCACGCGATAGCTGAATTCGCGCCAGCCGCGGGCCTCGAGGCTGCCGCGGGCGGAGACGAGCACCGCGCGCCCCGCAAGCGGCCAGCGGAAGCCGGACCACGTCGCCTTCATGTCGTACGCAGGCGTCTCCGCGACCGCCAGCGCGCCCTGGACGCGAACGGCCATGGAGTCCGCCAGGAGCGTCAGTCCGGGTACCGAGACGACGCCGTCGGCATATTGCGCGCCGCCCTGCACGCGCAGGCCCGATTCCGGAAGGCCGGCACCCCGGACGACGCCCGTCGCGGTGTAGCGTGAACGATCGCCTTGCAGCGACAGCGAGCCCCGCAAGGGACCGACGGGCGGGTTCGCGACCCATTGCTCGAGGTCGAGCTTCGCAATCCCGGCCTTGCCAGTCCACCGCATGGCCCCGGTGAGATCGCGCATGTCGGCGGTGAGCCGCGCGATGCCGGGCGCCGCGACCCGAGCGTCCACGATCAGCCGATCGAGATCGCCGACCGCGTGCACGATGCCCCCGATCCGGCGTTCGCTCGTGAGCGACCATGCTGAGTTCACATTCATCGCGAGCGGGCTTCGCGCGACGAGACTGCCGCTCGCGCCGGCGATCGCCCAGGCCGGCGCATCGACATGCACGCCGTCGAATTCAATTTCGGTCTTGGTCAGCTTCGCCGACCCGCGGATGTCCGAGAGCCGCAATTCGGTGCCGCCCGGCGAGACAACGAGAAGCCGCCCGACGGACGCTTCATCGACGACGACCGTGAGCCAGCCCGGCATGAAGGACGGCGGACGCGACGGGCCTTCCCGCGGCCGCAGGCGGAGGCTCGCTTCGGCGATGCGCACGCCCTCGGCGGAAATTCTGCCGCCGAGAATCTCGAGCGGCTCGTAATCCGCCTCGAAACCGGTGATGCGGATCGTCGCGCGCGCGTGCTCGATGTCGAGACCCGCGATCCTGAGCGGCCCGATCAGCCGGCCGACCGCATCCTCCACGCGGATGC
This sequence comes from Steroidobacteraceae bacterium, assembly GCA_036397615.1. GTDB lineage: Bacteria > Pseudomonadota > Gammaproteobacteria > Steroidobacterales > Steroidobacteraceae > SCUD01. The sequence goes on from DASWIQ010000010.1 coordinate 21,305, forward strand.
GGACCGCATCCTGCGACTCGAGCGCGGCAATCGTCGCCGCGAGACCAGCTTCCGTCGTCACCAGCCAGGCGATGCCTGCCGCGAGTACGGCGAAGACGACCGCGAGCAACGCGAGGAGCCAGCGGAGAATCCGTCGGGCGGGCCAGCGCATCTCAGAATTCCGGCGTGAAGTTGATGTGCACGCGCGGGCTTCGATCCCGCTCGGAAATCGACTGCGCCACGTCGAGGCCGATGCTCAGGAACGGGAGGCGATAACGCAGGCCGATGCCGACGGAATACTCCAGGGGATCGCCGAACTTGTTGATCGCGTTTCCGGCGTCCATGAAAACCGCCCCGACGAGGTTCTTCGGCAGGTCCCTCTGCAGTTCGACGCTTGCGGTGATCAAGTGGCGGCCGCCGATCTTGTTGCCGTCGGCGTCGACGGGCGAAAGTTCCTCATAGCCGTAGCCGCGGACACTCCGGTCGCCGCCGGCAAAGAATCGGTAATCTGCCGGGAGCTCCTGGAAATCGCCGACCGCGCTCGCGCCGATTTCGCCGCGAAGCTGGAGCCGCCACTTGTCCGCGAGCCGGATGCGCCGCTCGTCGCTCACGACGATGCGCGTGAAATTGGTGTCGGACCCGAGAGATGTCGTCGAGGCGAGCAGTTCGACCTGGAAACCCTTCGGAATCGCATTGACACCGAGGAAATCGGGCGGGAGGCGGGCGTAGGTAATGCCGGGCACCAGCAGCAAGGTTCGATTGCGGTCGACGAGAGTCGAGTCGCCGGATAACGTCGTGACCTTGTCATCGGTCTTGTCCGCCGTGACGGACAACACGCGTTGCCAGTTACCGCGCACCTGGGTCAGGCCGACCTTGAACGTGGCGCCGGTGGTTTCGACGTCCGCGTGCTGTTCCGTAAACCCGCGCAGTTCGAATGACAGCTTTTCGAGCGCCGGGTCCTTCCAGGGAATGATGTAGGCGACACCTGCCGAGCTTTCTATGTCCGAGATGCGGAGTTGCGCGCGCACACGATGACCGGCCCGATTGAAGCGCCGATCCTCCCAGCCAAGCGTGCCGCGGGCGCCGGTGTCGGTCCCGTAGCCGACGGCGATCGTGTAGAGGTTTCGACGATTGGGTTCCGACGAGATGCGGACGGGAGCGATCTTCTTCTGGCGGTCCCTTTCCTGCGGCAGGACCTCGACGACCGAGAAGTACTGCGAATCGTCGAGCGCGAACTGCGTGCGCAGCAGCGCCTCGGCGTTGTACCAGTCCCCTTCCTCATAGCGCAGATACCGCCTGACCAGTTCTTCGCGCAAGGAGCTCTGCTCGATGATCGTCGGACCGAAGCGGTAACGTTCGCCTGTTTCGAGCGTCACGTGGGCCCGCGCGGTGCGCGCGGCCGGATCGACGAGTAGTTCCGCGCGGGTGAACCCGGCGTCGAGGTAGCCATTGCCGAGCGCCGCGCGCAGCAGATCGCCCTTCAACTGGTCGTAGGCGAGGTGACTCAGCCTTTCACCGGTACGGAGCTGCGATCGGGCGAGCGCCTCGCGCATGAATCTCTCGTCGCTGCCGCTGCCGGTGATCTCGAACTGCTGCTCGACCAGCGTGACGGGACTGCCAGGATCGATCGCGACCCGCGCCTTCCACTTGCCACCGACCTGCGTGAGCTCGGTCTCGACCTTCGGCGCGTAGTAGCCGAACGGCCGCAAGGCAGTCCGGGCCTCACCGGGGGCGCGCTGCGCCAGTCGGCCGATCATCTCGTCGTCGAGTTCTACCGAGCTCGACAATCGATGGAGACTCGACAGGGCCCTCACGTTTTCGAGGAGCGCGCCGTCAACACCGGTGAACTCGACCTCGAGCTTCGGGTCATCGCGGGATGATTCAGCCGCACCGGCCGCGGGCAGCCAGGCGAGAATCGCCAGGCCGAGCGCGACGATGGCAAGGCGCGGTTGCATGGAATTCAGACCCGGCGCCGGCGCCAGCGTTGCAGCAGCAAGGCGGCGATTGCGGCGACTGCGATCACGGCTGCCAGAGGCAACAGGAAGGCGAGGCTCGCGAGCAGGACGGATCCCGCGAGTTCCGCCGTCGAGTACATGGGATTGCCGAGGCCGCCGGATGCGAGGCCCGTCTTTGCGCGCCCGAGGGCATTCAACGCATGACCTGCCGTCGTGACGGCGCCGCCCGCGCCGATCGCGGTGAACCAGCGCAGCCAGTCAGGAAGTCCGACCATGACGCCGGCTGCAGCGATGATCCCCGCGGCGACGGCAACCGGCGCCGCGATCAGGTCGAGCACGTGATCGACGCCCGGAACGTAGTAGGCCGTGATCTCGGTCAGCGTCGCGATCGAGAGCGCTATCATGACGACCGGCTCGCCGAGCCAGTCGAAACCGGGCGAGGCTTCGACGTAATGGAAATGGATCGCGAGACTGGCGGCGAGCAACGGGACGAACGCGCGAAATCCCGCAGCTGCGGCGAGAGCGAGCCCGGTCGCAACGGACAGCAGGACGCTTACGGGTTCAGCCATTCTTCGATGAGCCGAAATGCGATCGACTGGGAGAAAGGCATCATCGAGCCCGTGGCCAGCTCGTCGCGATGGAACCAGCGCGCGTCCTCGAGCTCGCGGTCGCCGAGGCGGATCTCCGTCGTCCGCGCCTCGGCGCGGAATCCGAGCATCAGCGAGCGCGGAAAAGGCCAGGGCTGCGACGATTGGTAACTCATCGCGCCGGTCTCGATGCCCGTTTCTTCGAGCACTTCCCGGCGCACCGCGTCTTCGAGGCTCTCGCCCGGCTCGACGAATCCGGCGATAGTCGAATAGCGTCCCGCGGGCCAGCCAGGCTGCCGCCCCAACAGTGCGCGGTCGCCGTCGGTCACGAGCACGATGATGGCCGGGTCGACGCGCGGGAAGAATTCGGTGGCGCAGTTCTCGCGCGTGCAGGTCATCACGCGGCCATTGTCCTGCGGCTCCGTCGCAGCGCCGCAGCTTCCGCAATAGCGATGCCGGTGGCGGAACGAAATCATCGCCCGCGCGTAGGCGACCAGGCCCGCCTCATCGTGCGGCAGCAGTGAGGCCGCGTGGCGGAGATCGGCAAATTCCGCGCCGTCAGGAAGCGGAGGCGGATCCGCGGCCTCGATCTCGGTCGTGAAGATCGCGAGACCGCGATAGTCGCCGAGCAGGATCGTCTCGCGAATGTCGATTCCGGCGAACGGACCGCTCGCGAACGGCAGCAGGTACGCGGCAGGCGATGGGAGCCGGATGACCGGGCAGCGCGATTTCCAGACCGGAATCAGCCGAGCCGAACCCTCCGCGATCGCGCGAGCCACGGATTCGGCGTCGGCGTTTGCGAGCTTGAGTCGATCGACATGCGGCCCGGCAAATACGTTGGGGCGCATCGGTGCCCGTTCCTCAGAGGCGAATCCCGCATTCTAGCAGTCACCTACCGAGAGCCCGGGGCGCGCGGGCGGCCGGCTCGTCGCGCAGAACTCGCAGGCTTTCGGTCGCTCGGCATAGCGCATGACGACGAGCAGGCTGCCGCAGCCCTCGCAATCGTCGAGGCAGATTTCGTTCTGCTTTTCGAGCGACCGCATCAGGTGGCAGGCATGCTCGAAGGAGATCTGCGGATGCTCGTTGAGACTGATGAATGTCTCGTATGCTTCGCAGAAGCTCTCGCCCCAGCGCAGTTGTTCCACCGCGCCCGGCGTCGCGGTCGATTCGCGACGAAGCAGGCCGAGGATGCAGAGAAGGGTGGCGAGGCCGGCCGCTTCGCGGCGGATCCCGGCGTTGCGCATGAAGAAAGCGCTCTGCCGGGGACTCTTGCCGCGATGCCGGCGCACGTCGCGCCGTCCTGCGTCAGCGACGTAGGAGCGGTAGAGCTTGCGGATACGGTCGTCCGTGAGCCCGGTCCAGCTCCGGATCGTGCGCGTGCGCGCCTCATGCCGGATCAATCGCAGGGCGAGGTCTAGTCGTAGCCGGTCCCGCGTGTATCGATCGTCGGTTATGCGCATGTTTCCGCCTTGACGGACTGGAATGGTACTGGTAGTTTCACACCAGTCAATCGTAAGCCGGCCCGAGAGCCGGCCAAACGCGAAATGGCACGTCATCGGGGAGAAATGCCATGAACCGCCAGCAACCACTTGCGCTCGCGCCGCCCGCGGGCGATGCCGACTGGGTCGAACGCTCGCTGCTCGACGGGGCAACGCGCCGGGCCCTTGGCTCGATCAATCTAGCCTTCCTGAACCTCGCGATGGAGCTCGCCGAGGAGGGTCGGCTCAAGCTCATTTCGGGCCTGCCGCCACGGGCCATCGACTCATTGATCGATCCGGATGCGGGTCGGAAGCTCTGCGAACGGTTGCCCTACGCACTCTTCGATCTGCGCTTTGGCGACGGCAGCTTCTGGTCGAGTGAAATTGCCGCGGCCGGCAGCGTGCAGGACGCGGAATCCGGTCCAGCCGCCGACGAACGGCTCGTATCGTTCTCACGCGCCGCGATCATGCTGGTCTGGCATCTCGCGCAGACGCGAATCGCCGGGGCGCGGCTCATCTTCGGAGCCTCGCCGGCGACCATCGCGGCCGTGGCGGCGATGCCGGTCGCCGTGGCGGATCAGCTTGCCCGTCGCATAGCGCCGGCGCTGACCGCCCGCTTCGGGTCACGCGCGCGATTCTGGCTGCAGTTCGAAGGCTGCGCGGTGCAGCCCGACGACCGGGCGGTCGACCTGTTGCGGCAGCTCGGGCTTCAGATACAGGGCGCGGAAAGCGCTCGCGGCCAGTCGCTCCAGCGGCGTCACAGGCGGGGCGCTGCCGGCTGAGGTACGCTTCGCGCCTCATGAAGGCGCTGTCGATCCGCGGACTGACCAAGACGTACGCAAACGGCGTCGTTGCGCTGCGCGGCATCGATCTCGACGTCGCGGAAGGCGACTTCTTCGCGCTGCTCGGGCCGAACGGCGCCGGAAAGACGACGACGATCGGCATCATCATGTCGCTCATCGAAAAGAGCGGCGGCACCGTCTCGGTCTTCGGCCACGACATCGACCGCGAACTCGATCGCGCCAAGACCTGCATCGGCCTGGTGCCGCAGGAAATCAACTTCAACCAGTTCGAGAAGGTGTTCACGATCATCGTGAACCAGGCCGGTTTCTACGGCATCCCGCGGAAACTCGCCATCGAGCGCTCGGAGCGTTACCTGCGGCAGCTCCAGCTCTGGGAGAAGCGCGACCAGATTGCGCGGTCGCTGTCGGGCGGCATGAAGCGGCGCCTCATGATTGCGCGCGCGCTGGTGCACGAGCCGAGGCTCCTGATACTCGACGAGCCGACCGCGGGCGTTGACATCGAAATCCGCCGCAGCATGTGGACTTTCCTGCGTGCGATCAACGAGCAGGGCACGACGATCATCCTGACGACGCATTATCTCGAGGAAGCCGAGAGTCTCTGCCGCAACATCGCGATCATCGACGGCGGGCGCATCATCGAGAACGACACGATGGCGGGCGTCATCCGCAAGCTGAGCCAGGAAACCTTCGTGCTGAATTTCCGGGCCGCCACAGCGGCACAACCCCTGCTTCCCGGCTACGTGTCGCGCATGAC
>DASWIQ010000011.1:0-2109 GCA_036397615.1 Steroidobacteraceae bacterium
AAAGCCCGGTCTGCTTGAGGAGGAGCCCCACCTGCTCCTGCGACCAGCCGCGTCTGCGCCGTTCGTATGTGAGGCGCAGTAGGCGAGAAGTAATGCCTGCCATCGTCGAGTCACCTGCTTTCTGGCGACCGACGCGCGTACAAAGCAAACGGGCGTCGGTCAACGTGAACATTCACTCGTTCGCGTTAACCGACGCCCGTTGGAGTCGGCGGGTGCGGGTGGCTGCTACGTAGGGCTTGCCGACGGTATCAACAACGCCGTGCTCACGTGCTCTGTAGCCCGCGCTGTGGGTAAGGCCGCGTTGGCCCCCAACAGCCTACCGCCCGCGTGCAGGGCGGCTACCTGAGCGTGCATTTTAGCAGCCTCGTGCTTATTCGGTTGTTTCAGCAAGCCACCATATGTAGTGTGAGGGCGTGGCGCGCCCTTCGTTCCCGAAGAATTTGCGCGAGTTTGAGCGTCAATTCACCAGCGAAGAGGCCTGCCAGGACTACCTGGCCGCGTGTCGCTGGCCGGACGGGTTTCGGTGTCCCCGATGTGGGGCCCATCGGGCGTATCGCATGACGCAGCATCCACGGTGGCAATGTGTGGCGTGCCGGTACCAAGTCTCGCTGACAGCGGGCACGATTCTCCACAACACCAAGACCCCACTGACCGTCTGGTTCTGGGCCACCTATCTGGCCGTTACCGACAAGCGGGGGATCTCGGCCCTCTTGCTCCAACGACAATTGGGGCTGCGTCGATACGAGACCGCGTGGATGTTGCTGCACAAGCTGCGTCGCGCCATGGTGAACGTGGCCCGTGAACCTCTGCACGGTGAGGTGGAGATCGACGACACCTGGGTTGGCGGGCCACAGCCAGGCCTCCGGGGCAGTCGACAGCTCAAAGGACGGAAAGCGGCGATCGTGCTCGCGGCCGTGGAAAAACGGGGCGAGGCTTCGGGCCGAGTCCGGATGGCGGTCCTTCCGGACTTCACGCAAGCGAGGGTCCGCGCGTTCGTCAAGCAGCACGTCGCGCCGGGCTCGACGGTGTACACGGACGCGTACAAAAGCTTCGACGGGTTGCAGGCCGCCGACGTCCGGCACGTACCGCGCAAACAGCCCCCGAGACGTGAGCTGCGTCGCGGCACTCCTTCCGTGGTCCCCCTGGTGGATCGTGCCATCGGCAACCTGCAGCAGTGGCTGATCGGCACCTATCACGGCGTCAGCAAGGCCCAGCTTCAGGTTTATCTGGACGAGTTCGTGTTTCGGCACAATCGCCGGCGGCAGCCAATGGCCGCGTTCCAGACGTTGCTGGGCCTGGGAACTGGACGCGCGCCGACGCCGTACCGACAGATTCGAGGCGCGCGGGACGTGGCGGAGGGTTGATCGCAACATGTTGGGGTCTGCTGAAACAACCGAATAAGCACGAGGCGGCATACCGACTCGCGTCGGCGCGCTTGAACTCGACGCCAAAGCCCGGACGTGAAAGGTCGGGCCGCAGCATGCCGTTCACGGGCTCTCGCACACCGTCGAACAGCATCCGTTCGATGCGTTCGTGGTCGTGGAAGTGCTCGACATGACGCACGCGGCCCAGCGCGCAGCAGGGATGGACGTGCAGGGCGGAGGCGGTATGCGCCGAGAGCGGCATGTTGTACGCGTCGCACAACGCGCCCACCTGCAGGAATCCGGTAATCCCCGCGCATCGCGTCGCATCGGCCTGAAGCACATCGACGGCCCCGGCGTCGAGCATGCGGCGGAAGTAATAGAGGTCGTATCCGTACTCGCCGGCCGCGATATCCATTGCGGCCGGGGCGCGGTCGCGCAGGCGCCGCAGCCCTTCGAGATCGTCGGACGACACGGGTTCCTCGAACCACGTGACCCCCGCGTCCGCGAACGCGTCCGCGAACGCGAGCGCCTGTTTGTGGCTGTACGCGCCGTTGGCGTCCACGAACAGCGCCGTCTCCGGCCCGATCGCGTCGCGGGCGTGACGCACGCGGACATCGTCGTCTTTGGGGTGTCGGCCGACCTTCATCTTGACCGCGCGGATGCCGCGTTCCACCCACCCGGCGAGCTGCCGCTGGAGGCGGTCGATGGAATACGACGTGAACCCGCCGCTGCCGTACACCGGCAC
>DASWIQ010000012.1:0-2002 GCA_036397615.1 Steroidobacteraceae bacterium
GCACACCGTGGACGTGATGATCACGGCGCAGGAGATCATCGTGGGGCACTCGGGGTACCCGACGCCGAAGATCGAGGCGAACGCGCACGCGATGCGGCAGCTGGGGCTGGGTTACGCGAACCTGGGCGCGCTGCTGATGACCTTGGGCCTGCCGTACGACTCCGACGCGGGCCGCGCCTACGCGGCGGCAGTGACGTCGGTGATGACGGGGCGGGCCTACGCGCGGTCGGCGAACATTGCGGCGCGCGTGGGGCCGTTCGCGGCGTACGCGGAGAACCGCGAGCCGATGCTGCGGGTGATCGCGAAGCACCGGGCGGCGGCGTACGACATCGAGCGGGCGCTCCTGGAGGACGAAGGGCTGGCACAGGCGGCGACGGCGGCGTGGGACGAGGCGCTGGAGCAGGGGGAGCAGCACGGCTATCGCAACGCGCAGGCGACGGTGTTGGCGCCGACCGGGACCATCGCGTTCATGATGGACTGCGACACGACGGGAGTTGAGCCGGACATCGCGCTGATCAAGTACAAGAAGCTGGTCGGCGGCGGGATGCTGCGCATCGTGAACCACACGGTGCCGGTGGCACTGCGGCGCCTGGGGTACACGGAGGACGAGGTCCAGGCGATCGTCGCTTACATCGACGAGGAAGGGACGATCGAAGGCGCCCCGGCGATCAAGGATGCGGACCTGCCGGTGTTCGACTGCGCGTTCCGGGCCGAGAAGGGCGTGCGCTCGATCGACCCGATGGGCCACGTGAAGATGATGGGGGCGATCCAGCCGTTCATCTCCGGGGCGATCTCGAAGACGGTGAACGTGCCGGCCGAGGCGACGGTGGATGAGATCTTCGACACGTACGTCGAAAGCTGGAAGCACGGCGTGAAGGCGATCGCGATCTACCGCGACGGGTCGAAGGCTGTGCAGCCGCTATCGACGAGCAACAAGCAACAGGGAACAAGCAACACGGAGACGGTCGTTGCAGGCCCGGTCCGCAAGCGCCTGCCGGACACGCGGCCTTCGCTGACGCACAAATTCAGCATCGAAGGACACGAGGGCTATATCAACGTCGGGTTGTACGAAGACGGTTCGCCGGGCGAGCTGTTCGTGACGATGTCGAAGGAGGGCAGCACGCTGTCCGGGCTGATGGACGCGTTCGCGACCTCGATCTCGGTGGGGTTGCAGTACGGGATGCCGTTGCGCGACTACGTGCGGAAGTTCAGCCACATGCGCTTCGAGCCGATGGGCATGACGGAGAACCGCGAGATCCCGATGGCGCAGTCGATTGTCGACTACATCTTCCGGTGGCTGGCTTCGCAGTTCATGTCGGAGGAGGAGAAGTCCGAGCTGGGGATCCTGACCGAGGGTGAGCGGGCGCGTCTGGCGGCGCAGTACAGCGGGGTGCAGCCGGAGCTGGTGACTGCGCCGGTGCAGTCGCTGACAGAGACGATGCCGCCGATTGCGGGCGGGTCGGTTGAGGCGGATGCGCTGGCGGTGGTGGGGCGTGATCTACCGAGGCCTGAAGGCCACGGCATGAGCGGCGCCACAAACGGAAGCGGGTCTTACGAGTACAAGGGTCCTCGGGTGCAGACGGATGCGCCGGCGTGCGCGAGCTGCGGGTGGATCATGTCGAGGTCGGGGACGTGTTACCGGTGTGAGAACTGCGGGAGTACGTCGGGTTGTAGTTGAGGCGTGGGCGATGCCGTGGGTTTTAACCCACGGCATGGCGACCGCGTGGAGGCGCGAGGTTAGCGGCAAGTAGCGAGAGGCGATACCCCGGCCTGAAGGCCAGGGCATGGCGGCGAGGACGAAGTGAAGGATGAATCCGGTTTGAGGTGAAGTAGACATTTTCTTAGTCGGCGGTCCCTGCCCCGTCACCGCCGACGACCTTTTTTGCCGGCGCCCGTACCCCTCCGGGCGCCGGCTTTTTATTGTAGATGAGGCTTCGCCCCAAACCCCCTGAAGGGTGAACCTCGCCCTCGCTGCCGCGCGTTTTGGTATTGAAGCGGGGGT
>DASWIQ010000013.1:0-23596 GCA_036397615.1 Steroidobacteraceae bacterium
TCGATCGGGGAAAAAGCGTAGGCAGCTACTAAGAGTGCGACCGCTTTTGCATGCCACGGAACCCGTGGATCGCGCGCCGCGAGATAGATCGCGTGCAGATCGCGCCTGACGAGTTGGGCCCAATGCTTCAGACGGCTAGAAACGCTCAAGTTGGCAGTGTGCACTAAACATATGTATATGTATTGACACATCGTCAATGCGAGCCTATGCTCGGCCGATGTCCTATGTCGCCGTACGCCGCGAAGAGGAAAAAGAGCGTCGCCGGGCCGAGATCGTCGATGCGGCCGAGGCGCTTTATGCCGAAGTCGGCTGGGAATCCGTCACGATGGACCGCATTGCGAAAAGCGCCCGCCTCTCGCGCGCCCTGATCTACGTCTATTTCCAGGACAAGAGCGATCTGCTGCTCGCGATCGCCGAGCGCGCTCTCGTCGAATTGCGCGAGCGCTTCATCGCCGCGGCGGCGGAGAGAGATGCCGGCCTCGACAAAGTCCAGTCGATCGGTCGCGCCTACGTGTTGTTTCAGCAGGAAAAGCCGTACCGCTTCGATGCCTGCAGCCGCTTCCACGCGCACCAGGCGGCGGGTCAGCCAACCGACGACGCCTGTGCTGCCGCCGGTGACGCGGTGATCGGCGTCATCGTCGAGGCGCTCATTCAGGGCCAGGCCGACGGGTCGATCCGCAAGGACATCGGCAATCCGGCGCAGGTCTGCGTGATGCTCTGGGCTTTCACGCACGGCCTGATCCAGATCGGCACGAACAAGACCCAGGAGATCGCACGCCTGGGTATCGAGGTCTCGCAGTTGATGGAAGGTTCGTTCGCGATGCTGAGCTACATGCTGGCCGCGAAACCCGGCAGCTGATTTTTTCGCCCATGAATTGACACATGTCCAGTCACTCGACAATTGCATTATTTACCGCGATTTTCATTTCGACGGCCGCGGCCGCGAATGAAATTCCCGAGATCGAACGCGTCACCGACGCGCTGGTCGCGGAAGCGCTCGAGTCGAATTTCGGTCTCGACCAGGCCGAGGCAAACGTGGACCAGCGCCTCGCCCTTCTCGACCAGGCGCGCGCGCAATACCTGCCGCAGATCGACCTGCAACTGCGTTTCTCGGAAGCGGACGGCGGCCGCGAGATCGAAGTTCCCGCGCTCGACCTGAGCTTCCAGTTCCTGCGCGATCGCGAGCAGGATTCCTATGTCAGACTCACGCAGCCGATCTACGACGCGCGCATCGCGGCCGAACGGCGCGGCGCGCAGCATGTGTACGACGCCTCGCGCTATGGCCTCGAGTCCCATCAGCTCCGGCTCGCGCGCGATGTGCGCCAGGCTTACTACCGCTGGCTGGCGACACGCGAGTCGGTCGGTGTGCTCGAGGCGACCGCCGCGCTCGCACAAGAGAATGAGCGCGTCAATGGCAGCCTCTATCGAAACGGCAAGGTGACGCGCGACCTGCTCCTGCGCGCCGAGGCCGAGCATCTCGAGATCACTCAGCAGCTCCTGCGTGCGCGTGCGGCCGAGGATCTCGCCCGGCGTTATTTGAACCTGCTCTGCAATGCACCGCTCGATCGCGAGCCCGAGACGGTCACCGTCAGCGACACCGACCTGCCGCGCCTCGCCCTTCGGATGCCCCGCGACCGCGGGACCGCGCTCGAGGAGCTGGCGGTCGGCCGGCGCGCCGAGCTTCGCGAGCTCGAGGCCGGCGTCGCCGCGGCGGGAGAATCCGAGACCGCGGCGCGCGCCGCATTCAAGCCGCAGTTTGCGTTCGCGGTGGACGCCGGTACCCAGGGCGAGGAATGGAATTATTCCGACGAGGATCCCTACGTTCTCGCGTCCTTCATCGTCCGATTCAACCTCTTCAACGGCGGCGGCGATCGCGCCGCGATCCGCGCTGCACGCGCCCAGACCGCGGAGCTCACGGCGGGGCGCGCGCTGGCGGAGCAGCAGATCCGCATCGAGGTGCAGGAGGCGATCACCGACCTCGAAGTAGCCGAGGCCTCGCTCGAGACCGCCGGCCGGCGCGTCGAGGCGGCCGAGGCGGCCTACACGATCGTCGCGAAGAAGCGCGACCTGGGCCAGGTGTCGCCAGTCGAATACCTGGACGCACAGCGCGCGCTGACACAGGCGCGCCTCAATGGAAATGTCACGCGCTTCGAGGCCCTCGGGGCGCTGGCGCAGGTCGAGTACGCGATTGGCGGGACGGAGCAGTAACCATGAAGAAGGGACTTTTCACCCTCGCGATCGCCGCAAGCCTCGCTCTCGCCGGCTGCGGCAACGGCGGAGACGCGACGACCGCCAAAGCCGCGGCTCCCGTGCGGGTCGCCGTCGTCGAAAACGCCCCGGCTGCGGAATCGCTCCGCGCAATCGGCGTGCTCGCGCCGGCGGACGAAGTCCGCCTCGCCTTCAAGACGGGCGGCGTCATCCGCACGATCGCCGTCGAACAGGGCGCGCCCGTGAAGAAGGGCCAGCTTCTCGCGACCCTCGCGGACGATGAAGTCGCGTCCGCCGTGACCCAGGCCCGCGCCGTCGCGGAACAGGCGACACGCGACCTCGAGCGCGGCCGCGCGCTGCTTGCCGACGAAGTGGCGACGCGCGAGCAGGTCGAAGACCTCGCGACCGCGAGCGCGGTTGCGGGCGCGCAGCTGCGCTCGGCGCTCTTCAACGCGCGCCACGCGCGCATCGAGGCGCCCGGCGACGGCGTCGTGCTGCGCCGTCTCGCAGAGCCCGACGAGCAGGTGGCCGCCGGCCAGCCGGTTCTCGTCGTCGGGAATACCTCGGGCGGCTGGATCGTGCGCGCGGCGCTCTCGGACCGCGACATCGTGCGCGTGCAGGCCGGCGGCGTGGCGGAAGTCACTCTCGATGCCTACCCCGGACGCCGCTTTGCCGCCGAAGTCGTCGAGATCGCCGCCGCCGCGGATCCCGAAACCGGCACCTATGAAATGAAAGTCTCCGTCGACCCGGCGGGCGCGCGCTTCATCCAGGGCCTGGTCGCCAAGGTCACGATCGCCGACCCCGACGCGCAAAGCGTCGCCGTCGTGCCGATCACGTCGCTGCTCGAAGCGGACGGCCGGATCGCCACGGTATTCGTCGTCGCGAAAGGCGGCGTCGCGAAGAAAGTGTCGGTCCGGACCGGCCGCCTGCTCGGCGAACGGATCGAAGTGATCGCCGGCCTCTCGCTCGGCGACCAGGTGGTCACCGAAGGCGCGGCCTGGCTCGACGACAACGATCCCGTCCGCGTGCTCGGCGGAGCCTGAGACTCCCGCCCATGAGTCTCTGGTCATTCTCGGTCAGGCGCTGGCAGTTCACGCTGGTCGTATTCGCGCTCCTGATCGCGACCGGCCTGTGGGCGCTTTCGTCCATCCCGCGCGCGGAAGACCCGACGCTCAAGTTTCCGGGCTCATTGATCGTCGTCCAGTATCCCGGCGCCGACCCGGAGGACGTCGAGAGGCTCGTCGTCGATCCGATCGAGGACGCGCTCGCGGAGCTCGAGGACATCAAGCGCCTGAACAGCACGGCGCTCGACGGCCTCGCGCTGATCGAGATCGAGTTTGTCTACGGCAACGACCCGGATCGCAAGCACGACGAGGTCGTGCGCGAAATAAACGTCGTCCGGCCCTCCTTGCCCGCCGACGTGTTTTCGGTCGACATCCGCCAGTTCACGCCGGGCACGGTGAATATCGTCCAGCTTGCGCTCGTGAGCGCGAGCGCCGACTGGCGGGAGTTCTCCAAGCAGGCGGAGAACCTCGAAGAGCTGATCGAAACGGCGCCCGGCGTCCGTCGCGCCGAGACCTGGGCTTACCCTGCGCCCGAAGTGCGGGTCGCGATCGATCTCGAGCGGCTCGCCGGGGCGCGCGTGACGCTCGGCCAGGTGATCGCGGCCGTACAGGGCGAAAACGCGAGCATTCCCGGCGGCGCCGTGGACGTCGGCCTCCGCCGCTACAACCTGAAGACATCGGGCAGCTACGATTCGCTCGACGAGATCGGCGCGACCGTCGTGAGCGCGCGCGGCGAGCGCGTCGTGCGGCTCCGGGACCTCGCCGACATCGACTGGAGCGCCGAAGAGGAGCGCTATCTCGGGCGCTTCAACGGCGAGCGCGCCGTGTTCGTCACGGCGAGCATGAAGGACAACCAGAACGTCTTCGACGTGCGAAACGCGATTTACGAGCGCCTGCCGCAGTTCGAGGAGTCCTTGCCTTCGCATATCCGGCTCGAGCGCGGCTTCGACCAGTCCTCGAATGTCGATCGCCGCCTGTCGCGCCTGCAATTCGACTTCTCGATCGCGATCGGGCTCGTGATCCTGACGCTTCTGCCGCTCGGGCTCCGCGCGGCCGGCATCGTGATGATCTCGATACCGCTTTCGCTCGCGATCGGGCTAGCCGCGCTCTATCTCGTAGGCTTCTCGCTGAATCAGCTCTCGATCGCGGGCTTCGTGGTCGCGCTCGGACTCCTCGTCGACGACTCGATCGTCGTCGTCGAGAACATCGCGCGGAACGTCCGCCAGGGCATGCCGCGCCGCGAGGCCGCGATCGCGGCGACCGACCAGATCTGGCTCGCCGTGCTCGGCTGCACGGCGACGCTCCTGCTCGCTTTCGTGCCGCTTCTCTTCCTCCCCGAGGGCCCCGGTGATTTCATCCGTTCGCTGCCGGCCGCGGTCCTGTTCACGATCATCGCGTCCTTCTTAATCGCGCTCTCGATCATTCCCTTCCTCGCGAGCCGGCTGCTGCGCGGCGGCAAGCACCGCGAGCCGCGGAGCCCATGGCTCGCGGCGCTCTATGCGCAGGTGCGCGCGATCGTCGACCGCTCGGACACAGTGGCGGACGGCGTGCTCGGCGCCCTGATGCGCGGCATCCACGGCATCTACGGGCCGGCGCTCCGCTGGGGACTCGCGCGGCCGCGCGCGACCCTCGCCGCCGCGCTCGGCGTGTTCACGCTCTCGCTCGCGCTCGTTCCCGCGATCGGTTTCAGCCTCTTCCCGACGGCGGACATCCCGCAGTTCCGGGTCCGGATCGAGGCGCCGGACGGCGCGAGCCTCGCCGAGACGGACCGGGCGCTGCGCTTCGTCGAGGAGAAGCTGGCCGCCACGCCCGGCATCCGCTGGTGGTTCTCGAACCTCGGCCAGGAGAACCCGCGCATCTACTACAACGTCCTTTCGCGCCAGTCCTCAGCCAACATCGCCGAGGTCTTCGCCGAGATCAACGACTACGATTCCGCCGAAGCCGGGCCGATGCTGGACCGCCTGCGCGAGTCCTTCCAGGAGTATCCGGGCGCGCGCATCAGCGTGCACGAATTCGAGAACGGCCCGCCGGTCGCAGCGCCGATCGAGATCCGCGTGGTCGGCCCGGACATCGAGACGCTCAGGCTCCTCGCCGTGGAAGTCGAGAAGCTGATCGCCGGCATCCCCGGCACGCGCGACGTCATGAATCCCATGCGCCTGCAGCGCACGGACATCGACCTCAATATCGACACGGACAAGGCGGCGCTCTTCGGCGTGCAGGCCGTCGAGGCCGACCGCAGTGTGCGCCTCGCCGTCGCGGGGCTCGTCGCAGGCCAGTTCCGCGAGCCGGATGGCGATGAATACGACATCACGCTTCGCCTCCCGATCTCCGGGCGGCCGACGCTCGACCTGCTGGAATTGATACAAGTCTCCTCGGCCGCGGGTCGCCAGGTGCCGCTCGCGCAGTTCACCGACCCGGAGCTCCGCACCACCGCTTCGCTCATCAAGCGCTACAACCGCGAGCGCGCCGTGACCGTGACCGCGCACCCCATGACCGGCTACGCCACCGACGAGCTGACCCGCAAGGTGCTTGCCGGACTCGAGGCGATCGCCTGGCCGCCCGGATATCGCTATGTCGCGGCCGGCGAGGTCGAGGCACGGAGCGAGAGTTTCTCCGGTCTCGGCGTCGCGATGCTGGTCGCGGTGTTCGGCATCCTCGCGGTGCTCGTGCTTGAATTCGGCAGCTTCCGCTCGATGCTGATCGTGTTCGGCGTCGTCCCGCTCGGGATCACCGGCGGTCTCGTCGCCCTCTTCCTGACGGGCTATACGCTTTCGTTCACGTCGATGATCGGCATGATCGCGCTCGTCGGCATCGAGATCAAAAACTCGATCCTGCTCGTGGATTTCACGAATCGTTTGCGCGTGAAGGGAAAACCGCTCGACGACGCGATCGCCGAGGCGGGCGAAGTGCGCTTCCTGCCGATCCTGCTCACGTCCCTGACGGCGATCGGCGGCCTGACGCCGCTCGCGATCCAGGGCTCGGGACTTTATTCGCCGCTCGCGATCGTGATCATCGGCGGGCTGATCAGCTCGACGCTCCTCGCGCGGCTGGTGACGCCCGTGATGTACAAACTGTTGCCGCCGACGATCGAGAAGGCTGCCGAACCGGCGCCCGTCCCCGACGCGGCCGCGCTGCCGGCCTGAGCTTCGATCATCGGCCCGGCGGCGGTTCCCACAGTTCGATCTTGTTGCCTTCCGGATCGATGACCCAGCCGAACTTCCCGTACTCGGAGTCGTCGGTCTTATCCATGACGTTGCAGCCTTCCGCGCGCAATGCCTGCAGCAGGGCCTTCAGATCGGCGACCCGGTAATTGATCATGAAATGCGCCGTGCTCGGAGCGAAGTAATCGCCCCCGAAGTCCGAGACATTCCAGATCGTCGTGCCCCCGGCCGGTCTGCCCTCCTCGTCGGCCCAGCTAAATGCGGCCCCGCCCCAGACCTGGACGTCGATGCCGAGGTGCTTCTGGTACCACGCCCGCAGGGCGGCGGCATCCCTGGCCTTGAAGAAGATTCCGCCGATCCCAGTCACTCTTTTCAGGGTCGCTCTGCCAGATCCAGTTTCGTAAAGCGATCGACGACCACCGTCGTCACGACATCCGAGCCGACATTGACCATGGTGCGCGTCATGTCGAGCAGCCGATCGACGCCCAGGATGATACCGATGCCCTCCGGCGGAATCCCGAAGGCGGCGAGCAGACCCGCGATCAACGGCAGCGATCCACCGGGAATCGCGGCGACCGCCACCGCCGACAGCACGGCGAGCAACAATAGCGTGAGTTGCTGCCAGAGCCCGAGATCGATACCGAAGACCTGCGCGATGAAGAGGACGACACAACCTTCGTAAAGCGCCGTGCCGGCCATGTTCATGGTCGTGCCGAGGGGGAGCACGAAGCCCGCGACGGGCGCCTTCACGCCCAGTTCCTCGCGCGCCGCGGCAAGCGCGGTCGGCAGAGTAGCCGCGCTCGAACTCGTGGAGAAGGCCGTCACCAGCACCGGGCGGAGCCGCCGCCAGGTGTCGAGCGGATTTCTTTTTGCCAGAAACCGCAGCCACAACGACATGGTTCCGAAGAGGTGCAGCAGCATCACGAAGATGCACCCCAGCACGAATACGCCGAGGGCAATGACAATATCCCAGCCGATCTTGACGATCACACTGTAGATCATCGCCGGCACGGCGTAAGGCGCGATCGACAGCGCGAAATGTACGATGCCGGTCATCAGGTCGTTGATGAGTCCAAGTCCCGATCGCAGCTGCTCGCGCCGGCCGGCGTGCAGGCGCACGGCCGCCGCGCCTACCAGGATCGCGAACAGGATGAGCGGCAGCACGTCACCGAGCATGTCGCGGTTGTTGCCGACGAAGGCGCCGAACAGGTTCCGCGGCATGAACATCTCGACGACGGTCATCGGCGAAACGTCGGGCTGCGCCGCGCGCTTTTCGATGTGTTGCTGCGCGGCGCCGCCGTATTCCTCGAGAAGCGCGGCCTGGGCTGCGGGATCCATGGCCGAGCCGGGTTCGAGAACGTTCATCATGATCAGGCCGAACGCGACGGCAATCGACATGTTCAGGAAGAAAAGCGCGAAGGTCCGGATCGCGAGCGGTCCGAGCTGCGTGAGCCGCTCCAGTTGCGCGACGCCCAGGGCCAGCGATGCGAACACGAGCGGGATGACGACGAAGAACAGCATGCGCAGGAACACCTGTCCGATCGGATCCAGGACGAAAGTCGAGAAGCGGCGCGCGGCGTCCAGCAGCCCCGGAATGATGCCCTCGGCCAGGAGCGTCGCCCCGCCCGCGATCGCGCCCACGAGCAGGCCCCACAGGATCCGGTTGGCAAGGCGGCTGCCGATGTCTGCCGTCATGTGTCCACTCCCCGGCTCCGGCCGGCGCCCGCAATGGTAACCTCTCGTCCCGCCATTGGGAGTCCGACACCTTGCGCCGCCGAATCGCGTGGCTTGCCGTTGTCTCTTGCGCTTTGTTCCTCGGCTCCTGTGCGGCCGGAGGCCCGGCGATCGAGCAGCTGTATCCCGCACATTCCGCGAATCGCGAACGCGTCCCCGTCATACTCATCCCGGGCCTCCTGGGTTCGCGGCTCTCACGCGCCGACGACGGCAAGGAACTCTGGCCCGGCAGCACGCGGAAGCTCCTGACCAGCGGCTACGAGGATCTCGCGCTTCGCATCGATCCGGAGACGCTCGAACCGCTCGACGACGGGCTCGTGGCGAACGGCCTGTTCGACGGCGCGATCGGGCTCGATTTCTATCGCCGGATCGTCAAGGAGCTGCGCGAAGCCGGCGGCTACCGGCTGAGCCGCCCGGGCAGCAAGGTCGTGCAGCAGAAGGCAAGGTTGTACCTGTTCTCCTACGACTGGCGTCAGGACAACGTCGTGACCGTGCGCAAGCTCGACGAGCTGATCGAGCAGATACGGCGCGACTACGACGACCCCTACCTTCGCGTCGACGTGATCGCCCACAGCGTGGGCGGCCTGATCGTCCGCTACTACGAGCGCTACGGCACCGTGGATGTGCTGAACGGCAATACTTTTCCCGTCACCGGATTGGGACTCTCTAAGCTCCGGCGCGTCGTGCTGCTCGGCACGCCCAACCAGGGCACGGTGACCGCGGTCCACAAGTTCCTGAACGGCTACCGCGTCGGGATATCCGCGCTGCCGACCGAAGGCGTCGCGACGATGCCCGCCACATTCCAGCTGTTCCCGCATCCGCTCGTCGACTGGGTCGTGAACATCAACGGAAAGCCGCTCGGTTTCGACTTGTTCGACGTGGAGTTCTGGCGCCGCTACGGATGGTCGATCTTCGATCACCGGATACAGCGGCGCATGAGCCGTCATCCCGAAATCTGGCCCCCGCCGGACGTATTCGAGCGCTGGTTCGAAAAACGCCTTGGGCGCGCGCGACGCTTCGTATGGTCGCTCATGGTGCCATCGGGCGACGTGCCGCTGATCGAGCCACTGCTCCTCGGCGCCGACTGCGTGCCGACGCCCCGGCGCCTCGTGTTCGAGAACATCGGCGGCCAGTCGGTCGCACGGCTGCGGCCTGAGCAGATCGTGAATCCGATGCCGGGCGTCGACTATGAAACGCTGATGTTCGTGCAAGGCGACGGCAGCGTCACGAAGTCATCCCTGCTCTCCCGCCAGGATCTCGATCCCAGCGTCCCGCGCCATGAACAGGAAGGCCTCGAGACGCATCGGGAGTTGTTCGTCTGCGCCGGGCACGACGAACTCACGAGCAACGACGGGCTTATCGACAGCCTGAT
This sequence comes from Steroidobacteraceae bacterium, assembly GCA_036397615.1. Taxonomy (GTDB): domain Bacteria; phylum Pseudomonadota; class Gammaproteobacteria; order Steroidobacterales; family Steroidobacteraceae; genus SCUD01. The sequence continues at coordinate 9,540 of DASWIQ010000013.1, forward strand.
CGAGCACCTGCTCGCGCCGGAGCCCGACGAGCCCAGGTAGACCCGTGCTTCTCAAGCCGGCTGGGATGCGCTCGCGACGTAGGGGCAGAATTCACAGTCCTTGCCGGGGCTCGGCAGGACGCCGCTCTCGACCGCCGCGACCGCCCGCCGGAACACTTCGAGCACCCATTCGTCGTTGCCGTCGTAGGGCACCATCGACGTCGTGAAGCAGAGCTTGTCGCCGAAATCGCCCGCGCGGCCGTCGCCGTTCGTATAGACGAACCAGCCGCGATCGCTGACTTCGAATCCCTGGCGCCGCACCAGGAACTGGTAGACATCCATCTGCCGCCGGTAGGACGGGTAGAGGTTTTTCGTGGTTGGCATTTCCGCACGGGCGGTCGCCTTGTAGTCGGCGACGATCAGCTCGCCCGTGCGCGCCTTCCAGAGATCATCGATCGCGCCGAAGAGCGTCCAGCCGGTTTTATCGTCGAGCCAGCGCACGCCGGTGAAATTGTGCCGCCAGCGGTGCAGATCGGGATGCGGAAATGGCACGGCGTCGAGGCCGACGGTCGCAAACAGCGGATGCGGCTCGCCGGAAGCCCGATAGCGGTCGAACTCCGCCTTCATCAGGGAATCGACGGCATTGTTCAGCGTGAACGGCGGACCGCCCGGCCGCGGGATGCCACGGGCGACATCGAGAACCAGGCAGCGCGGACACTCGACGAAGAGATCGATCTTTGAACGGCTCAACTGCCGGCGCTGCAACGAGCGGCTGGTCATCGCGTTATTATGAGGCTGCCGGGCACCAACCGGGGCCGCCCGGCGAAGGCGATCTCATGAAGACGCAAAGCTCCTGGCTCCGCGGTTGCCGCCGAACTGCGGCCGTAATCCTGTCGTTCTTCATCCTGCCGCTCGCCGAGGGCGGAGAAATGGCTCCCCCGCCGCTCGCGAGTGCCGTCCAGCAGCTTCGCCAGGCGGCCGGCCACTGGAATGTCACGACGACGCGGTATGGCGCGAACGGCGCCATTGCCGCCGTGGCCTCCGGAACCTGGCACTTCGACTGGGTGGTGCCGGATCGCGTGCTCTCGGGACGCGCCGTGATACCGGACTGGAAGCAAACCGCCGGCATGCTCTTCTACCTGAACGAGCGACGGTCGACACTCGAGATGGCCTCGGTCGGGGCCGACGGACAGTTGCTCGTCATGAGCGGTCCGGCCGGTGCCGAGACGCGGACGACCGCGGCGATCCCGCTCCCCGACGGCCGCCGCATGTTGCAGCGTTACACGCGCTACGGCATCACGACGGACCGGTTCGAGACGCGGATGGAAACGAGCCATGACGGCGGCCAGAGCTGGAAGGCGGGCCACCACCAGCTCTTCGTTCGCGCGCCGGCGAATCGGGCGGAATTTGGGAACCGTATGCGCCACCGCACGCGGCCGCAGCCCTACGTACCTCTCACCTGATCACTGCCGCGCGGGCACGAGCAACACCGGCAACTTCGCCGCCCGCACGACGCCCTCCGAAACGCTGCCGACCAGCAGGTCGTACATCGCGCCATGACCGTGGCTGCCGAGCACGATCAGCGTGGCCTGCAACCGCTCCGCCTCCGCAATCAGGGTTGCAACCGTCGCGCCTTGCAACAGCAGTGCGGTCGTATCGACGCCATCCGAACGCAGGCGTTCGGCCATTTCCTGCAGCTGCTGATGCCGGGCGTGGTGTTCGCCGGCGACCTGGTCGCGAACGACGTCGGGACCGGCTTCGTACCCGACGAATGCCGGGTCCGGCGGCACCACGTGCACCAGCCAGATCCGTGCGGGGAACGTCGCCGCAATCTGCTTCACGGTCGCCAGCACCTGTACGGTCACCGGCGAAAAATCGACTGCCGCCAGGATATTCATTGTTCCGGTTCCGTTGAAATGTCCTTTCGCAGCCACGGCATTTTGCGCTCCAGCGCCTCGACATAGGCGCGGCTGAAACGCGTCGCCGATTCGCGGGAGAGGTGCGACCACTCCGGCACCTCGAGATTCCGCATCTCGGGATAGTCCTCGAAGTGGATACCGAACGCACTCGTTTCGGCGAGCAACCGGTCCCAGGTCCTGGCGCGTGGCGCAAAGTGCTGCTCGTTCTCGTAATAGAGCCCAGCCGACGGCGCGCGGATGAAGACGACTTCCCCGCCACGGGCGCGGATCGTCTCGACCGCCTGCCGCGATTCCGCGATCGCTCGCGTGACGGTCTCGGGCGCGGGCCCGCTGCCGTCGAACGGCCCCCAGACAAGTCGCGCGTGATCGCGCAGGCGAAGGTCGGTCTCGAGCCGGGGCCACAGACGATGCTGACGATCCGCCGAGGTCTCCGCCAACTTCCAGACTTCGAGGTATGGACGGCGCACGCCGACCGGGTCCGGAATGTCGATGCGTTCGATCAAGGGCGCCAGCCGATACGCTTCGTCCAGGAACGCGATATGCCGCGAGAGGAACAGGCCAATCCGGTGACCGACGCGCTCCGACGGAGATTCCTGCTCCCAGAAATCCAGAATTTCCTCGTACTGCGGGAGATAACTGAAGCGCTCCATGAAATACAGGTCGGGCGTGACCCCGACGACGACCAGCCCGCTGAAAGAGGATTCCTCCGCCAGTCGCAGCAGCACCGGCCTCGGATTGGTGCCCACCAGTGCAAGTTGCAACGGGCGTCGCCCTGTCATCTCCTCCCAGACATCCAGATCCGTATCGAACAATATTCGCGAAGAGCCGACGATGACGACGCCATCGTGGTCGCCCGACTCCAGCCTGCGCCGCTCGACGGCCCAGTGCCACTTGCTGTCGTCCAGGTCGCCCGCACGCAGGCCCAGCGTGCGCATCCGCCATTCCCAGGCAGCCATCGCCGCAATCACGAGCACGAGAACCAGCCAGCCGATCGCGGCGAATCGCGTCGCCGGGATCCGCCTCACCGTCACTTCATCCTGCTCGTGCACGTGCTTCATCGCCATTGCCTAGAACTGGAAGTAAATGAATGCTTCGCCCGAACCCTGCGCGATGATCACCGCAATCAACATCGCGGCACAGATGAACCCGGTCAGCCACCATGGCGCGCGGGTGACCACATCCTCGAGCTCTCGCTTGCGCATCAGCCAGTGGACCGTGACGATACCGGCGACGATCACCGACGCCTTGATGATGTAGATCGTGGGCAGCACCGCTTTCGCTTCGCCGGCGAAGCCGAACATGCCGGCGAGAACGCGTCCCGCGACTTCGAAAGTGTCCGATCGGAAGAACACCCAGGTGATGTTGACGAGAAGATACGTGACGAGCGCGAGCGTGAGCCGGCTCCAGCCGGAAGCCGGATCGCCGGTGACGCCGGTCTGCTCGCGGATCCAGCGCTCGACCGCGAGATAGAGTCCATGCAGGCCGCCCCAGACGACGAACGTCCAGTTCGCTCCATGCCAGAGTCCGCCGAGCAGCATGGTCAGCATCAGGTTGACGTAGGTGCGCGCCTCGTTGCCGCGATTGCCGCCGAGCGGGATATAGAGGTAGTCGCGCAGCCACGTGGACAGCGAAATATGCCAACGGCGCCAGAAATCGGAAAATCCGATCGCTGCATAAGGCATGCGAAAGTTGTCCGGCAGCGCGAAGCCGAGGCAGAGACCGGCACCGACGGCGATCGTCGAGTAACCGGCGAAGTCGCAGAAGATCTGTCCGGAAAATGCCAGCGTGCCGAGCCAGGCGTCGATGAACCCGACCGGATCCGTCGCTCCGTACACGCGATCCGCGACATTCGCGAGCCCGGCGTCGGCGATGACGACTTTCATGAAAAGGCCCAACACCATCAGCCCGAGACCCCAGAGCATCTGGTCGCGCGTGGCCTGCTTCGGCGCGGCGAACTGCGGCACGAGCTGCCCCGGCCGAACGATGGGGCCGGCCACGAGCTGCGGAAAGAACGTCACGAAAAGCGAGAAGTCAAGGAACGACTTCAGCGGCTTCGACCGGCCGAGATAGACGTCGAGCGTGTAGGACATCGTCTGAAACGTATAGAACGAAATGCCGACCGGCAGCACGATGTCCCAGGCCGGCGCTACGTAATCGATGCCGAAGGACGCCATCAGTGCCTGCCAATTGGCCAGCAGGAACTCGCCGTACTTGAAGAAACCGAGAAAGCCGAGGTTTGCGGCGAGTGAGATCAGGAGCCATGCGCGGCGATGCGCCCTTCCCTTGTCGCGCGCCGCATAGATGCCGCGCGCGATGAACCAGTCCACGATCGTCGATGCCCACAACAGCAGCACGAAAGGCGGATTCCAGGCCGCGTAGAAAATGTAGCTCGCCACCAGGAGGTTGAACTTCTTCGCCGTCCACGGGATCGGCAGGCGGTGCAACAGCAGCACGACCGCGAAGAACACGAGGAACGTGAGCGAGTTAAAGACCAAACTGGGCGCCTATTATCGTGTTACTTCGGATTTGGCGCGCGCGAGTATACTACGGTGTCGGTAATCAATGACCCCGGGGAGGTCCCATGTTGACACGCACGTTGTTCGCGATGACGCTCGCCGCAGCACTGTTCGCCACAGGCTGCGCGAAGAAGGAAGAACCCAAGGAAGAGCCGAAGGCCGAAGCACCGGCCATCGACCTCGCGGCCGAGGAACAGGCAATCCGTACTCGCTCGGGCGAGTGGATGAATTACGCCAATTCGAAGGACGCGGCCTCGATCGCCAACGGGATCTTTGCGCCCGATGCGACCTTGATTTCCGACGACAAGGCCTACAAGGGAACGGCTGCAATTCAGGCCGCCCTGGAAGCGCAAATCAAGGAGATGCCGGATGCGCTCGTCAGCTGGTCTTCGGACCAGGTCCGCGTCGCCAGCTCCGGCGATCTCGCCGTGGAAACCGGCAGCTTCTCGGTGGACCCGGACGGTGAAGGCAAGAAGCCGGCGATCCAGGGCTCATTCGCCACCGCGTGGGCCAAAGTCGACGGCCAGTGGCGCGCGATCTCGGATGCGGGTGGAGAGAACGCGGCGGCAGCGACGCCTTAAGTCCGCGGCGACCGCGGTTTGAGTTCAAGCGGTCCGGTCGAATCGCCCGGGCTCCATCGTGGGCTCGGGCGATTCGACGTTGTCGCGCTCTGCGTCAATTCGATCGTCGGCGCGGGCGTCTTCGCGATGCCGGCCGGACTTGCGATCGACGCCGGCCGCTACAGCCTAGCCGTCATATTCGTCGCTTTCGTCGTCGTCGGTTTTCTCGCCCTCTCGCTGGCCGAGGTCTCGAGCCGCTATGACGTGACCGGCGGACCGCAAGTCTACGCCGAGCGCACCTTCGGTCCGCTGACAGGTTTCACGGTGGGCTGGCTTTTCTCGGTCTCCCGTCTCGCGTCCTATGCCTTGATCGCGCAGATCATGCTGGACTACGCGGCGGCAGTCTGGCCCTCGCTCTCGGCGCCTTGGCCGCGCGCTGTCGCCATCACGGTTTTCACTTTCTTCCTGACCGCGATCAACATCCGCGCAGTCACGCGTGGCGCCTGGGTCGGCAACCTGCTCACGATTGCGAAGATGCTCCCGCTCGGCCTCATCGCGCTCGCGGGACTCTGGTTCGCCGGCTGGAACGACATCCCCGCCACTCCGCCGCGGCAGCCGGACGGCCTCTCGAGCGCATTGCAACTCGCCCTCTTTGCCTGCGTCGGTTTCGACGTCGCCGCGATCGTCGCCGGCGAGATGCGCGATCCCAGGCGTGACCTGCCGGTCAGCATCCTGGGGGGCCTCGGAATCTCCTGCCTGCTCTACCTGCTCCTGATGCTGGCGTGCTACGGCGTCCTGCCGGACACCGCTGCCTCGAAACTGCCGCTCGCCGACGTCGCGCAGAGCTTTATCGGGCCCGTCGGTGCCACGCTGATGTCACTCGCAGCCGTCGTGTCCTGCGCGGGCGGCCTCGCCGTCCAGATGCTCGTCTCGCCGCGCAATATCTTCGCCCTCGGAGAGTCCGGCGATTTGCCGCGCCCGATCGTCGCGATCCACCGCGCCTTTCGGACACCCTACGTCGCCATCGTCACTTACGCGACGCTTTCCTGGCTGCTGACGATCACGGGCACATTCAAGTACCTGCTGGCCATTTTCGTCATCGCGCGAATGCTGGCTTACGGCTCGACTGCGGCCGCGCTCATCGTCCTGCGGCGCCGCGAGGGGCCCGCACCTGTACCCGTGCGCGGTGGAGTCGTTGTCTCCGTGCTCGCGCTCGCCGCCTGCGTCGCCCTCGTTGCGACGGCCTCCTTCCAGGCGGTGCGTGACGTCGTGATCGTCGTGCTGATCGGATTCGCGATCCGCGCGGCCGTGCGCTGGCGAAGCGGCAGGAGTACAGTCCGGCCCGGAGGGTAGCCGCCATGAAACGACGCGAGTTCGTTGGAGCCGGTCTTGCACTCACCGCGGCCTGGCCGTTCAAGGGCTGGACTGCCGTACTCAAGAATGTGGGCGATTTGGCCGCGAAGACGCTCGACGGAGCGGACCTCACCCTGCCCGGCGCGTCGGTCGAGGCCCTGGCCGCCGGCCTTCGTGGTGATGTGCTGCTGCCAGGCAACCCGGATTACGAGCACGCACGCCACGTGTGGAATGCCGTATTCGACCGGAAACCGGCGCTGATTGCGCGCTGCACCGGGGCGAGCGATGTCCGGCGCGCCGTCGACTTCGCGCGCGAGCACCGGTTGCTGACGGCAGTGCGCGCCGGCGGCCACAGCTTCTCCGGCAAGTCCACCTGCGAAGGCGGACTCGTCATCGACCTGCAATCCATGCAGGGCGTGCGAGTGGATCCCGAAGCCCGGCGCGCATACCTTGAAGCCGGCTCACTCCTCGGGCAGCTCGATCATGAGTGCGCGGCCTTCGGACTCGCGACGACCGCGGGTACCGTGTCGCACACCGGCGCCGCGGGGCTCACGCTCGGCGGAGGCTTCGGCCGACTCGGCCGGCGATTCGGCCTCGCCTGCGACAACGTGACCGCGTTCGATGTCGTCACAGCGAATGGGCATTTCATCCGGGCCAGCGACGACCAGAATACGGATCTCTTCTGGGGCCTGCGCGGCGGTGGCGGCAATTTCGGCGTGGTGACCGCGATCGAGTACCGCGTGCACCTGATGGATCCGACGATCCTCGGCGGGATGATCATGTGGCCGATCGAGCAGGCGCGCAACGTGATGCGCTACTACCGCGACACCGCGATCGGCGCGCCCGATGTGGTCAATCTCGAATTCATGCTGCTGCCGGGCGAGAACGGCCCTGTCTGCGGCATCGAAGTCTGCTGGTCCGGCGATCGAGGCGAGGGCGAAACCTGGCTCAAGCCCCTGCGCTCGTTCGGCAAGCCCATGAACGACGGCATCGCGCCGATTCCGTACGTCAAATTGCAGGCCATCAACGACGAGTTTCTTGCGCCGGGAAAATACTACTACGCCAAGAACGGATTCCTGCCCGGACTCGACGACGCCGGCATCGATCGCGTGCTCGATGTCTACCGGCGAGCGCCTATCTATGCGCTGCTTTTCGACCAGTCCGATGCCGCCTACCGTCGCGTAGCGCCGGATGCCACCGCGTTTCCAAATCGCGATGCGATGTACTGGCTCGGTGCGATCGGAGCGTGGCCGGACCAGCAAGGGATGGACGAGAGAGTGGCGAAGATGCGCGCGGCGTGGCGCGAACTCGAACCGTTGACCAAGGGCTTCTACACCAACTTGAGCGATGCGGATGCGACGGCGACGGTCTACCATGACAACTATGGCGCCAACTTCGAGCGGCTCGTCGCGCTGAAAGCGAAATACGACCCGATGAATCTGTTCCGCCTGAACGCCAACGTCCCGCCGAAAACCTGATTCCGCGCGGATCTCAGTCGGGCCAGGCCCGGTCCCCGAGCCGACAGCTGGCCGGGGGCTTCTCCATCGACTCGATCGTCGCGCGGGTTTCCGCGACCGCGGTCGCAAGCGCCGATCCTTGCGCAAGGCGCGCAGCTCGTTCGGCCTGCCTTCGCGCTTCGTCCGCGCAACCGGCATCCGCCAGTAACTGGGCCAGGTTGTTGCGAGCCGCGGCGTCCGCGGGCGCGAGCAGAATGGCGCGAAGATAGGCGTCCGCGGCGCCGTTCCGGTCGCCGTCCGCGTAAGCGATGTTGCCGCGCCCGAGCCAGGCGTTTGCCTCATCCGGCCAGCGCACGATCGCCGCGTCATAGGCGGCGGCGGCCGCGCGCCGAACGCCTGCCGCTTCGAGCCCGGCCGCGGCCTCGACATAGCGCGAGGCTTCCGCGTGCGCCGGAATCTCGCCCGGTTCGAGGGTCGTGAAGGCGAAGCGGCCGCCGCGATGCCAGGTCTTGGCGAACCGTTGCCAGCGCATTTCAAGGCGCTTCCTGCCGCCTGAACGCAGCAGCGCGACATTGCGTTCGGTGTCATAGCCGATGAGTACCGCGTAATGCCAGAGCGGCAGCCGCTCGGCACCGAGATTCTGGAGCACGAGCACCGGACGTCCGGCGGCGAGCTCCGCGACCATTTCATCGGCCGTGCTCGAGAGCACGTACGGCAGCCGCTCATGCCGGCGCGCCGCGCCGATCAATTCGAGCTGGAGACTGCCGCGGAGTCCCGGAATGAAGACTTCGGGCGCGATGTTCCCGGGGGTGACGTCGAGACCGCTCGCGCCGAGCACGGTCGCGAGCGCGGCCGGTCCGCACTGGTAGTCTTCCTGCGGATAGAACGGCGTCGCGCTCAACTCGATTGCGCGCGGCGCATCGCGCGGCAGTCCGTCTGCCAGCGGCGGCGAGGCGGCGCAGCCGGTCAGCGCGACCGCCAGCGCCGCGACCGCCGGCGCCGCGACCGCCGGCGCGCCTCGTCTCACGTCTTCTTGAAAATGTCGATGACGCCCGTGACTTCGAGAATGATCAGCACCAGGAACACGATGCCGATCACGGCGAGGGCATCGCCGCCGGCCGGCGCCTCGCCGATCCGGTCAGCCAGCATCTGGATCTCGCCTTCCGAAAGTGCGGCAAGGCGGCCCTCGACGGACGCGGCATCGACGCCGAGTTCGGCGAACTTCGCGCGCACGTCGTCACGTGAGAGCGCGGCGTCCACCGCGGCGCGCGGGCCCTCGCTCCGCCCGGCAGCGACGGCCTCGGCCGTGCCGACGACACCGGCCGCGGCGGGCGCCTGAACGCCCAGCGACAGCAGGCTCAGAGTGACGAGCGCGACGCAGGCGCGGCGAAAACGTTCAATGTGCATCGGATACCTCCGGTTAAACCAACCGACCGGAGGCAAAATAGCATGCTGCGCCCTGCCTTGCAGCGTGACGCACCGCACATCGGGAGAATCGCCTACAAGCGGTAGGTGAAATCGAGCTTCGTCGTCAGGCCTACGGTCTGCGTCAGCACGTCCACCCCGCCCTGCTCGATCACGATGTCCTCGTCGAGCAGGTTCTGCAGGCGCAGCTTCAGGGTCATTTTTTCCGTCGGGTGGAAGCTGTAGATCAGGTCCAGCGAATTGAACGCCTGCTCTTCCGCATCGTCCGCGCCGTCACGGCCCGCGAAAAAGATCCGGTCGCTGTACATGTTGTAGGCGAGCGAGGCGCCGTGCCTCGCATCCGGCGAGTCATAGCCCAGCTGGAAATTCACGACCAGGTCGGAATGCTGCGTCATCGGCCGCTTGTTGTTCGTCAGGTTCGGCGCGGAGTCTCCGATTGTGATCTCGGAGTCGCTGACCGTCACGTTGCCGGAGACGAAAAACGCATCGGTCCAGCCGCCGCCGCTCAGGAAGCCCAATCCCTTGAGCCCCTCGAGTTCGAGGCCATACAGCTCCGCGGACTCGGCATTGATGAATGTCAATGCGATGTTGTCGTCCGTGCCCGCGGCTTCAACCGTTTCAATCGGGCTGCGAATGTCCTTGTAGAAGAGCGAAGCCGTAAAGTTGTCGCCGCCCTTGAAGAACCACTCGGCGCGCAGGTCGTAATTCGACAGGTTCGAATCGTCCAGCGCCGGATTCCCGCGGATGCGCGCCTCGGTAAACGGATCGATATAGGTCGCATCCGAGATCTCGCGCAGATCCGGACGGGCGACGGTCTCGCTCCAGCCCAGCCGCAACTGGAAGTCCTCCGCCCAGAAATCGGACTGCATAAGCGTAAGCGCGAGCGACGGATAGTAGGTTGCATCGGTCTTGGCGAAATCGTCGAGCTGGTCGTCGGGCACGGCGATGATGCCGATGTCCGGATCGAATTCGAGCGGGTTGATCGGCACCGCGAGGCGCTCGAAGTCCTCCCATCGCATTCCCGCGGTCACGCGGAAGCGATCGTTGAAGGTGGCATCGATCTCGCCCCACATGGCATCTACGGTCTCGCCGGCCAGGTAGCTCTCGGTCCCGATGCCGCCGATGGTGAGCGCGAACTCATTCAGCGGATCCAGGATATTGGCATCCGTGAACACCCGCCCGGGCGTTCCGACGAGCACCGGGTTGGCCGCGGCGGCGGTCGTCCCCATCTGGAGCTGGGTCTGGATGTAACCGCGCCCCTTCTCGTAATAATCGTATCCACCGCTGATCTCGACCGTGTTCGCGCCGGGGCTGAAGGGAAGCGTGAACTTTCCGCCATAGCTGGTCGCCGAGTCCTCGAGATCCGTGAAACGGTATTCGGCGGCGGAGAGCGAGGAGCGCAGCGAGGTGCTGATCAGGTCGCCCGATACCGGATCGATCACGTCCTGGGCGGAGAACTGGATCTCGCTCGGGATGTCGGTCGTGGCCGTCGCATCCGAGTAGTACCAGTCAACGCCCACGTTCTCCGCGAACCCGAGCCAATCGCCCAGCAGGTCGATTGTCGCCGCCCCGACCGTGTGCGAGCCGCGGAACTGGACCAGCTCGAGTTCCCGCTCCTCGAAGCGAATGCGGTAGTTGCGCAGCCGATTGCCCGACTCCCGCCGGAAATTGAAATTGTGACCCAGGGTCAGCGAAGCTTCGTCCTCCGTGTTGCGGAGGAAGATGCCGGTCGCCTCGACACGATGCTCCTCGGCGAAATCTATTCCGACGCCCAGCGTGCCCGTCAGCACGACCTGGTTTGTCGTGCGCAACTGTTCGTCGAAGTCCTCGTCCGGGGTCGTGACAGAGCGTATGACGCGCTCCCGGTTACGCCAGCCATCAGAATAGTCGCCGAGCGCCAGCAAGCCGACTTTCCATTGCTCGCCGTCGCCGAGGTGCCAGCTGTTCCCTGCGGAAATCTCGATCGACTTGTCCGGCTGGATCGACTTGCTCCGGAATTCGACATCCCGGTACAGGCTGGTCGCCAGGTCGCGATTGATTTGCTGCGCTTCCTCGAACGAGTGAAACCCGCCGTCCAGCAGCAACTCGTTAAGGATGTTGGTCTGGCTGATGTTGCCGCGAAATTGCTGGATGGCGTCCTCGATCTCGCCGGGCAGCGCGCGCGTGCCATCGTCGGTGCCAAGATCGTCGTCCGAACCGCCCGGGTAGGTCAGGCCGTCTTCCGAGTTCTCGGAATTCGTTCCGATGCCGAACTGCACATTGAAAACGAATTCGCTGGGAAGACTGCGCGTGCGGATATCGACGTTGCCGCCGCCGAACGCCGCCGGCTGGTCCGCCGAGTAGCCCTTTTGAATCGAAATTGATTCGACTATCTCCGCCGGAAACAGGTCCATCGGGATCACGTTTCGCGTCAGGTCCGGCGACGGCACGTAGGCGCCATTGACGGTTGTGCTCGAATAGCGTTCGCCGAGGCCGCGGATGTAGATGAACTGGTCGCCCACCAGCGTGACGCCGGGCAGGCGCCGGAGCGCCAGCGACACCGTGCTGTCCCCGACCCGCGTGATCTGCTCGATGCTCACGAGATCGGCGACTACTGCCGAGTCGATGCGTTCCTGAAGTATCTCGTCGGCCGCCGAGCGTTGCCGGCCGACAACCAGCACGTCCTCCATGACGGCCGGCTCGGCGCCGGCGGATGCCTGGTCCTGAGCCAGCGCTGCCGGCTGCAGCAACGAGCCTGCCGTGGCCGCGGACAAGGAGACCAGCGCGCGACGCACCGCGTTACGCAGTGTCAGTCTGTTCATCGGCAACCTCCGCTCGACTCAGGGCGCGAACCACAGCGGCTCGTCAGCGTTCGACGACCGCAGGCCGAATGCCCACGGCGCCGTCCAGTCGTCGCCCTCATGCACCGCACCAAGGCCCGACGCATCCGCCACGATCGTCGCCGCCGCCTCGTCCACGATCGCGGGGGCGGTGAAATACGTTCCCGGCAACAGCACCTGTACGTTGGCGTTGGCCGGGTCGGCGATGATGAAGTTGTCCGCGTTGAACGAATAGTTGGCCCCACCGGCGCTCGGGTTCGCGCCGAGGAACCACTCTGTCAACGCATCGCCATTCGCCAGCGCGCCCTTGATGGCTTCCTCGCAGGCGACTACGTTGTTGCTTGCCCTGAAAAATGCGCCGCCGGCAGCTGCAAAGGCAAGCGATTCGGTGCTCTCAACCTCGAAGCACTCGTTCGAAGTCGCCGCGCTGACGGCCGTGCCGTAACCGCTGTAGATGATGCTGTTCTCCAGCAGCAGCTGCGCGCCCTGCCGGGCCAGCGGCCCTTCCGAATCGCCGTGCGTATTGACGTCGGTGTTGCCCGTGATGCAGGTCATGTTGCGGATGGTCGGTGCCGTGAGCGGTGCCGTATCGAGCGGCACGCCGACATCGCTGCGATTGGAACCGACGTTGTCGCCCTCGATGCAGCGGTTGCCGTCGCTCCGGTAGTGAATTGCCAGCGCATTCTGGATCGTGCCGACATAGCCGTCCGAGTAGTCGAGCGAGTCGTCGCGGGCGTAAAGCACCACGGCATTGGTCACATTGACCGCACCGCCGAAGAATTCCAGCCCGTCGTCATAGGTGCTGTAGACCTGCACGTTCTCGACGACAGTTCCGGATCCCACCGCGTTGAACGTGATGCCATTCAACTCATCGCCCGGGGCGACCTCGAAGCCGGTGTGCTTGACGATCACGTACTGCAGGCTTCCCGAGCTTTCCAGGTTGTTGTCGCCGCCGTAGTTGGAGGGCTGGCCCTCGGTCACCACGTGACACTGGCCGGCGGCTCGCTCGGCATCCGAGCAGTTGTTGGTGATGCCGTTGCCGTTGATGACGATGCCGCCCCACTGCTGCACGTCGTTGGCCCCCGCGGTGCCGCTGATGGCATCGGTGAACGAGGTGAAGGTGATCGGCGCGGTCGGCGAGCCGTTCGCGATGATCTGCGAGCCGCGGTTGATCAGGACGTAATCGAAGGCGTCCTGGAACACGAGCGTATTCCCGGCGGCGATCGTGAGCGTCGGACCCTCGCCGTCCGCAGGCGCCGGGCCGGCATCCACGTTTTCACCCACGAACAGGCTGTCCTGGAAGATGTGCTTGCCCGTGATGAACGGGACGGTCACGTCCACGAGCAGCGGGTTCGCGGCACCGACGAAGTCCGACCCGTAAACGCAGTTGGTGCCGTCGAAACTTCCACGGGTCACCTGGACCGAGGCCGCCGGCGTGTAACTGGCGCACGGGTTGTCGCTGCCACCGTCGTCACCGCCGCCGCTGTTGTCGACTGAATTGTCCGTATTGGCCACGTTCAGATCGACGCCGCCGCCCTCGCAGGCCGCCAGTCCGACAATGGCAAGTGCCGCCATAACCCATCGAAACGTCTTCATCGTCAGTTTCTCCCATGAAGGAGTCGTGACGATAGGTGCGCGCCGTGTCACTCGCGTGACGCGCGTGTGACGGGAATGTGACAACGGAAAACGCAGGCAGCAGTTCTGTTATTCGCCGCCCTCGGGACCGTAGAAGAATGCCCAGGTCGCAAAATCGGCACTGAAGTCGATGAACCGGTGCTCGATGCCCGCCCGGACGAAGAGCGCATCACCCTCGTGAAATGGCGTGCGCTCCTTGCCATGCACGAAGGTTCCGGTGCCGTTGATGATCACGTACAACTCGTCCTTCTGGTGCGGCTTCTGACGGTCGACGCCGATGGGCCGGTAGACCTCGATTTCGAGCGTGCCCTGGCGGAAAAGCGTCGTGTACTCGCCGCCCGCTTTCGCGAGCGCCGCGCCCGCCTCGCCGATCGTGAATGTGATGCTGTCGCGC
>DASWIQ010000014.1:0-6905 GCA_036397615.1 Steroidobacteraceae bacterium
TCGCTCGTCGAGATCAAGGGCAAGGGCACGCTGCGCTTCCACAACGTGAAGTCCGTGCGTCACGAGAAGGGCCACCTCGTCACGACGTCGCGCTCGGGCGAGATCGGCGTCATCGACGAGTTCGGCCGCGAGCGCGAACGCTACAAGATCCCCTATGGCGCGACCATCGTCGCCGACGAAGGCGACGCCGTGGCGTCCGGCCAGATCGTCGCGAACTGGGACCCGCACATCCACCCGGTCGTCACCGAGGTCGCGGGCTTCATCCGCTTCAACGACTTCGTCGACGGCATCACCGTGCAGTCGCAGGTGGACGAGGTGACAGGCCTGTCCTCCGTCGAAGTGCTGGATCCGAAGCAGCGCGCGGCCGCGGGACGCGATCTGCGCCCGGTGCTGAAGCTCGTGAATGCGAAGGGGAAAGAGATCACCTTCGCCAACACCGACATTCCGGCGGTCTATACACTGCCGGCAGGTGCGCTCGTGTCGCTCGAGGACGGCGCGAAGGTGTCAGTCGGCGACGTCATCGCGCGCATTCCGCAGGAGTCGTCGAAGACCCGCGACATCACGGGCGGCCTGCCGCGCGTCGCGGACCTGTTCGAGGCGCGGAAACCCAAGGAGCCGGCGATTCTCGCCGAGGTCACGGGCACGGTCAGCTTCGGCCGCGAGACCAAGGGCAAGCGCCGACTCGTCATCACGGGCGAGAACAACGAGCGCTACGAGGAGCTGATTCCGAAGTGGCGCCAGCTCAATGTGTTCGAGGGCGAGCACGTCGAGCGCGGCGAAGTGATCGCGGAAGGCGAGCCCAACCCGCACGACATCCTGCGCCTGCAGGGCGTGGCGGCGCTCGCCAACTACCTCACGCGCGAGATTCAGGACGTCTACCGGCTTCAGGGCGTGAAGATCAACGACAAGCACATCGAGGTGATCGTCCGGCAGATGCTGCGCAAGGTCGAGATCAAGGAATCTGGCGACACGACGCTGCTTCGCGGGGAGCAGCTCGAGCGCGCCCGCATCCTCGAGCTCAACGACCGCATCCAGGGCGAGAAGAAGGCGCCTGCGGTGTTCGAGCCGATGCTGCTCGGCATCACCAAGGCCTCGCTCCAGACGGATTCGTTCATCTCCGCGGCGTCGTTCCAGGAAACGACACGCGTGCTGACCGACGCCGCCGTGCGGGGCATCAAGGACGACCTGCGCGGGCTCAAGGAGAACGTCATCGTCGGCCGCCTGATCCCGGCCGGCACCGGTTTCTCCTTCCACGCCCAGCGCCGCAGTAAGCGGACGGGGGACGAGAGCCACCGGGGCTTCCTCGATTCGAGCGCCGAGGTGGTGGGCGAGGAACCGGTCGTCCAGGAAGCCGTCGCGGAATAGGGAAAGCCATCCCGGATCCCGGCGCGTCAGCTCGCGGTGAGTACCTGGGCGATGGTCTCGCACGCCCAGTCCACCTGGTCGCGCGTGATGGGCAGGGGAGGCGCGAACCGGATCGTGTGCTCGTGCGTGTCCTTGGCGAGCAAGCCGCGATTGCGCAGCAGCTCGCAGTAGCGCCGGGCTCCGCCGGCCTCGCTGCGTAGCTCGACAGCGAGCATCAGCCCGCGGCCGCGGACTTCCCGAACGGCATCGCTGCGAATGCCCTCGAGCCGGGCCTTGAAATGGGCGCCCTGCCGCTCGGCGTTCTCGATCATGCCTTCGTCGATGAGCACTTTCAGCGCCATGCGCGCCACCGCGCAGGCGAGCGGATTGCCGCCGAAGGTACTGCCGTGCTGGCCGGGCTTGAGCACGCCGAGCACTTCGGAGTTCGACAGCACCGCCGAAACCGGATAAAAGCCGCCCGAGAGCGCCTTGCCGATCAGCGTCACGTCCGCTTCGATGCCTTCATGCTCCTCCGCCAGGAGCTTTCCGGTGCGTCCAAGTCCGGTCTGGATTTCGTCGAGGATCAGCGTCACATTGCGTTCGCTGCAGAGCGCCCGCACTCGGGCGAAGTAGCCGGGCGGGGGGATGATGACGCCGGCCTCGCCCTGAATCGGCTCGACCAGGAACGCAACCGTGTTCTCGTTGACCGCGGCGGCGAAGGCGTCGAAGTCGCCGAATGGCACGACGCGAAAGCCGGGCGCGAACGGGCCGAAGCCGCCGCGCGCATCCGGATCGGTGCTGAAGCCGACGATACCCAGCGTGCGCCCGTGAAAATTGTTCGAGCAGACGATGATCTCGGCGCGGTCCGGGGCCACGCCCTTGACTTCGTAACCCCACTTGCGCACGGCCTTGATGACCGATTCGACCGCCTCCGCCCCGCTGTTCATGGGCAGGATCTTGTGGGAGCGCGTGAGCTTCGCCAGGTCCTCGTAGAACAACGCCAGTTGATCGTTGCGGAAAGCGCGGGACGTCAGCGTGAGGCGCTGCGCCTGTTCGACCAGCGCCCCGAGGATTCTGGGGTGGCAGTGGCCCTGATTCAGGGCCGAATACGCCGACAGGCAATCGAGATAGCGGTTGCCATCCGTATCCCACACCCAGACGCCTTCACCGCGCACCAGCACCACATCCAGCGGCTTGTAATTGTGCGCCCCGAGGCGCGCTTCGAGGTCGATCAGACTATTGACTGTGTGCGTCATGAGTCGCCTCAATCATAATGCGGTTCGGCGTTACACTGTGCTCGCCTTGCAGGATCCGAAAGAAAGAAAGGTTTCCCTGATCGGCGCACCGACCGACGTCGGTGCCGGCACGCGTGGCGCATCGATGGGGCCGGAAGCCCTGCGTGTAGCGCAACTGCAGGCAATGCTCGAGTCGCAGGGCGTCGAAGTGCTCGACCGGGGAAATCTGCAAGGTCCGGGCAATCCGGGACTGCCACCGGTGGATGGCTACCGGCACCTCGCGGAAGTCACGGCGTGGAATCGCGCCGTGCATGACGCGTTCCATGCCGAGCTCACGGCTTCGCGCCTGCCGATTCTGCTGGGCGGCGATCACTCCCTTGCGATCGGTTCGATCAGCGCCGTGGCACGCCATTGCCGCGAACGGGGCCGCCCGCTTCGCGTGCTGTGGTTCGACGCGCACGCGGATTCAAACACCAACGTGCTCACCCCCAGCGGCAACATTCATGGCATGCCGATGGCGGTGCTGTGCGGTTACGGTCCGGCGCAGCTCGTTGGGATCGGCGGCACGGTGCCGATCATGGCGCCGGGCGCCATCCGTCAGATCGGAATCCGGAGCGTCGATGAGGGCGAGAAGCGTTTCGTGCACGAGATCGGATTGGAAGTATTCGACATGCGCTACATCGACGAAATGGGCATGCGACAGACGATGCAGGCGGCCCTTGCCGGCCTCGAACGAAATACGCATCTGCACGTGAGCTTCGATGTCGACTTCCTCGATCCCGACGTCGCGCCGGGAGTGGGCACGACCGTCGCGGGTGGACCGTCCTATCGTGAATCGCAACTCTGCATGGAGATGGTTGCCGACACCGGACTGCTGGGCTCGGTCGACATCGCGGAGCTCAATCCCGCTTTCGATATGCACAACAGGACGGCAGTCGTCGCCGTCGATCTGCTTGGGTCGCTTTTCGGGAAGAGCACGCTGATGCGGCGCGCGGACGATCAATAAAAACAAGAGCTTGGACACGGCCCGGCGCCGGTCGGGGCCCGGCTTGACGGCATAAAGGGCCGGTATCTACAATCGCGGGCCTTTTCGGCCCCCGCCCCGGTATACGGGTGGGGCGGAATCGCAAAAACAGGTATCCGGGCCGCCACAGGGCGGCCCGGCGTTTCATGCGTCCCAAAGAGTACGGTATGTCGACGACCAATCAATTGATCCGTGGCGGCCGCGTGGCGGCCACGTACAAGTCCAAGGTGCCGGCGCTGCAACGCTCGCCACAGCGCCGCGGCGTCTGCACGCGCGTCTACACGACGACGCCGAAGAAGCCGAACTCCGCGCTCCGCAAGGTTGCCCGCGTTCGCCTTACGAACGGCTACGAGGTCACGAGCTACATCGGCGGCGAAGGCCACAATCTCCAGGAACACTCGGTGGTGATGATCCGCGGCGGCCGTGTAAAAGATCTGCCGGGGGTTCGGTACCACACGATCCGCGGCACGCTTGACTGCGCCGGCGTCGGCGACCGCAAGCAGGGCCGCTCCAAGTACGGCGCCAAGCGCCCGAAAAAATAACGAGCAGGGGTAGAGACACATGTCCCGTCGCACATCCGCACCGACACGCGTCGTGCTCCCGGACCCGAAGTTCGGAAGCCAGATGCTGGCCAAATTCATGAATATGGTCATGACGAGCGGCAAGAAGTCCGCCGCTGAGCACATCGTCTACGGCGCGATCGATCGCATTTCCGAGAAGACCGACCGCCGCGGCGATGCCGCGCTCGAGTTGCTGACCGCGGCGCTCGAGAACGTCAAGCCGGCCGTCGAGGTCAAGTCACGCCGCGTCGGCGGCGCGACCTACCAGGTGCCGGTCGAAGTGCGGCCGAGCCGCCGCCAGACCCTGGCGATGCGCTGGCTCATCGAAGCCGCGCGCGCGCGGAGCGAGAAATCGATGGCGCATCGTCTTGCCCACGAGCTGATGGACGCGGCGGAGAACCGCGGCACGGCTGTACGCAAGCGCGAAGACACGCATCGCATGGCGGAGGCCAACAAGGCCTTCGCGCACTATCGCTGGTAGAGAGACTGTCATGGCCCGCCATACGCCCATAGAGCACTACCGGAACATCGGAATTTCGGCGCACATCGACGCCGGAAAGACGACGACGACCGAGCGCGTGCTGTTCTATACGGGCGTGTCGCACAAGATCGGCGAGGTCCACGACGGCGCCGCCGTGATGGACTACATGGAGCAGGAACAGGAGCGCGGCATCACGATCACCGCCGCGGCGACGACCTGCTTCTGGAAGGGAATGGACAACCACTACCCCGAGCACCGAATCAACATCATCGACACGCCCGGACACGTCGACTTCACGATCGAGGTCGAGCGGTCGCTCCGCGTGCTCGACTCGGCGGTCGCGGTGTATTGCGCGGTCTCCGGCGTCCAGCCCCAGTCCGAGACGGTCTGACGACAGATGAACAAGTACCGCGTGCCGCGCGTCGCCTTCGTCAACAAGATGGACCGCGCCGGCGCCGACTTCCTGCGCTGCGTGGACCAGATCCGTACGCGCCTGAAGGGCAACCCGGTCGTGATCCAGTTGCCGATCGGCGCGGAAGAGAATTTCACGGGCATCGTCGACCTGATCCGCATGAAGGCGATCTGGTGGGACGACGAGACCCAGGGCATGCGCTTCGAGTACCGGGACATCCCGGAGGACATGAAGGCAAAGTGCGACGAATTCCGCACCAAGCTGGTCGAGTCGGCCGCCGAGGGCAACGAAGAGCTCCTCCACAAGTATCTCGAGGAGAACACGCTCTCGACCGAGGACATCCGCAAGGGTCTCCGCGAGCGCGCGATCCGGAACGATATCTGCATCGTGACCTGCGGCTCGGCCTTCAAGAACAAGGGCGTCCAGGCCGTGCTCGACGCGGTTATCGACTTCATGCCCTCGCCGGCCGAAGTGGCCGACGTCAAAGGCCAGACCGAGGAGAGCGAGGAGATCACGCGCCCGCCCACGGACGACGCGCCGTTCTCCGCGCTCGCGTTCAAGATCCTGAACGATCCGTTCGTCGGCAACCTGACGTTCTTCCGCGTCTATTCCGGCACGCTGAACTCGGGCGACCAGGTCTACGTGCCGAACCGCTCCCGCAAGGAGCGCATCGGCCGCCTGCTGCAGATGCACGCGAGCGAGCGCGCGGAGATCAAGGAGGTCCGCGCCGGCGACATCGCCGCGGCCGTGGGCCTCAAGGACGTCACGACCGGCGATACGCTGTCCGATCCGGATGACATCATCGTGCTCGAGAAGATGGAATTCCCGGCCCCGGTGATCTCGGTCGCCGTCGAGCCGAAGACCAAGGCCGACCAGGAGAAGATGGGAATCGCACTGCAACGCCTCGCCAAGGAGGACCCGTCATTCCGGGTCGCGACCGATCAGGAGTCGGGGCAGACCATCATCTCCGGCATGGGCGAGCTGCACCTCGAAATCATCGTCGACCGCATGAAGCGCGAGTTCAAGGTCGAGGCGAATGTCGGCAAGCCGCAGGTCGCCTACCGCGAAACGATCCGCAGGTCCGTCGAGCAGGAAGGCAGGTTCGTGCGCCAGTCCGGCGGCCGCGGCCAGTACGGCCACGTCTGGATCCGCCTCGAGCCGCTCGGGGAAGGCAAGGGTTACGAGTTCGTCAACGAGATCGTGGGCGGCGTGATTCCGCGCGAATACATCCCGGCCGTGGACAAGGGCATCAAGGAAGCGCTGCAGAACGGCGTAATCGCCGGCTTCCCGATCGTCGACGTCAAAGTCGCGCTGACCGACGGCTCGTACCACGACGTCGACTCGAGCGAAATGGCGTTCAAGATCGCGGGCTCCATGGCGTTCAAGGAAGGCTTCGCCAAGGCGAAGCCGGTGCTGCTCGAGCCGATCATGAACGTCGAAGTCGTGACGCCGGAGGAATACTCGGGCGACGTCATCGGCGACCTGAACCGCCGCCGCGGCCAGATCACCGGCATGGACGAGTCGCCGTCCGGCAAGATCGTGACCGCCGACGTTCCGCTCGCGGAAATGTTCGGCTACGCGACGACCGTGCGCTCGATGAGCCAGGGCCGCGCGACATTCACGATGGAATTCAAGAAGTACGTCGAGGTGCCGAACAACGTCGCCGAGACCGTCCTGAAGAAAGCCTCCTGAGGAAAAGACGATGGCCAAGGAAAAATTCGTTCGTTCCAAGCCTCATGTGAACGTGGGGACGATTGGGCATGTGGATCACGGCAAGACGACGCTGACGGCGGCGTTGACCAAGGTGATGGCTACGATGCACGGGGGCGAGTTCACGGCCTACGACCAG
>DASWIQ010000015.1:0-20708 GCA_036397615.1 Steroidobacteraceae bacterium
AGCGGGTATCGCAAAGATCCTGTTCGTGTTGTTCCTGATCGGCGCGGTGGTGACATTTTTCATCAGCCTGGGACGCCGTGCCTGAGCGCACGGCACTGACCCGCAAACCGCGCCGGCCGGGTCGTCGTGCTAGGATGAAGCGCGGAGGATAGAAATCGATGGAAAACATAGCTGAAACAGGCGGGGTGCGGCGCTCGGACCACAACGGTGGTTCTGCTGCCGCACGCGGGGCCGAATGGCGCAATTTGGTCGCCGACGTCGAAGATCTGATCAAGAAGGTCGCAAACGTCAAAGATGTGGAAGTCGCGGAGATCCGAGCCAAGGTCGAGCAGACGCTCGCGAAGGCGAAGACATCGGCCACGCAAGGCATCTCGGCGATCCGGGGTCAGGCCGACGAAGTCACTGAAGCGACTGACCAGTACGTGCACGAAAACCCGTGGGCCGCAATCGGAATTGCCGCCGCGGTTGGCATCGTGATCGGGTTCATCGCCGGGCGTCGCTGATCCGCCACCCGCGAGGGGGTAAGTCCGATGCGTTCGATGCTTGCACCCCTGGTGCCCGCCATCCTGCGGCACCTTCAAGCCTATGCCGAAGTCGCGGGCGCGGATGCGCGCGAAGCGGCAGCGATCGTCGCGCGCCGGCTGCTCGCGCTCCTGCTCGCGGCCGCTGCGGCACTAATCGCGCTTCTGATGTTCTGCGCCTGGCTGCTCGCGCTGACCTGGGACGGTCCGTGGCGACTCTGGACGGCTGCGGGCCTCGCGCTCGCCTTCGCGGCCGCCGCGGCGGGGCTCGCGATACCCCTGCTGCGCCGTCGATCGAAAGCGGACACGAGATTCTTCTCGCGCGTGCGGAACGAATGGGGTCGGGACCGGGAACTCATCGATCGCGCCCTGAACGGGAGTGACCATGCAGCCGAATGAAGCCATGCCGGATCCGATGAGGCATAACGTGCCGCTGCCGGCGGAACGCCGGCTCGCCGAGAGCCGGGCCGAGATCGAGAGCCTGCTGAGGACGGGTCCGGACACTTTTCCGCGGAGCGAAACGATGCGCTTCCTGTTGGGCGGGAAGGGGAAGATCGTGGCGCTCGGCGTATTCGCGGGGCTGCTCGCGGTCAAGCCGAAGCTCGCCCTGTCGCTCGTCCGCTTCCTGCCCCTCGGCGGGGTCCTGCCCGTCAGCCGCATCCTGCAACGCCTGCGCTGAGCGGCCGCAGGTTCCGCGCGCAGGGGGAGGGCGGCGTGAGCATCCCGCATCGCAAGTATCTGCTCATCCTGAGCCTGATATTTGCCGTCTGGTGGGCGCTGCTCGCGATCCGGCCCTGGGATCGCCACACCTGGCTCGTCGAGAATGCGCTCGCCATCGCGGCCGCGGCATTTCTAATCGGCTTCAACCGCAGGCTGCTGCTTTCACGCGTCTCGTACACGCTGATCTTCGTCTTCATGTGCCTGCACCAGGTGGGAGCGCACTACACCTATGCGGAGGTTCCCTACGATGCCTGGTTCGAGCGCCTGACCGGATCGACCTTCAACGAGTTCGTCGGCTGGGAGCGCAACAATTTCGATCGGGTCGTCCATTTCGCCTATGGGCTGCTGCTCGCATATCCGGTGCGCGAGATCTTCCTGCGCGTCGCCGACGTGCGCGGATTCTGGGGCTATTTCCTGCCGCTCGACCTGACGATGTCGAGCTCGATGCTGTTCGAGCTGATCGAATGGGGCGCCGCGGAAGTGTTCGGCGGCGAACTCGGCCAGGCCTATCTCGGCACGCAGGGAGACGTCTGGGATGCTCACAGGGACATGGCCCTCGCGAGCCTCGGCGCCCTCTGCGCGATGCTGGTGACCTACGGATTGAACCGGCGCTACCAGCGCGACTTCAATCGCGAGTGGGCGGACAGTCTCCGCGTGAAGCACAAGGCGCCGCTCGGTGAAGACGCGCTCGCGCGCATGATGCGGAAATCGAGATAGGACGCGCCTCTCAGCGCGCCGTCAGCCGCGCGCGCAACTCGACTCCCGCGCGCCGCAGTCCCGACAGCCCGAGAATCACCGTCGGCAGAACGGCAAGGCAGTTGTAGATCACCGATCCGGCGAATGCGTCGGCGTGCGTCACGCCAAACGGCGAGAGGCCGAGAACGAAGGCAAGCTGCACGGTGCCGATATGACCCGGCGCGGCCGGAAGCGTGAGCCCGATGACGTTCCAGAGCATCGCCGACACGGCGCCCGCGAGGGTCACCGGAGCGTCCACGGCCTTCAGGCTGGAGGTCATCGCCGCGACGATCATCAGCCATTGCAGGAGCGACAGCAGGAAGATCCGGAAAAAGAGCCGCGGCGCCGCGATCGCGCCGAGCCCAGAACTCGCGGCACGGAGCAGCGCGAGCGCGTTCGCGCTGAGTCTTTTCGAAACGAGGGAAAACAGGCGTTCCGCAAACCGGAGGCAGGCTTCGGTCCGGAACAGGAACAGCACGACGGCCGCCAGGATGCCCGCGCACAACGCGCCGACCAAGTAGCTCGCCGTCTGGATATCCGGGGACATGCGCCCGACCGGCACCAGGACCGCGAGCACGATTACGAGGACCGCGAGGAAGTCGAAAATACGTTCAATCGCGACCGAGGCGAGCAGTGCGCTTGCCGGCGCATTCACGCGCTGGCCGGCGAGCACCGCGCGCGCGATCTCGCCCACGTGCGGCAAAACGTAATTGCCGGCAAGACCGGCGAGCACCGGGGGCAGCAACTCCACGGTTGTCGCCTCGGCGAAGGGACGGATGAGGTATCGCCAGCGCCACGCCTTGACGCCGAAAAAGCAAAGCATCGAAAGGAGCCCGAGGCCGGTGTAACCCGGATTCGAGCCGCGGAGCGTGGCGATGACTGCATGCCAGTCGATTTTCCCGACGGCGAGATACAGGAACACGGCGCCCAGGAGGGCGCCCAGGAAGAGAATCGCGCGGCGGCCGGGCATCGCTGTCGGTACCCGGTGCAGGGCTTATGAGGGAAAAACCGGGGTCAACGTGCGGAGCCGCCCGCGGTCCGCGCCGGCGCGCCTCGCGTGCTCGCCCATGGTGATCGTCTCGAACCGCGCGGCCAGGATGTCGAATAGCTCGGCGACGATCGCGAGCTTTCGCTCGCGCGCCATATCCATTCCAGGGAAGAAGGCGAGCGCAGGGCAGTCCTCGCGGCCCATGAAATCAAGCGGGTGCAGCAGGATCGAGGGCTGGGTGCCGCTCGCCGCGCAGACGCCGAGCGCGAGGCGGAAATAGCTGCGGGCCGCGGCGCGCGAGAACTTGCCGAGATAGATGAGGTAACTCAGGTGCATCGGAATCTTGAGGCCGGGCAGCGTCGTGACCGGAATTTCGAGGAGCTCGCCGCTCCGCAACCGCCACTGGAACGGGCGGACCGGGCGGAATGCGTCCTTCCAGGTGCCGAATAACGCGCTCCGCTGCTCCTTTTCTTCGGCCGTCAGCTTGCTGGTCGAGAACAGGTATGCGCGGGCGAGCGGATTGAGGAGGTTCGGGAACACCGTGGCGTCGTAGTCGTATCCACGGCGGCTGAGCGTCTCGAGGGTGTTTTCGGAAAGACTGAAACCGGGGCCGCGGAATCCGCGCGGGCGGACTCCGCATGCCTGCTCGATCGCGTCCTCCGCCTGGCGCAGTTCCTGGTCGAGTTCCGCCGGAGTGTACAGATGGAGCCAGGGCTCATGCCTGAAACTGTGGTTCCCGATCTCGTGGCCCGCGGCCGCGATGGCGCGCAGGGCCGGGCGATTCTTCTCGAAAGCCGCGTCCTGACCGACGATGAAGAAGCTGATCGTGAGCCGTCGGGCGGCGAGAAATTCGAGTATCCGCGGCACCACCTCGTCGAGATAGGACGGATGCGACTGCCAGCCGGCATCGCCGTGAGTCTTCATGTAGGCCCACTGGTTGTCGAGGTCCAGAGACAGGCTCGCGTAGCGCATCAGTCGAGGCGCACCGGCTCGCCGTTGAGCTTGAGCGAACGCTGCGCGGCATCGAGCACCTTCACGACGCGGAGCCCGTCATGGCCGTCGCTCACCGGCTGCTTGCGCGAGCGAACGCAATCGAGGAAATGCCGGCACTCGATCTGGAGCGGCTCGCCGACCTTGATGTACGGCATCGTGATGTCGCCGAACCGCAGCCCGACGTATTCGGCGTAGGTATTGTAATCCTGGTTGACCTGCGCGCCCTTGTCATAGACGCGAAGCTTTTCGTTCGCCTCGAGATCGTCGAACACGGCCATCTTGCGGTCGCCGACGAGCGTCAGCTTGCGGATCTTGTGGGGATCGAGCCAGCTGACATGCACGTGCGCCATTGCCCGGCCGCCGAAGTTCATCGTGAGGAAAACGACATCCTCGACGCCTTTCTGGAGGTAGCATTGCCCGCGGGCCGTCACGTCCGTGGGAGTCGCACCCAGCAGGAACATGATCACCGAGATGTCGTGCGGCGCGAAGTTCCAGAGCGCGTTCTCGTCGGCGCGCACGGTGCCGAGATTCACGCGCTGGCTGTAGATGTAGTAGAGGCGGCCCAGTTCCTCGCGCCCGATCATCTCGCGGAGCCGCGTCACGACCGGGTGGTATTCGAGCAGATGCCCGACCATCAGCACACGGCGGTTCGCTTCCGCGAGCGCGATCAGCTCCGTTGCGTGCGCAATCTCGAGCGTGAAGGGCTTCTCGACGAACACGTCCTTGCCGGCCTCGAGCGCCAGCTTGCAGAGCGGGAAGTGGCGCGGGCCGGGCGTTGCGACGACCACCGCCTGCACTTCGGGGTCGCGCAGGACGGCGTCGAAATCGCGCGTGAGAACGGCGCCCGGCAGCTGGCGCGCCACCTGGTCGAGCTTCTTCTGGTCGAGGTCGCAGACGTACTTGAGGTTGGCGTCAGGAAGTTGGTGAAAATTTCGCGCCAGGTTCTTGCCCCAGCCACCGACCCCTGCAACTGCGATCTGAACTGCATCCAACGGGCACCCCCACGGCCGGATGATAGCGTAGGCACTCGTCTGCGCGTTGTGAATGCGACTCTTCACATATTCCGGACGGCGAGGCCGGAAGGTATCCGGCAGGCTGGTGCTGGTGCCCGGCCTATGGGCCGGCCGCCGGCCGGCGAACGATCCGCGCCTCGGGCGACGCGAGGAACGACAGTGTCCGATCGAGGATCCGTTCAGCCGCATCGCCGTTTCCGAAACTGCGGCCGATCGCGGCAGACAGGTCGAGATCGCCGCCCGCGAGCTTTCGATCCCACCACGAAACGGCTTCGAGTATCCCGCCGACGCCGGTTCCCGCGACCAGATTGCCGCCCTCATTGACGGTCTCGACCCACTCCGTTTCCTCCCGCAGCGTCACGCAGGGACGGCCGAGAAAGAAGGCTTCCTTCTGCACGCCGCCCGAATCGGTCAGGACCATGCGCGCGCTGCCGAGGAGGCGAATCATGTCGAGATAGCCGAGCGGCTCTATCGCGAGCACGGCCCCGGACTCCAGCGGCCTGCCGCGTCCTTCGCGCAGGCGCTTTGCGGTGCGCGGATGGACGGGGAAAACGATGGGCCGGTCGGGCCGGGCAATGCGTTCGAATGCGTCGATCAGATTTGCGAGCGCGTCGCCGTCGGTGCTCTCCGCCCGGTGAACGGTCGCCACGAGATACTCGCCCGGGCGCAGCGCCAGCCGCTGGAGGACTCGTGAGCGCGAGCGGGCAAGCGCCTCGTTGAAGCGGATCGCGTCCAGCATCACGTCGCCGGAGAGAACGGCCCGCGCGGAGAGTCCTTCCGTCGCAAGATTGCGCATGGCTTCGGATGTCGGGGCGAACAGGAGATCCGACAGGTGATCAGCGACCACCCGATTGATCTCTTCCGGCATGCGGCGGTTGAAGCTCCTGAGGCCGGCTTCGACGTGCAGCACCGGGATGTGCAGCTTGGCTGCGGCGATCGCGGCCGCAAGCGTGGAATTCGTGTCGCCGTAGGCGAGGACGGCGTCCGGGCGATGCTCGACGAGCGCAAGTTCGAGCTTCTCGAGCATGCGACCGGTCTGCTCCCCATGCGGGCCCGACCCGACGCCGAGGTGCACGCCCGCGCGCGGAATGCCGAGCTCGTCGAAGAAAACGTCGGACATCGACGGGTCGTAGTGCTGTCCGGTGTGGATGATCAGGCTGTCGATGCGCGCTCCGCGGCCGTTGGCCGCCGAAATGGCGCGTGCGACCGGCGCGAGCTTCACGAACTGCGGTCGCGCCCCCACGACGTGGGCGAGGCGCCTGGCGCCGGAATTCGGGGATTCAGGCTTCGGTGACATCGCGACCGTCGCGGCGATAGCGGCGGCCGCAGGCCGAGCAGGCCGCCTGCCGCGTCTCGCCGTCGTCGCCGCCGAGCTCGAGGCCGATGCCGCAATAGCAGACCCAGCTCCTGACTCGTGCAGGATTGCCATACACGACGGCGTATTCCGGCACGTCGCGCGTGACGACCGCGCCGGCGCCGACGACGCAGTAGCGCCCGAGGGTGACGCCGCAGATGATCGTCGCATTCGCGCCGATCGAGGCGCCGCGCCGGATCAGCGTCCTTCGGTACTCATCCTTGCGCTCGATAAAGCTGCGTGGATTGATGACGTTTGTGAAGACCATCGACGGGCCGCAGAAGACGTCGTCCTCGATGATGACGCCTGTGTAGACGGAGACGTTGTTCTGGATCTTCACGTTGTCGCCGATCACGCATTGCGGCGAGACGACCACGTTCTGGCCGATGTTGCACTTGCTGCCGATGCGTGAATCGCGCATGACGTGGCTGAAGTGCCAGATCTTCGTGCCTCCGCCGATCTTGCAGGGCTGATCGATGACGGCGGTTTCGTGCGCAAAGAAGGGCCGTGCGTCTGCGTCTGGTTTCGTCATGCGGCGTCCCGAAAATCCGCCCCATATTGCTTGAGGAATGCATTGACGGTCCGGATGACCTCGTTGTTGTTCAGCGTATTGGCGACGAACTGTGCGGTGTTCACGACGTAGAAATCCTTGTGCCGGGTTCCGGGTGCCTGGACCCGCGAAGAGTAGTCGATTACCTGTAAGGGCTGCACCTTGAACGCCCGGTTGACCTGTGCGCTCTCGATGTCGCGCTCTTCGAAATCCGGGAACATGCGGTTAAAACCGCGCATGAACTCGACCTTCAGCTCGTCGTCTTCCTTCTGCAGCATGGGATCGTCCGACAGCACGTATTTGGGCAGGTATGTGAGGTAGAGGCCCGACGTCTCCTCGATGTCGACCAGCGAGCTCATGCCGATGATGCCCGTGAACGGTACGCTTTCGTCGGCGATGTTGAGGATGTAGTAGGGGACCACCGGCTTTCGCGTGATGAGGGCGAGGCAGATGACGCCGAGATACTCGATGTCCCCCTGCGGGGGAACCATGACGAGTTCCGGGTCGACGACCTGCCGCATCGCGTTCACCGGTCCCGTGAAAATCACCTTGTCGAAGGACTCCGCGATGCCGTCTGCCCGCACTTCGATGCCGGACGCGCCATTCGGGCGTACGGCCTGCACTTCGACGCCCATGAGCGTCCTGCCGCTTGCCTGCGCGATCCGGTCGAGCAGGCGCTGGAAGACGGTGCGATAGCCGCCCGAGACGTAGCCGAGCTGCTCCTTCTGGGCCGCCGCGTCCCGCGCCGAGAAGAGCCGTTTCACGTAGGTCCAGATGAATACCGCGGAAACGCGCCGGTAATGCTCGCCGAGCTTTGCGAGCAGGAGAGGCTTCCAGAACTTGTCGAAGGTGCTGCGGCCGGACAGCCTCACCAGGAATTCCTCGACCGTCTGGCGCTCGAGCCGGCGCCAGTCGCTGATGCGCGAGCAGTAGAGGATCGTGACGGCGAGGCGGAACTTGCTCCAGAGGTTGAGGAGCGGAAAGCGCAGGAAATCGATCCCGCTGCTCAGCGAATGGAACTGTCGGTCGACGTAGTACCCCGTCCGGGTCGCGCGCCAGCGCATGCGGTCGGCAAGCCCGAGCCCGCGGATGAACTCGAGCAGCGACGTGTCGGACGGCAGGATGACGTGATAGAAACGGTCCCAGGTGAATCGGCCGAAGTCCTGCCAGGTCGCGAGCCCGCCGGGCTGCCTGGCGCGCTCGTAAACGCAAACCTGGTGGCCGGCCGCGCCGAGACGCTCGGCGAGCGCGAGGCCCATGAGACCGCCACCGATGATTCCGACACGCATCGCTGTCGTCCGCCCGCTGCCGCGCGGTCAGCCGCCGGCCGCCATTGCGGTCACGCGGCGCTGCCATGCGATGGTGCGCCCGAGCCCTTCGTCGAGATCCACCTTCGCGCGCACGCCCAGAATCCTTTCGCAGAGCGTCACGTCGGGAACGCGTCGCATGACATCCTCGTACTTCCTGCCCGTGAACGACGCATAAGGCACAAACTCGATCCGCAGTTCGCCGGGCGTCCCCGACAGGCGCTTGATGCGGCGGGCGAGGTCCAGGATCGTCGTTTCCTGGGTGCTGCCGATATTGATGATTTCGCCGTCCGCCGCAGGGCGCACGATCGCCTGGTAGATGCCTTCGACCGTGTCGGTCACGTAGGTGAAGCTGCGTGTCTGGCTGCCGTCACCGTGTATCGGTATCGGCTTGTCGTTCAGCACGCAATCGATGAAGACGGACTGCGGGCCGCCCCACCAGCTCAGGTTCTGCTTGGGACCGTAAGAGCCGAAGAAACGCAGGATCGTGACGGGGAAACCGTAGGCGTCCTGATAGGCGAGAGCGAGGTGCTCGTCGAAGAGTTTCGACACCGCGTAGGCCCAGCGAGGCGCTTTCGAGTTGCCGATCACGCTGTCGCTGTTCGCCTCGCTGAAGGGCAGCGCGGGATTGCGGCCGTAGACGTCGGACGTCGAGGCGAGCACCAGCTTGCAGCCGCGGGCTCGCGCGAACTCGAGGGCGTTCTCGGTGCCGCGGCAATTGATCTTGAGCGTGTCGATCGCCTTGCCATAGCGCGGGATCTTGAACGCGGCAAGGTGGGCGACGCACGAGTAATCGCCGTCGAGATCCGCGAGCGGACGCGGATCGGTGACGTCGGCCTGGATGAAACGGAAGCCGGACTGCCCGCGAAACTCGTCGATGTTCTCCGCCTTGCCCATCGAGAGATTGTCGACGCCGACGACCGGGTGACCCGCCGCAAGCAATCGCCCGACGAGATTGGAACCGAGAAAGCCGGCGCAGCCGGTGACGACGACCGCCGCCGTCATTTGGGATCCCGCGAATCCGAATGGACCGCTTGCGGCGGCTCCGCCAATCCTCGCGCTGCCTCGCGCCGCTCGCGCAGCAGTGTCGACTCGATGTGGAACAGCTCGTCGAAGTACTTCTTGCTCTGCAGGGAAAGCATTGCCATCCCGGTGAGCTGGATCGCAAGCATCAGTGAGAGCAGTCCCACGATGAAGGTGTGCGGATACCGCTGGTAGGCGAGCGCGACCGCCGCCGCCATGTCGTTCTGAAGGTCCGGCGACAGGCTGAGCTCCGCATATGCCCGGATGAAATGAAAGACCATCCAGGTGTTGACGTAGGCAGCGAAGGCGAGCAGGAGCAAACCCGGAATGAGAAGGAATGTGAAGGGCCGCAACATGAAGCCCGAAACCGTCGTTCCGAAAATCTGCGTCAGTATCCTGAGGCTCGAGCGCCGGCGGCCACGGACGCGGTTCTGCAGCTCCCAGTTGAGCTCGGCCGGGATCTCCTCGATGCTCGCGCGCAGGATCTTCGCCTTGAGGATCATCTCGGGCATGACGTCCATGCCCGTGTTCCTGAGATGCAGCGAGCGCAGGAAGCGGCCGTCGATCGCGCGCACCATGCAGGTCATCGTGCTGATGCGGTGGCCTGACGCGCGCGCGAGGAACCAGTTGGCGACCCGGCTGAAGAGCACGCGCATCCAGGGCACGTTGAGCACGCGCCCGCCCCGCATATAGGGCGAAGCGAGAACCATGCGGGCAGCCGTCCGGGTGATGCGGTCCAGCAGGAGCCGCACGTGATCGGGACCGTAGCTCAGGTCGATATCGAGAACAATGACGTAGCGGCCGCGAAACTGCGCGAAACCGGTCTTGAGCGCCTGGCCGAGGCCGAAATTGCGTGGATGGTGAAAGACCCGGATTTCGGCGAACTCGCGGGCGAGCTCTTCGGCAATCGCGCCCGTCTCGTCGCGGCTCCCGTCATTGACGATGATGATCTCGAACTGGAAGCGATCGTCGAGCGTTCGCAGATACTCGATCAGCACGATCACATGGTCGCGCAGGATTGCGGCCTCGTCGAAGGCCGGGAGTACGATGGAGACGAGCGGCCGCTCGGGCAGCTCGGCATTCATGACTTCATCCCGGAGGAACGCCCCGCTGGCGGACGTATCGCCGTGATCACTCGACATCGGTATCCCCTTGGATGGAAGTCTATCCTGTTCTCCGGCGAGGGTGCTGATGCCCATGTGGATTCCGGCAAAACGTGACACGCATCACAAGCGCGGGACGGGCCGTAGACGTGCGCACTGGCCAGCCTGGAAACCTGTTTGCTGCCCGCAACCCGCCCGTCGCATCGGCTTTACACCGGACCATTTATACTCACCCGTTCGTCCCGACCGGAGGTTCTGAACGCGAATGAAGTCACTGGACCTGTCTGTCGTCGTGCCTCTCTACAACGAGGAAGAGAGCGTGCGCCTGCTGCACGAGAGGATCTCGGAAGCGCTCAGGCGCACGGATCTTCGCTATGAGATCCTTTTCGTCGACGACGGCAGCCGCGACGGCACGCTGGAGATTGCGGCCGCGATTGCGGAACAGGACCCGCGCCTTCGCGTCGTCGAGTTCCGCGCCAATTACGGCCAGACGCCGGCGATGGCCGCGGGCATCGACCTGGCCCGCGGGACCGTCATTGCGACCATGGACGGCGACCTGCAGAACGACCCGGGCGACATACCGGCGATGCTCCGCGAGATCGACGACGACACCGACATGGTCGTCGGCTGGCGGCAGAACCGGCAGGACAGGCTTCTCACGCGAAAAGTCCCCTCCTGGATCGCGAACAAGCTGATCGGGAAGGTGACCGGCGTGCCGATTCGCGACAACGGGTGCTCGCTGAAGCTCTATCGCGCGAGCGTCATCAAGCGGGTTCCGCTCTACTCCGAGATGCATCGCTTCATTCCGGCGATGGCCTCGATCACAGGCGCGCGCGTCAAGGAAGTGCCGGTCAGTCATCATGCCCGGCAGTTCGGCGCGTCGAAGTACGGCCTGTCGCGGACCTGGAAGGTCCTTCTGGACCTGCTTTCGATCAAGACCATCATCGGTTTCGCGCAGCGGCCGTTGCTGTGGTTCGGTCTGCTCGCGATGCCGTTCATCGTCGCAAGCCTGATTTCTCTCGGAGCGGCCATCGCGCCGCTCTTCACGCCGGACGGAACATTGATCCTGCCTTTCGCGGGCACAGGCGTGCTATACGGCGCGCTGGCGCTCTTCCTGCTCATGGGCGGCGCGGTGGGTGAGCTCGTATACGCCACGGGAAATGTCGACCTCACCGAGTATTCGCGGCTCTCGGCCGTCTCACGCATGGAGCGCGACGATGAATGAGTCAGCCGCAGCTCCCCGCTACAGCATCGTGATCCCTGTGGGCCGGCGGGTCGACGACTTCGTGGAACTCGTCTCGGAATACGTGGAAGCGCTCGACTCTGCCGCCGTCGATCACGAGATCGTCGTCGTGCTGGATGGACAGAAGAAGGAGTTGTTCGAGGCGTTGCGCCGCGTGGCGGTGGCGGACGCGCGGCTCAGGGTGATCGAGCTTTCGAAGGAATTCGGGGAATCCGCGGCGCTCGCCGCGGGTTTTGACGCCGCGCGCGGCGCAATGCTCCTGACGCTGCCCGCGTATTACCAGGTCGAGCCGCAGGAAATCGTGAAGATGATCGCCGCGCCCGCTCCGGACGACGACATGCTGATCGCGGTGCGCTGGCCGCGCGCAGGTTCGCCGTTCGACAAGCTGCGTCGCAAGGCATTCCATGGGCTGTTCAAGTTCATGAGCAGCATGAAGTACCGCGACCTCGGATGCGGCGTCCGGTTGTTCAAGCGGGCGGTCGCGGAGGAAATCCCGGTTTACGGCGATCAGCACCGGTTTCTCCCGGCGCTCGCGGCGCGCCGCGGCTTCCGCGTCCGCGAGGTGGAGGTGAGGCAGTCGCCCAAGGATCGTTTTCGCGGGCACTACCGGCTGCGCGAGTACCTTCACCGGTTTCTCGACGTTCTGACCGTTTTCTTCCTGGTCAGGTTCACCAAAAAGCCCCTGCGCTTTTTCGGCACTATCGGGTTCCTGGCGGCGGGGTTCGGCGCCATCGTCACTGCGGTGCTGGTGGTGCAACGGCTCTTCTTCGACATTGCGCTCGCGGATCGTCCCGCGCTCCTGCTCGGAACGCTGCTCGTCGTGCTCGGCGTCCAGACATTTGCGCTCGGCCTCATCGGCGAGCTCATCATCTTCACGCACGCGAGCGGGATGAAGGAATACACCATCCGTCGCGTCATACAGTCCGAACGCGCGCCGAACGCATGAACGGCACGAGACTCCGGCGCGCGCTGTGGATCTGCGACTATTTTCCCCGGCCACACGACATGACGACGGGCACCTGGGCGCTCGAGTCGGTTGCCGCGCTCGAGTCCGCGGGCCTGCCGACGGTGGTGATGGCACCGACGCCCTGGATCCCGCGCGCTCTCGCGCTCGATCAGGCGCTCCGCGCCTGGTCCAACGTGCCGGCGCGCCAGGAATTCCGCGGCGTGCCGGTTTACTACCCGCGATGCCCGCATTACCCGCGGCGCTGGGTCTATAACAGCGTTTACAACCGGTTTCCGTCGCTCGACACGGCGCTCCTCTGGCCCTGGTGCAGGCGATCGGCCGATAGCCTGATGAAGGGCCATCCGTTCGACGTCGTGCACGCCAATTTCCTCTTCCCGAGCGGCTATCTCGGAATGAAGATGAAGCAGCGCTATGGCACGCCGCTCATCGTGCAGGAGCGCAGCGTCCAGCGCCTGGCCATGGCGCGCGAACAACCCGCGCGCGCGAAGGCGTACCGCCGCATCCTGCGGGCCGCCGATGTGGTGATCACGCAGAACGAGAAGATGGCGGCGGCGCTCCGTGCAACCGAGCCCGCGATCGCGGATCTCCGCGTCGTCAAGCAGCCCGGGGCGCACCCGGGCCGCGTGCCCGGACTCCGCCAGGAGAGGCCGCCGGCATTTGCCGGAAAGCGGGTCGTGATGTCCTGCGGCACGCTGTCCGAGCGCAAGGGGCAGGAATATCTGGTGCGTGCAGTGGGCCGGATCAAGGGAGATTTCCCGGACCTGGCCTGCCGCATCATCGGGGAGGGCCCGGAACGGCCGAAACTCGAGGCCTTGATCCGCGAGCTCGGGCTCACCGGCATCGTCGAGTTGTGCGGGAAGCGCCCGCACGCGGAAGTGCTCGGCGAAATGTCCTGGTGCGACGTTTTCGCGCTCGCGTCCTGGGGCGAGGCCGACGGCACCGTTTACGGCGAGGCGATGCAGTTCGGCAAACCGGTCATCGCCTGCGCGGACGAAGGGATCGCGGAAGTCGTGCGGGACGGCGAACACGGCCGTCTAGTGCCGGCGCGCGACGACGCGGCGCTCGCCGACGCGCTCGGCTGGCTGCTCGCGGACGCCTCGCGCCGTGAACGCATCGGAGCCGCGGCCCGCGAACTCGCTGGCGCGAAACTGAGCTATCCGATGCTGGCGAGCAACCTGATCGATCTCTACGCGGGGCTCCTCGAGCCTGGCCGGCGGGCCAGTCATTGACCCTGACGCGGTGGCAGAAGGGCGCGCTTCGGCTGATCGGCACGATCGCGCTGATCGCCGGCATATTCTGGTTCATCCCGTTCCGCGAGGTGCTCACGGCGCTCCGGAACGTCCACCTCGGATGGATCGCCGTCGCGTTCGCCTTGAATCTCGTGGTCGCTGCGCTCGAAGCGCTGCAGTTGTGGTTGTTGCTCAACCGCGCCGGGATATCGGTGGCGCCCTGGCCCGTGTTCGAAACCAAGTTCATCGCCCGCTTCTACGGGCAGTTCCTCCCGAGCGACCTTCTGGCCTCCGCCGTGAAGCTCCAGATCCTCGCCGGGCCGACCCGGCAATACGGAGAAGTCACGGCTGCGCTCGTCTTCTGCCGCGTGGTCAATACGCTCGGCCTGCTTCTGCTCGGCCTCGTCCTCTGGACGATCGAATGGCCGACCGGCCCGGGGCGGTGGATCGGAATCGTGATGTTCGGCATGCTCGCGTCGCTCTTCCTGGCGCATCTCGCGCTGGCGAGCCGCGCGGTCAATCGGCATGCCGGCCGGATCCTTGCGACGCCGGTGTTCGCGTGGCTGAAAGGCAAGGTCATGGACAAGGTCGGCAGGTTCATGCGCACGATGGCGGAGAGCTACCGGCTGTTCGACAACATGGTGTGGAACATCACTTTCGTGTCGCTCGTGCGTCACGTCGTGGGGATCCTCAGCTTCGCCTGCGCCGCGCTTGCGCTCGACATTCACCTGTCGCTCGTGACGATCGGCTGGATACGCGTGGTGATCCAGGCGCTCATGATGCTGCCGATCCACCTCTCGGGGATCGGCGTGCGCGAAGGAAGCCTGGTGATCCTGCTGCAGGAGTACTCGGTTCCGGCGGGCGACGCGGTCGCGCTCGCTTTCATGCTGTTCGTCATCTACCTGGTCGGCAACAGCATGGGCGGCCTGTTTGAGCTCAAGAACCTGCTGCGTGCCCGGCGGAACGTCGTGGCCGGGAGCCGCCCGGAATGAGAAAGATCGGGTCGGGGCACAAGAGCGATGTCTACGAGCTGCCGGACGGGCGCATTCTCAAGCTGTTCGTGGCGGAGTTCGTCGCTCTCGCGCCCGTCGAGATCGAGATGTCCCGGTTGCTCGCGCGGGCGGGCGTGCCTGCCCCGCGAGTTGCCGAAACCATGGAGGTGGACGGCAGGCCCGGCATCGTTTTCGGCAATCTGCGGGCGGGTGAGACGCTCAGCAGCACGATTCGCAGCCGCCCGTGGCGGATCCTCGCGGGTGCGCGGGAACTCGCGGCACTGCACTCCGCCGTGCATGCCTGCAGGTCGGCGGAACTGCCGTCGCAGCGCGAGCGCCTCGAGGCCGAAATCCGCGCCGCGTCCGGCGTATCCGGGACGGACCGGTCGACGGCGCTGCGTTCGCTTGCATCGCTGCCGGATGGCAATATCGTGTGTCACAACGACATTCACATGCTGAACGTGATCGTCCATCCCGCCGGTTCGACACTGATCGACTGGGTGCTCGCCACACGCGGCAATCCGCTCGCTGACGTGGCTGCGGCCGTGCTGCAGCTTCGTTTCGGCGAGCAGCCGCGCGGATTCGTCGCCAGGACGGCGCTCGAACTCGGGCGCGCCGTCTTCTGGCGCGTTTATCTCCGGCGTTACCTCGCCTTGCGTCCTTGCGACACGCTGGAGCTTGCGCGCTGGGAATTGCCGGTGGCGGTCGGGCTCGCGGGACGGCGGGAGGGCAGGATGCGGAACCAGCTTCTCGATCGCGTCGCCCGTCTTGGGGCCGTTGAGCGCGGCCGCAATGCAGTGAAACCACCATGAAAACGGTCGAGGTCTTCACCGGCGCCTGGAACGGGGACCGGCGTTTGTCGCTGACGTTTCCGGACGCCTGGGACGTGCGTGTCATCGGCACCGATCCCGGACCGGCGCTCGACGACGATGCGATGAGGGAGCGGTTGCTCGCTCCGATCGGCACGCCGCGCCTTGCGACGCTCGCCGCGGGCCGCCGCAGCGCGGTGATCATCATCGACGACATCTCGCGCCCTACGCCGACGGCCGACGTGCTGCCGCTCGTTCTCGACGAACTCGAAGCGGGCGGCTTGAACCTGTCGCAGGTGCGCGTCGTCATCGCCGCCGGCGGGCACGAAGCTGCTTCGACGGAAGAGAACCTGATGAAGGTCGGCGCCGCCGCCGCGAATCGGGTGGCCTGGGAGCTGCACGACCCGGACGGCGACCTGGTGAATGCGGGAAAATCGCCGTCCGGCATTCCGCTCCATATCAATCGCACGGTCATGAATGCCGAGCTCAAGATCG
This sequence comes from Steroidobacteraceae bacterium, assembly GCA_036397615.1. Classification (GTDB taxonomy): domain Bacteria; phylum Pseudomonadota; class Gammaproteobacteria; order Steroidobacterales; family Steroidobacteraceae; genus SCUD01. Next base: position 16,043 of record DASWIQ010000015.1, read on the forward strand.
GCATCGGGAGCATCACTCCGCACGACGGTGCTGGTTTTTCGGGCGGCTCGAAGATCCTCGTCCCGGGCGTTGCCGGCACGCAGACAGCGCGGTACCTGCACGACTTGCTGAAGGGCGCGAAGCACCGCGGCGCATCCATTGACAATGACTTCCGGCGCGAGCTCGACGTCATCACCGGACGGCTCGGGCTCGATTTCATCGTCAACGTCATACTCAATCATGGCCGGCGTATCGCCGCGCTGTTCGCGGGGGATCGCGTTCTGGCGCACCGCGAGGGCGTCGCGGTCGCCGCGGCCAGGTTCGCCGTTACGCCTGAAGCCGATGCCGGGATCGTGATCGCCAACACTTATCCCTTCGACGCCAATCTGTGGTTCGTGCCCTGGGGCCTCTGGCCGCTCATGACCGCGCCGCCGGGCGCGACGAAGGTTGCGCTGGCGGACGGATGGCAGGGCGCGGGCTCGCACCGGCTGAAGCCCACCGAGCTTTCGTTCATGGGGCGCGCGCGGGTGCGGTTCCTGACGCTTCGCCCGCGTCACATCCTGAAGCAGGCGCGGCATCTCGTGACGAGCCTGACCCGGACGCAGAGCCGCCGGAATCTGGAATTCCTGATGATGGCGCCGAATATCTCCGCGTCCGATCTCGCCAAGCGTTTCCCGGCGGCGCCGCAGTATCGCGACTGGAATGCCCTGCTCGAGACATTGCGGGCGAGACACGGCGACGGCCCCGTGAAGGTCGCGGTCTACCCTTGCGCGCCGTTGCAGTACGCGGCTGAAGGCAGGGCAGGGCGATGAAAATCTGCCTCGTCAGTGTCGAGATATTCGCCTGGGGCAAGTACGGCGGCTTCGGCCGCGCGACACGCACGATCGGCCGCGAGCTCGCCGCGCGCGGGCACGAGGTATTTGCCGTCGTGCCGCGTCGCGAAGGGCAGAAGGCCGTCGAGCAACTCGACGGGATGACGGTGCTCTCGTTCCCGCCGAGAAATTCACTCGCTTCGACGCCGTTGTTGCGCGAGGCCAATGCCCAGATCTATCACTCCTGCGAGCCATCGTTCGCGACGTATCTCGCGCAGCGCGCACTTCCTGACCGCGTGCATGTCGTCACCTGCCGCGATCCGCGGGACTGGGAGGACTGGAAAACCGAGTTCGCCCTGCCTTCGCGCAGCCGCTTTCGCGTCGTCGCGAATTACCTCTATGAGAACGGTCCGCTGGTCCGGCGCGGGGTTCAGCGGGCGGACGCTGTCTATACGGCAGCCAGGTGTCTGATCCCGAAGGCCACGGCGATGTATCGCCTGCGCACCCCGCCGGTTTTCCTGCCGACCCCGATCCCGATTCCGGCGTCCGTGCAGAAAGCTGCCCGGCCGACCGTGTGTTTCGTGGGACGTCTCGACCGCCGCAAGCGGCCGGAACTGTTCCTGCAATTGGCCGAGCGGCTTCCGGACGTCCAATTCATTGCGGTCGGTGCGTCCAACGACAAGAACTGGGACAGCCATCTGCGCGAACGCTACGGCTCGCTTCCCAATCTCGACATGCGTGGTTTCGTCGATCAGTTCAGAACCGACGATTTGTCGCAGATTCTCGGCGCAAGCTGGATCATCATGAATACCTCCGCCCGCGAAGGACTCCCCAATTCAATGCTGGAAGCAGCGGCACATCGTTGCGCGATCCTGAGCTCGGTCGATCCGGATGGTTTTGCCGTTGATTTCGGCCGACACGTCCAGGACGACGATTTCGAATCGGGCCTGCGCCACCTGCTTGAAAACGACCGCTGGCGGGAACTCGGGCTCGCCGCGTGGCGGTACGTCGCATCGACCTTTGCGACCGAGCCCGCGATCGATGGCCATATCGCTGCCTACAGACACTTGCTGAAGAAACGATCGCATGCGGAAGGCAATTAGGAGTGCAAACCAAGCTGGAGCCGATCAACATCTCGCCACCGCTTCGGAATCCGCTGCGGGGAAAGATATACGCTGCGCTGCAGGGTCTCAGGGGCTATCCGCTCGGCCGGTTCCTGCGGCTGCTGAAGACCTGGGAAGGGCTGCCGACGACCGAGTTCGAGCGCTTGCGGGCGGAGCGGCTTCGGTGGCTTCTCACGCACGCTTCCAAGCGGGTTCCGCTCTATCGGCGCGAACCCTGGGCAAGCGCACTCGCCGGGCGTGAACTGGAACTTGCGGCGTGGCCGGTGCTAGAGCGCGAACACTTCCGCGCACACTGGGACGAGGCCAGGGCGCGGCCTCCGCCGGGCCCCCGCATCACGCGAAAGACTTCCGGCACGTCGGGCCAGCCCATGAAGATGGTGTTCACCCCGAATTCCGACGCCTGGGGCTGGGCGCACCGGTACCGCGGCCTGGGCTGGCACGGCATCCCGATCGGCGAGCGCTCATTGCGTCTTTCGCAGGATCGCCGTCCCCTGCGCGATCTGCTGCTCGGGCAGCGCATCGTGCCTGCACTCGATTCGCCGGCGGCGATCGACGAAGCGGTACGGATCCTTTCCGGCCGGCAGTCGCCGCTCGTTACCGGACCGCCGTCCGCGCTCTTCCGTCTCGCGCGCTGCCTGCGCGAGCGTGGAGTAGGACGACCGCTGGTTTCTTTCGCGAGAGTCGGCGGCGAGCAGTTGTTCCCGTTTCAGCGGATCGAGATCGAGAAGTACCTGGCGCGCCGGGCGATCGACTCCTATGGCTGCAACGAGATCGGCGCGATCGCCGGCGAATGCCCGGCCGGTGCGATGCACATTTATTCGGATCACCTTTACCTGGAGATATTCAACGGCAATACGCCAGCCCGCGTGGGCGAGTTCGGCGATATCGTGCTGACTGCGCTGCACAACCCCGCCATGCCGCTCATCCGGTATCGCGTCGGCGACCGGGGCCGCCTTGCGGCGGATCCCTGCCGCTGCGGACTGCCGCTCCCGGTGCTCGCGGAGATCCAGGCGCGAACGGCCGATGTCTTTCGCGCCGCCGACGGCACGGAGCACCACGGATCCGAGCTCGTGAACGATCTTGCGGCATTCTTCGCGGATCCCTTGTCGGACGGAATCCGACAGATCCAGTTCGTTCGAACAAATACGCTCGGATGGCGCGTCCTGATCGAAGGCAGGGAGCCGGTAGCCCGCGCGGCGCTGACCGATCGCCTTGTCGGCATGGTGCGACAGGTGGCCGGCGCCGATTGCCGGGCCGAGTACGAGAATGTCCTCAGGATTCCCCGCGAGCGCGGGAAATTCCGTTACTACCGGCTGGAATAACAAGAGCCACAATCTCGGACGGTTCCCGTGAGCCTGAACATTCATCGGACGAACGGGACCCCATCACGGAAAGTCGCCTTTATCGAGTGGTGGCGTCAGCTCGATGTTTCGAAACTCGCATTCAGGTTGTCGGCGGTCGTCGGCCTCTTCCTGCTGGGTGGCGTGTTTGCGACGCTGGAACTCCAGCCTTATCAGGTGTTCGAGAACGGCTTCAAGGCGGCCAGGCTGTTCTACAGCGAGCAGACCCAGACGAAACCGCTCCTCGTTCAGCCGCTCATTCATGAGGGCGACGGCGTCACCGTGCACGACGCCGTCGCGACCTTTCGTGGACTCACCGCGATGCAGGGACTGTTTCCGGAAGGTGTCGAACTGCGTCTCGTCGACATGGCGGGCACCGTCGTTCATCGCTGGCACGCGGACTTCCACGCGATCTGGCCCGATCCGTCGCACGTATTTCCGAGGACGAATGTCCCGATCGATGCCCTGCACTACCACACGCAGGGCATGTGGCTGCTTCCCGACGGTTCGGTCGTTTTCAACTTCAGCATGCTGGGCACCGTCAAGCTCGACAAGTGCGGCGCGGTCGTGTGGAAGGTCGATCGTCTGACCCATCATTCCATCACGCCGAATTTCGACGGGTCGTTCTGGATACCCGCCAAGGCGGACGTTCGCGATGTGCCGCAGGACCTGATGCTGCAGGGAGTCTCCGCGGCCTCCCTCCGTAAATCGGACGCGCGTTACGAGGACCGGCTGCTGCTCGTCGGTGCGGATGGGAAGGTGCTCAGGGAACTGTCGGCGCTGCGGGCCGTGTTCGACGCCGGGCTCGCGACCGAACTCTACGACATGTCACACAGTTCGCGGGGTGACCCGACGCACGTGAATGACATCGAAGTGGTCACCCCGGCGCTCGCGGCCAGGATCGACGGCGTCGAGGCCGGCGACCTGCTGATCTCGATCCGGCAGATGCACATGCTCGCGATACTCGACGAACAGACGGGCGCGCTCAAATGGCGCCGCGCCGGCCCCTGGATCCGCCAGCACGACCCGGACATCACGGCGCAGGGCCTGATCGAGGTGTTCAATAATGGAGATAGGCATCTTGCGGTCGACGGAGTCCGCGGGAGCAGCGTCATCTCTCTGGATCCGGCGACGGGAGGAACGGAGACGGTCCATCCTCGCGACCCATCGGGCCACTTCTTCTCCGATCTGATGGGCACCCATCAGCTCCTGCCGAACGGCAATCGCCTCATCACGGAGTCACAGGCCGGGCGGATCTTCGAAATAGACGCCGAAGGAAAAATCGTCTGGGAATTCGTCGAGCCCTACGACGATTCCGACGCGGTCCTGATCGAGAAGGCGTATCGCTACGGCGATGCTTACTTCGAGGTCAGGGACTGGAGCTGCCCGGAATCGGCGGGCCGGCGTCGGG
>DASWIQ010000016.1:0-1826 GCA_036397615.1 Steroidobacteraceae bacterium
CCTCGTCGAATTCCCGCTGGCCGACGTAGACGCGCCGCCTTACGGATCGCTTGCGCGCGCGGGGATCCTGATCGTCGTTCTTGTCGCGCTCGCCGTCGGAGCGGCGCTGTTGCTCGCCAGGCGCATCGCCGGGCCGATCCAGGCGCTCGAGCGCCGGGTCGAGGAGCGCACGCGCGAGCTTGCCGAGTCGCTCGAGCAGCAGACGGCGACGGCCGAAATTCTCCGCACAATAGCCAGTTCGCCGGCCGAGGCCGAACGCGCCCTCGATACCATCGCCCAGACGACCGCCCGCATGTTCGGCGCGGCGAGCGTCAGCATTCGCCGACTCGACGGCAACGTTCTGCGCTTCATCGGCTCGGCAGGGCCCGCCGCATCGGGCATGAGGGCCGGACTGCCGGAACGCCCGTTTGACCGGTCCAATCTCAACGGTCGCGCGATGCTGGAAAAGCGCCAGATTCAAATCGCGACCAACGACCTGCTCGATGGCACTTTCGCCGAGGCGGACGACGGCACGATGGCTTTTCTGCGCGATACCAACGTCCGCACGATCGTCGCAACACCGCTGCTACGCGAGGGAGAGGCGATTGGAACGATCATTGTGCACCGCACCGAGGACCTGCCCATCGAGCTGAACGATTTGAATCTGCTTTCGAGCTTCGCCGACCAGGCGGTGATCGCGATCGAGAACGCGCGGCTGCTCGGCGAGTTGCGCGAATCGCTCGACCGGCAGACTGCTACGTCGGAGGTTCTGCGGGTAATTTCCAGTTTTCCCGGCGACCCGGCGCCGGTGTTCCAGTCGCTGCTCGAGAACGCCGCGCGGATCTGCGAGGCAGAGTTTGGCGTGCTTTATCGTTATGACGGGGCAGCGTGCTATCCGGCAGCCTTAGTGAACGCTCCACTTGCCTACGCCGAGTTCGTCACGACACGCGGTCGGTTTCTGCCGGAGTCGGGCAATGCGCTCGACCGGGTCCTGCGGACGAAACAAGTGATTCATACCGTCGATCAAGCGGCAGAGCCCGTTCCAACTTCCTCTTTCAAGCTTGCCGGCGCGCGCTCTCAGGTCATCGTTCCCATGCTGAAGGGCGACGAGTTGATCGGCGCGATCGCGATCTACCGCCAGGAGGTCCGCCCCTTCGCCGAAGAGCAAGTCTCGCTGCTGACGAATTTCGCCTCCCACGCGGTGATCGCGATCGAGAACGCGCGGTTGTTGAGCGAGTTGCGCGAATCGCTCGACAACCAGACGGCCAGCGCGGAAATATTGCGCACGATCGCCGCTTCGCCAGGTGACGCGAAGGGCGCGCTCGACGCCATTGCCGAGACAACCACCCGGCTGTTCGGGGCGTCCGGCGCAACGATCCGGACAGTTCACGGTGACCGACTGCGAATTGCCGGCACAAGCGGTCCGGGCGGCGAGCGTCTCCGGGAGGCCCTGGGAGAGGAAATTCCGCTGACGCCGCACAGCACGCCGGGCGCCGCCATTCTTGAGAAGCGCCAGATCAACATCCCCGACGTCGCAAATCCAGATGCGAGAATCGCCCACTGGGTGGGCTTTCCTGCCCAACGTGCCGCTGGGACCCGGTCGATTGCCGCAACTCCACTAATGCGCGAGACCCAGGCGATCGGCGCCCTGATGGTCCAACGCAGCGAGCCGAAGCCCTTCACCGAGAAGGAACTAGCCCAGCTCGCCAATTTCGCCGACCAGGCGGTGATCGCGATCGAGAACGCGCGACTGCTCGACGAGCTCAATACGCGCATGCGCGAACTCGCCGAGTCGCTCGAGCAGCAGACCGCGACCAGCGAGATTCTACGGACCATCGCCAGCGCGC
>DASWIQ010000017.1:0-12191 GCA_036397615.1 Steroidobacteraceae bacterium
TTCGGATCAACAAGCTTGCGCTCGAACCATTCGACATGGCCGTCCCACTCGATCGGCTCGGTCGCCGCCGAGTTCGCCCGCGTCTCGGGGTCATTCGCCCACTCGAAGATCAGCCGGCAATCATCGATGCCGGCATCGCGAAATCTGAACTCACCCACATGCCGATCGTAGCGACTCGACGCATCGATGCGGCAAATGCGCGCCATATACGGCCGCTTCTTGTGGCATCGATTGCCCGGAAACTTGTCGAGCCCCCGGGAGGCGACCCGAGGGCTCGACGAAACACAAGCGGCGTTACTCGCCTGAAGACGCCTCGCCCATCTCGCCGGCCGGTGCCGGCTCCTCGGCGACGTCGGCCGCTTTCGTTTGGTAGGCCTCCTCCGGCGGGACCGCGAACTGCGGCGGGACCGGCATCTCGTACGGACGGCCGCCTTCCTCCATGAGCGGCGACTCGTCCTCGTCGGTGCCGACCGGGTACAGGCGCTCGGGCATCTCGGTCGGGAAGACCTTGATCGTCCGGTAGCGCGCCATGCCGGTTCCGGCCGGGATGAGCTTGCCGATGATGACGTTCTCCTTCAAGCCGAGCAGCGGATCGCTCTTCGCCGAGATCGCCGCGTCGGTCAGCACCCGCGTCGTCTCTTGGAACGACGCGGCCGACAGCCACGAGTCGGTCGCCAGCGACGCCTTCGTGATGCCCATCAGCATCGGACGCGCCGACGCAGGCTCGCCGCCGTCACCGACGACGCGCCGGTTCACGCCTTCGAATGCCTTGCGCTCGACGAGCTGGCCGGGCAGGAACTCCGCATCGCCCGGCTCGAGCACGTTCACGCGGCGCAGCATCTGACGCACGATCAGCTCGATGTGCTTGTCGTGAATCGTCACGCCCTGCGAATGGTAGACCTTCTGGACTTCGCCGACCAGGAACAACTGGACCGCCTGCGGGCCCTGGATGCGAAGGATCTCGTGCGGGTTGACCGAGCCGTCGGCGACCTGCTGGCCGACCTCGACGGTGTCGCCCGTCTTGACGCGCAGCTTCGCGCGTCCCGGCACCTTGTAGACGACCTCTTCCTTGCCGTCCTCCGAGGTGATCTTGATCTCGCGGGCCTTGTCCCCTTCGATGATCTCGACCGAACCGGTCAGCTCGACGATCTGCGCCTCGCCCTTGGGCTTGCGCGCCTCGAACAGCTCGACGACGCGCGGCAAGCCGTGCGTGATGTCGATCCCGGCGACGCCGCCCAAGTGGAAGGTACGCATCGTCAACTGCGTCCCCGGCTCGCCGATCGACTGGGCGGCGATGATGCCGACCGCCTCGCCGGCCTCGACCATCCGCCCGGTGGCCAGGTTTCGCCCGTAGCAGGCGGCGCACACGCCGTAGACCGCGTCGCAACTGAGCACGCTTCGCACGCGCACCGACTCGACCTCGGCGTCCACGAGCATGTCCTTTTCGACGTCGGTGATCTCGTCGCCGGCCTTCAGCAGCTTCTTGCGCGAGCCGCCTTCCTTCATCCACACGTCGTCGGCCAGCACGCGGCCGAACACACGCGTGTCCAGTTCCGAGGACGGGACGCGCGAGCCGTCCTTCGCCGCGACCGTGATCGCGGCCGGCACGCCCTTGTCGGTTCCGCAGTCCATCTCACGGACGATGACGTCCTGCGCGACGTCCACCAGACGCCGGGTCAGGTACCCCGAGTCGGCCGTTCGAAGCGCCGTGTCGGCCAGACCCTTGCGCGCACCGTGCGTCGAGATGAAGTACTCGAGCACCGACAGGCCTTCGCGGAAGTTCGACTTGATCGGACGCGGGATGATCTCGCCCTTCGGGTTTGCTACAAGACCGCGCATGGCCGCGATCTGGCGAATCTGCATCAGGTTCCCGCGGGCTCCCGAGTTGGCCATCATATAGATCGGGTTGAGCGGCGAGAAGTTCTTCTCCATCGCCTCGGCGACCTCTTTCGTCGCCTCCGTCCAGATCTCGATCAGCTCCTGCAGCCGCTCCTCGAAGGTGATGACACCCTTGCGGTGAAGGTCTTCGACACGCTCCGCGCGCTTCTCGTAGCGGTCGAGGATCTGCGGCTTCTCGGGCGGCGTGGTCACGTCGGCGACCGAGATGGTCACGCCGGCACGCGTCGCGTAGTGAAAGCCGAGCGCCTTGAAGTTATCCAGGATGTGCGCGACCGTCGCCTTGTCATAGGTCTCGACGCAGTCGTCCACGATCTCGGCGATCTGCTTCTTCATCAGATTGGTGTTGACGTACGGGTAGTCGACGGGGAGCGCTTCGTTGAAGATCAGCCGGCCGACCGTCGTTTCGATCAGCGGCGTCTGGTTGCCGGCGGCCTCGGCCTGCACGGCCGCGAGCAGCCCGATGTTCTTGCCCGGCAAGCGAACCTTGACCTTGGCCTGGAGGTGAATCTCCTTGAACTCCAGCGCCATGATCGCCTCGGACGGACTCGAGAACACGCGGCCTTCGCCGTGCGCGCCTTCGGTCAGCAGCGTCAGGTAGTAAAGACCCAGCACCATGTCCTGCGTCGGAATCGCAATCGGGCGCCCGTGCGCCGGCGATAGCACGTTGTGCGCCGAAAGCATCAGCACGCGCGCCTCGGCCTGCGCTTCCGCCGACAGCGGAAGGTGCACGGCCATCTGGTCGCCGTCGAAGTCGGCGTTGAACGCGGTGCACACCAGCGGATGGATCTGGATGGCCTTGCCTTCCACCAGCACCGGCTCGAACGCCTGGATGCCCAGACGATGCAGCGTCGGCGCGCGGTTCAGCATCACGGGGTGCTCGCGAATGACCTCTTCGAGCACGTCCCACACGACCGGGCGCGCGCGCTCGACCATGCGCTTGGCGCTCTTGATGTTCTGCGCGTGACCCAGGTCCACGAGCCGCTTCATCACGAACGGCTTGAACAACTCGAGCGCCATCTGCTTGGGCAAGCCGCACTGGTGCAGCTTCAGTTCGGGACCGACGACGATCACCGAACGGCCCGAGTAGTCGACGCGCTTTCCAAGCAGGTTCTGGCGGAAGCGTCCCTGCTTTCCCTTGAGCATGTCGCTGATCGACTTCAGCGGGCGGTTGCCCGGTCCCGTGACCGGACGGCCGCGGCGGCCGTTGTCGAACAATGCGTCCACGGCCTCCTGCAGCATGCGCTTTTCGTTGTTGACGATGATCTCGGGCGCGCCCAGGTCCAGCAGGCGCTTCAAGCGGTTGTTGCGGTTGATGACGCGGCGGTACAGGTCGTTCAGGTCCGAGGTGGCGAAGCGGCCGCCGTCGAGCTGCACCATCGGCCGCAAGTCCGGCGGGATCACCGGGATGCAGTCCAGCACCATCCCGATCGGCGAGTTCTTCGAGCCGACGAAGTTCGACACGACCTTCAGGCGCTTGATCGCGCGAGCGCGCTTCTGTCCCTTGCCGTCGCGAATCTGCACGCGCAGCTCTTCGGCAAGGTCCTTGATCGAAAGCTGCAGCAGCAGCTCCTTGATCGCCTCGGCGCCCATCGCGCCCTGGAAGTATTCGCCGAACCGGTCCTTGAGTTCGCGGTACATGATCTCGTCGGCGACGAGCTGCTTGATCGACATCGACTTGAACAGATCGAAGACGTCGTCGAGCTGCGTTGTCTTGCGCTGCGAGGACTCGTGGATCTCTTTGATCTGGCGCTCGGCCTTGTTCTTCTCGGCCGTCAGCGCGGACCCCTTGGAGCCTTCGGCCTCCATCTCCTTGAGGCGCTTCTCCAGATCCTTGAGCACCTGCTCGACGCGCTTGTCGCGGTAGGCCTCCATCTGCTTCTTCTCTTCCGCGATCAGCTTTTCGAGCTTGGCCAGATCCTTGTGGCGCTTCTCCTCGTCCACGTGCGTCACGATGTACGCGGCGAAGTAGATGACCTTCTCGAGATCCTTCGGCGCCAGATCGAGCAAGTACCCCAGACGCGACGGGACGCCCTTGAAGTACCAGATGTGCGTGACCGGCGCGGCCAGCTCGATGTGACCCATCCGCTCGCGGCGCACCTTGGCGCGCGTCACCTCGACGCCGCAGCGCTCGCAGATGATGCCCTTGAAGCGCACGCGCTTGTACTTGCCGCAGTAGCACTCCCAGTCGCGGGTCGGCCCGAAGATCTTCTCGCAGAACAGGCCGTCCTTTTCGGGCTTCAGGGTCCGGTAGTTGATGGTCTCCGGCTTCTTGACCTCGCCGTTGGACCACATGCGAATCTGGTCGGCCGTGGCCAGGCCGATCCGCAACTCATCGAAGTAATTCACGTCGAGCGTCATCTGCCTCAGGCCTCCATGTCCACGCTCGAGGGCTCGCGGCGCGACAAGTCGATCCCGAGCTCTTCGGCGGCCCGGAACACGTCCTCGTCGGTCTCGCGCATTTCGATTTCCTTGCCTTCCGCCGAGAGCACCTCGACGTTGAGACAGAGCGACTGCATCTCTTTGATGAGCACCTTGAACGATTCGGGGATGCCCGGCTCGGGGATGTTCTCGCCCTTGACGATCGCCTCGTAGACCTTGACGCGGCCCATGACGTCGTCGGACTTGATGGTCAGCAGCTCCTGCAAGGCGTAAGCGGCGCCGTACGCCTCCAACGCCCACACCTCCATCTCTCCGAACCGCTGCCCGCCGAACTGGGCCTTTCCGCCCAGCGGCTGCTGGGTGATCATCGAGTAGGGGCCGGTGGAACGCGCGTGGATCTTGTCGTCCACCAAGTGGAGCAGCTTCAGGATGTAGATGTAGCCGATCGTGATCGGCACCTCGAACGGCTCGCCGGACCGGCCGTCGAACAAGTTGGCCTTGCCGTCGGCGCCGACCAGTTGCACGCCGTCGCGGTTCGAGCGCGAGTGCGCGAGAAGCGCTTCGATCTCGCCTTCGCGGGCGCCGTCGAAAACCGGCGTCGCAAGGTTGAGCGGACCTTCGACGCTGCGACGCTCGTCGCCCCACGCCATCTTCTTCATCCAATCCGGCGTGTCCTTGAAGTCCCAGCCGACGGCCGCGCACCAGCCGAGGTGCGTTTCGAGCACCTGGCCGAGGTTCATGCGGCTCGGCACGCCGAGCGGGTTCAAGATGATGTCCACCGGCGTCCCGTCCTCGAGGAACGGCATGTCCTCTTCGGGCAGGATCCGCGCGATGACGCCCTTGTTGCCGTGACGGCCGGCGAGCTTGTCGCCTTCCGAGATCTTGCGCTTCTGCGCGACGTAGACGCGCACCAGCTCGTTCACGCCGGGCGAGAGTTCGTCGCCGGAGTCGCGGCTGAACTTGCGAACCCCGATGACCTTGCCGTACTCGCCGTGCGGAACCTTCAGCGACGTGTCACGCACTTCGCGCGCTTTCTCGCCGAAGATCGCGCGCAGCAGGCGCTCTTCCGGCGTCAGCTCGGTCTCACCCTTGGGCGTGACCTTGCCGACGAGCACGTCGCCGGGATTGACCTCGGCACCGATCCGGATGATGCCTTCCTCGTCGAGGTCTTTCAGAACCTCGTCGGCGACGTTCGGGATGTCGCGGGTGATTTCCTCCGCGCCCAGCTTCGTGTCGCGCGCGTCTACCTCGTATTCGGCGATGTGGATCGAGGTCAGCACATCGCCTTTGACGAGCCGCTCCGACAGGATGATCGCGTCCTCGTAGTTGTGACCTTCCCAAGGCATGAACGCCACGAGCAGGTTCTTGCCCAGCGCCAGCTCGCCGTTCTCCGTCGAGGGGCCGTCCGCGATGACCTGGCCGGCCTTGACCTTCTGACCTTCGTCCACGATCGGCTTCTGGTTCAGCGACGTTCCCTGGTTCGAGCGGCGGAACTTCATCAGCTTGTAGCTGCGACGCGAGCCGTCGTCGTTGAGGACGATGATCTTCTCGGCGTCGACCTCTTCGACGACGCCGTCCTTGTCGCTGATGAGCACGTCGCCGGCGTCCACGGCCGAGCGATACTCCAGTCCGGTCCCGATCAGCGGCGCATGCGAGCGCACCAGCGGCACGGCCTGCCGCTGCATGTTCGAACCCATCAGCGCCCGGTTGGCGTCGTCGTGCTCGAGGAACGGGATCAGCGCGGTCGCGACCGACACGATCTGGTGCGGCGCGACGTCCATGTAGTCCACGTCCTCGGCGAGGATGATTTCGACCTCGCCTCCCTTGCGGCGGCACAGGACCTTTGCGTCGATGAACTTGCCTTTCGGGTCCAGCGGCGTGTTGGCCTGCGCGATGACGTGCTTGTCCTCTTCGTCGGCCGTCAGGTAGTCGATCTGGTCGGTGACCCGGCCCTTCTGGACGCGCCGGTATGGCGTCTCGACGAAGCCGTAGGCGTTGATCTTGGCGAACGAGGCGAGCGAGCCGATCAGGCCGATGTTCGGGCCTTCCGGCGTCTCGATCGGGCACATGCGGCCGTAGTGCGACGGGTGGACGTCGCGGACCTCGAACCCGGCGCGCTCACGCGACAGACCGCCCGGGCCGAGCGCCGACAGGCGGCGCTTGTGGGTCAGGCCGGCGAGCGGGTTGGTCTGATCCATGAACTGCGAGAGCTGGGACGTTCCGAAGAACTCCTTGATCGCCGCGACGACCGGACGGATGTTGATCAGCGTCTGGGGCGTGATCGCCTCGACGTCTTGGGTGGTCATGCGCTCGCGCACGACACGCTCCATGCGCGACAGGCCGATCCGAACCTGATTCTGGATCAGCTCGCCGACCGAACGCAGCCGCCGGTTGCCGAAGTGGTCGATATCGTCATCGAAGTAGCCGTCCACGCCGGCGTGCAGCTTGACCAGGTACTTGACCGTCTCGACGACATCTTCCTTCGTAAGCACGGTTTCCTTGCGGTCCTCGGGCAGACCCAGCTTGCGGTTGACCTTGTAGCGGCCGACCCGCGCCAGGTCGTAGCGCTTCGAGCTGAAGAACAAGCTCTCAAGCAAGCCCCGGGCGGATTCGACCGTCGGGGGCTCGCCGGGGCGCAGCTTCCGGTAGATGTCCAGCAGCGCGTCGTCGGCGGTGGTGATGTGGTCTTTTTCGAGCGTGAGGCGGATCGACTCGGCGCCCTCGAACATGTCGAGGATGTCCGCGTCGGTGTAGCCCAGCGCCTTCAGCAGGATGGTCACGTTCTGACGGCGCTTGCGATCGATGCGGACGCCGACCAGGTCGCGCTTGTCGACCTCGAACTCGAGCCAGGCGCCCCGCGCCGGGATCACCTTGCAGGTGTAGAGCTCCTTGTCGGTCGTCTTGTCCAGCTCCATGCCGAAGTAGACACCGGGCGAACGGACGAGCTGCGACACAACGACGCGCTCGGTTCCGTTGATGATGAACGTGCCCTTGTCCGTCATGAGCGGGAAGTCGCCCATGAACACGCTCTGGGCTTTGATCTCGCCCGTGGAGGTGTTGACGAACTCGGCGTTGACGTGGATCGGAGCCGAGTAGGTCATGTCCTTGTCGCGGCACTCATCGACCGTGTACTTGGGCTCTTCGAATCGATGATCGCGCAGGTAGAGCTTCATCACCTGCTGGTAGTCCTCGATCGGCGAGATCTCATCGAAGGTTTCGGCCAAACCATCGGCCACGAGCCATTCCAGGGATTCGCGCTGGATGGCGATCAGATCGGGAAGCGGAAGTGTTTCAGGAATCTTGGCGAACGACAGACGCTCAGGCACGCCGGAAGGCAAGGATTACCCCTCCCTCAAGGGAACATCAGAAGATAAAGCGGCCACCACCGGGGAAGATCGAAGAACTGAACAGCAAAAAGACAGGGTAGCCTATAGCTCCCCGTCGGTCAAAGGGCAAGTGCGATAGATATGAGATTCAACTGGAGGCAGGGTAGCCCCCGGCCTCCGAACCGTCAAGGCCTCCCGGCCGGTTCGCCCGGAACGGGACCCGTTGCGGAATCATACATCATACGTCATACTCACGGGGCAATGACTGCCCGAAAGACGTTCAGCCTGCCCGACGATCTCGCGCAGGGTCTGGAACGGGAAGCCGCCCGCCAGGGCCGGGATCAGTCCGCGATCGTCCGCGACGGGATCGAGATGTATCTGGCCTCGCAGCAGTCCCCAAAGCTCGACGGCTGGGTGGGCAAGGGCCGCTCGAAGCGGCCGGTCGATCACGAGGCCCTGCATGAAGAGCTGGCCGAGGTGCTCGAGCGCAAGCACGGCGACGGCGAGTCCCGACGCAAGCCCGCAGGGTCGTAGGGGTTGCTCGTCGACACCGGCATTCTCGTGGCGGCGGCCGACGCGTCGGACCGGCGATCGTCCGCTGCGCAAGACGTGCTGCAAGCCAATCCGGGACGGATGGTCGTCACCGACGCGATCCTGTCCGAAGCCCATCATCTGATCTCAGACCGGGCCGGCCGGCGGATCGCGGCCGCGTTCCTGCAGTCGATCGACTTCGACTTCTTCGTCGAGCCCTCGACACGGCCGGATCGCGATCGCGCGAAGGATCTTTGCGTCGAGTACCTAGATGCCGGCCTGGACTACACCGACGCGCTAACCATCGCAATCGCCGAGCGGATCGGCGAGCCCGTGATCGCGACGCTCGACCGTCGCCACTTCAGCATCGTCCGGCCGCGCCACATCGACGCGTTTGAGATCGTTCCCTAGAAACGCCGGAGCCCCCGAATCCGGGGGCTCCGACCCGTCGCTTCGCGGAAGCTACTTGATATCGACCTTGGCGCCGGCGTCGGCGAGTTGTTTGGCGGCCTTGTCGGCCTCTTCCTTGTTGACCTTCTCCTTGACCGGCTTGGGGGCGGCCTCGACCAGGTCCTTGGCCTCTTTCAGGCCGAGTCCGGTCAGGGCGCGCACCTCCTTGATCACGTTGATCTTGTTCGGGCCGGCCTCGACCAGAACGACGTCGAACTCGTCCTTCTCCTCGACCTCGGCGGCCGCGCCGCCGCCGCCGCCGGGCATCGCGGCCATCGCGACCGGAGCCGCGGCCTTGACGTCGAACTTGTCCTCGAACTTTTTGATGAAGTCGCTCAGCTCGAGCAAGTTCCACTCTGCGACTGCGTCGAGCACCTCGTCTGCGGAAAGCTTCGCCATGTCTAGTGTTCCTCCTTACGCAGCATCGCCGGACGCGGCGAGCTTGTCCTTGTACGAGGCCAGGACGGCCCCGAAGTTGTTGAGCGTCGCGGCGAACACGTTCACCGTCTGCTGGATCGGCGTGATGAACATGCCGGCCGCCTTCGAGAGCATGACTTCGCGGCTCTCCAGGCTGGCGATGCGCTTGGCGCCCGCCTCGTCGAAGACTTGGCCTTCCATCAGCGCGCCCTTCAAGACCAGCGCGGGGGCCTTCTTGGCGAACTCGGTGAGTTCTTTGGCGGTCAGGACGGCATCGCCTGCGGCGAAGGCGATCGCGACCGGGCCTTGAAGCATCGCCGTGAGTTCGGCGAATCCGGCTTCTTTCACGGCGATCCGAGCCAGCGTGTTCTTGGCGACCTTGTACTCCGCGTCCTGCTTGGACAAAGCGACGCGCAACTCCGCAAGCTCGTGGACGGTCAGGCCGCGGTACTCGGTCAGGAACACCGCCGTCGAACTGCGGAGCTTCTCGGTCAGGTAGGCGACCGCCTCGACCTTCGTGACGCGATGCCCGTCGGGCGTCTTTGCCCCGCCGAGCTTCTTCTGGCTCTTCGGGAAACTTCTGGTTCGTGCCACCACGACCTCCAATAAAAAAACGGCTCGCCCTGACAGGAACGAGCCGCCGCGGATCGCGGTGGTTCACCTCGGGAGGTCCCGGCCTGTTCGGGCCGGCCATTGAGCCGTGCGGCGCCTCCTGTCTTGGGCCGTCGGCAAGGATACGGCCTGACGCTTTCCCGGGCAAGCGGACGGATACGCTCCTCGAAATTGAGGCTGTTACGGGGCCTCTGCTCCCTCGGTGGGCTCAACGGCCGGTTCGGCAGCGGGTTCGGGGGCGGCTTCCGCGGCTGGAGCAGGGGCGGGTTCCGAGGCGGGCGCGGGGACCGTTGTCGCGGTGCCGCCGGTCGAGCCGGCCTTCAGGTCTGGGTCGATCTTGACGCCGGGACCCATCGTGGACGACACCGTGACGCTCTTGATGTACTTGCCCTTCGCGGCGGAGGGCTTGGCGCGGGTGATCTCGTCGATGACGGCTTGGAAGTTCTCGAGCAGTTGCTGCTCGCCGAAGGACGCCTTGCCGATCAGCACATGGACGTTGCCGCTCTTGTCGACCTTGTATTCGATCTTGCCGCCTTTGATCTCGCCGACGGCCTTGCCGACATCCATCGTCACGGTGCCGGTCTTCGGGTTGGGCATCAGGCCGCGCGGGCCGAGGATCTTTCCGACCTTGCCGACCACGGCCATCATGTCCGGCGTGGCGACGGCGGCATCGAAGTCGAGGAAGTTCTCTTTCTGGATCCGGTCGGCCAAGTCTTGTGCGCCGACGACATCGGCGCCGGCCTCGCGCGCCTCGGTCGCTTTCTCGCCTTGGGCGAACACGGCGACGCGGACGGTCTTGCCGCTGCCGTTGGGAAGCGCAACGGTGCCGCGGACCATCTGGTCGGCCTTGCGGGGATCGACGCCGAGCCGAATCGCCAGATCCACGGTCTCGTCGAACTTGCGGGTCGCGTTCTGCTTCACCAACGCAACGGCGTCTGCCGGCGCGTAGCGCGCTTCGCGATCCACCGCGGCCGTAGCGGCCTTGGACTTCTTGCCTGCCATCGCGTATCCCTCCGTGGTCTCGCGGCGGCCCCGTGCGGGCTCGCCTCCCACCTGCGCTTCAGTCCTACTCGTTAATGGTGACGCCCATCGACCGGGCGGTGCCTTCGACGATCTTCATCGCCGCGTCGATGTCGTTGGCGTTCAGGTCGGGCATCTTGATCTCGGCGATCTCGCGGACCTTGTCGCGCGAAAGCGATCCGACCTTGGTGCGATTCGGCTCGCCCGAGCCCTTCTCGATGTTCGCCTTCTGCTTGATGAGCACGCTTGCCGGCGGCGTCTTGGTTACCAGCGAGAACGAGCGGTCCTCGTAGACGGTGACCTCGACGGGAATGATCATCGGCGCCTGCGCCTGCGTCATCGCGTTGTACTGCTTGCAGAAGTCCATGATGTTGAGCCCGTGCGGGCCGAGCGCGGTACCGACCGGCGGCGCCGGTGTGGCGGCACCCGCCTGGATCTGAAGCTTGATGACTGTGAGGACTTTCTTCTTCTTGGGAGGCATGCGTTTCTCCTTAGAGCTTTGCGACCTGATCGAAGCCCAACTCGACCGGCGTCTCGCGCCCGAAGATGTTGACGAGCACCTTGAGCTTCTGGCGGTCCGCGTCGATTTCGCTGATAACGCCCTGGAAGTTCGCGAACGGGCCGGCGATGACACGCACACCGTCACCGGGCGAGTGCTCCAGCTTGGCCTTGGGCTTTTCTTCCGCGACCTTGCGGTGCAAGATCTCGTCGACCTCGCCTTTGGACAGCGGAATCGGCTTGGTGCCGCTGCCGACGAAGCCGGTGACGCCCGGCGTGTTGCGCACCACGTACCAGGAGTCGTCGTCGAGGTCCATGCGCACGAGCAGATAGCCGGGGAACACCTTCTTTTGCACCATCTGCTTCTTGCCGCTCTTAACCTCCATCACGTCTTCCATCGGGACGACGATCTCGAAGATGCGCTCCTCCATGTTCATCGAGTGCACGCGCATCTCCAGCGAGGTCTTGACCTTGTTCTCGTAGCCGGAATAGGTGTGGACGACGAACCAGTCGCCGGGCACCCACTCTTCGACAGCCGCTGCGGGCTGCGCGCCCTCTTCGCCTTCGACGACTTCACCCTCCGCGCCTTCGGCAGCGGGTTCGGGTTCGGGCTCGGGCGGCCGGTTCGCATACGCCGCAAGCATCTCGTCGATCGACGGAAGCTGGGCGACGACGGGCGGTTCAGACTTGGCCTTGGACTTGGCTTTGGTCTTGGACTTCGCCTTCGGCTCAAGCGCGAGTTCGGGCTCGGGTTCGGGCTCGGGCTCGGGCGCCGGCTCGGCGGCAAGTTCCGGGACGACGCCGTTCGAGGACGCAGCCGCTTCGGCGTCGATGCTTGCCGGCTCGGGCTCGGGCTCGGGCTCGGGCGCCGGCTTGGGCTCGGGCTCCGGCTCGGGCTGCTCTGGGGGCTGCGCCACCGCGTCGGCGACGTCGCTGCCGGCGACCGGATCATCGGTCACGTCGATCTCGGCCGGGCCGGCTTGCGGCTCGACGGTTTCGGGCGCGTCGTCGTGCACGCCGTGCCCGTTCCCGGTCGGAGCCTGCGGCTCGTCGTCGTTC
>DASWIQ010000018.1:0-37599 GCA_036397615.1 Steroidobacteraceae bacterium
GCGCGCTGGATCGATTGCACGGTCGAGTCGATGTTGACGACGACGCCCTTTTTCAGGCCGCGCGACGGATGCGATCCGAGGCCGATGACTTCGAGACTGCCGTCGCCGTGCATCTCGCCGACGAGCGCAACGACTTTCGACGTGCCGATGTCGAGGCCCACGATCAGGTTGCGGTCGGAGCGTTTAGCCATCGATCCCGGGTACTCCATTCATGCGGCCGGCGAGGGCGGCGGGCGCCGCGCGCGGCGGTTTGCGGTTCTTCCGCCAGCCGATCGAAAAGCCGTTCGAGTAGCGCATGTCGACGTAGCGGACGTCGGCCGCGCGCCCGGCGATGACCTGCGCTCCGATCTCGACGAAACGGTCCATGCGGTCATCCACCTGGCGGCGGCCGAGCCGCACGGTCACGCCGTTCGAAAGATCGAGCTCCCAGGCGCCGCGCGCGTCGAGCCGGAGCGCCGCGACGCGCAGGCCCTGCTCGACGAGCCGGCCCTGAATCGCTAGATACCGCTGGGCGACCTGCCACTCGGTGCCGTCCGGCCCGTCGAGCCGCGGCAGTTCCGGCGGAACGTGACGCACGCCGCTTGCGAACAGCTCGCCGCGGGTGTTCAGCAATCCGTCTTCGCCCCAGCGCGCCGCGGCCTGTTGCTCGACGATCTCCACGCGCACGCGGTCGGGCCACATGCGTTGCACGCGCGCGCGGTCGACCCAGGCGAGCGCTTCGATGGCCTTGCGAAGTTTGTCGAGATCCGCGCTGATGAACCCGCCCCGCAGCGAACCGCGCGCGGCCTCCTCCACCTCGACCGCCGCCACGCGCTGGAACGGCCCGTCGATGACGATGCTGCGCACCGGCTGATCGAGACCGAGCGCAAGCAGGAGCGCGAGCGCGCCGATTGCCGCCATCGCTCCCGCGATCCTTCCTGCGCGCGGCCACTCGAGCTTCGGCAGCTCGATGCGGCGGCTGCCGGATTTCCTGCGATTGCGCCTGCGCAACAGTCCCATGGCTCAGGTTCTCTCCCGCGCAAAGCTGGTTTCGAGGACCCGCCAGACGAGTTCCGGAAAATCGATCCCGGCGGCGGCAGCGGCCATCGGCACGAGGCTGTGGCTCGTCATGCCCGGCACGGTGTTGATTTCCAGAAGGAGCGGCACTTCATCCGCCGCAGTCACGAAGTCGACGCGGCCCCAGCCACTCGCCCCCGCGGCGGCGAAAGCCGCGAGCGCCGCCTGCTGCAGCGCGGATTCCGCCGGAGCCGCGAGCCCGCAGGGAATCAGGTAGCGCGTGTCCTCGGCGAAGTACTTCGCCTGATAGTCGTAGAAGCTCCGCGGCGTCTCGATCGCGATGCCGGGAAGCGCGGCACCCTGGAGTATCCCGACCGTGAATTCGCGGCCGGTGATCCAGCGTTCGGCGATCACGACCGGGTCGAGCGCCGAGGCGGCGCGCCAGGCCGCTGGCAGCTCGGCAGCGGTCGCGACGCGGCTCATGCCGACGCTCGAGCCCTGCGTCGCAGGCTTGACTGCAAGCGGCAGTCCGAGCTCGGCGACTGCGCGCTCACAGTCGGCGGCGCCGCTCAGTTCAATCCACCGCGGCGTCGCGACGCCTGCCGCCTGCGCAAGCCGCTTGGTGAGGATCTTGTTCATGCCGACCGCGGAACCGAGCACCCCGCTGCCGGTGTACGGGAGCCCGAGCCACTCGAGCGCGCCCTGCACGGCGCCGTCCTCGCCGCCCGGCCCATGGAGTGCTATCCACACGCGGTCGAAATTCGCCGAAACGAGATCCGTCAGCGCGCGCGCGGCCGGATCGAAAGAAACGGCGTTCACGCCGCGCGCGACGAGGGCTTCGAGCACGGCGTTGCCGGTCATCAGCGAAACTTCGCGTTCCGCCGACGCGCCGCCCATCAGCACGGCGACCTGGCCGAACTCGGCCGCGTCCGTGATGCGACGGAACTCATCCCCGGTCGATCGCAGCCGGCTCATGTCGCGGCCTCCCACACGGGCCATGACCGGCGCGCGCGAGCGAGCAGGGATCGCGGTCGCGCAACCGGTATGCGACAGCCGCCAAAGGTGTGGGGTGAGCTCATGCGGCCTCCCCGACCACGCGTACTTCCGGCACGAGGCGAACGCCGTGCACGCGCTCGACCGTCGCCTGGACGTGGCGCACGAGCGCCTCGAGATCGGCCGCGGTCGCCTCGCCCTCGTTGACGATGAAGTTCGCGTGCTTGTCCGACACGGCCGCGCCGCCGATGCGGAAGCCCTTGAGGCCAGCCCGCTCGATCAGCTCCGCGGCGTGGCCGCCCGGCGGATTGGTGAATACGGAACCGCAGCTCCACGCGCCGATAGGCTGGCTCGCGTGACGCTTCTCCAGGAGCTTGCGGATCGCATCCTTGCTCGCCTCGGGCCGCACCTCGAAACGGAAGGTAGCGGCGAGGAACCATTCGCCTGCGACCGGCGGCGTCACGCTGCGGTAGCCGTAGCGGTATTCCGAGGCCTGGCGCCGATGGCGCGATCCGGCGCGGTCGATCGTTTCCGTTTCCGCGACATGGGGCCAGGTTTCCGCGCCCCAGGCCCCCGCGTTCATCGCGAGCGCGCCGCCGATGGTCCCCGGGATGCCGGCGAAGAAGTCGGCCGGACCCAGTTGCCATTTCGCGCACTGCCGGCCGAGCCGCGCGCAGGCGACGCCGGCTTCCGCACGCACGCGATCTCTGCCCACGCGCTCGAGCGAATTCAGGATGCCGTGCACGGAGATGACGACGCCGCGGATGCCGCCGTCGCGCACCAGAAGATTGCTGCCGAGACCGACCCAAGTGACGGGAACGTCCGTCGGCAACACGCGGAGGAAGGACGAGAGGTCTTCGACGTCGCGCGGCGAGAACCAGACGTCCGCCGGCCCGCCGACCCGCCACGACGTGTGCCGCGACATCGGCTCGTTACGGAGCACGCGCTCCTCGAATTCCGCGCTGACAGCGAGGCCGCTCATCGCCCTGCCCTCGCGCTCGTCACGCCGAGCTTCGCGGGTAGTTCGTGCGCGACGGCGCCGATGCTGCCCGCGCCCATCGTGAGCACGACGTCCCGGTCGGCGATGACGCCGGCGAGCGCCGTCGCCAGATCACGCACATCCTCGACAAATACCGGCTCCAGGCGGCCGCGGCCGCGCACGGCGCGGCAGATCGCGCGGCCGTCCGCGTTCGCGATCGGCTCCTCGCCCGCGGAATAGACCTCGGTCACGAGCAGAGCGTCGACGGCGGAAAGCGCGCGCCCGAAGTCGTCGATCAGGTCATGCGTGCGCGTGTAGCGATGCGGCTGGAATGCGAGCACGAGCCGCCGGCCGGGCCAGGCCTGGCGCACCGCGTCGAGCGTCGCCTCGATCTCAGTCGGGTGATGGCCGTAGTCGTCGACGAGCGTGATGCGTCCGGCCCGGGTCGCGACTTCGCCCACGACTTCGAGCCGCCGCCCGATACCCTCGAAGCCGGCGAGCGCGCGCTGGATCGCCGCGTCCTCGACCTCGAGCTCGGTCGCGACGGCGATCGCCGCGAGGGCGTTCCGGACATTGTGCAGGCCCGGCAGATTGAGCGTCACGGCGAGCGGCGGCCGGCCTGCGCGGATCGCCTGGAATCGCGTCGTGCCGCCCTCGCGCTCGAGCGAAACCGCGCGCAGGTCGGCATCGGCGCCGAGGCCGTAGAGCACCGTCGGGCGACCGACCAGCGGCAGGATTTCCCGGACCACGGCGTCGTCGCTGCAAAGGACCGCGAGACCGTAGAACGGAAGGTTGTGCAGGAACTCGACGAAGCTTTGCTTCAGCTTCTCGAAATCGCCGCCGTGCGTCGCCAGATGGTCGTTGTCGATGTTCGTGACGATCGCGATGACCGGCTGCAGGTGCAGGAACGACGCATCGCTCTCGTCCGCCTCCGCGACGAGGTACCGGCCCGTGCCGAGCTTGGCATTGCTGCCGGCGCTCTTCAGCTGGCCGCCGATGACGAAGGTCGGGTCGAGCCCGCCCTCCGCGAGCACCGAGGCGACGAGGCTCGTGGTCGTCGTCTTGCCGTGCGTGCCGGCGACTGCGATGCCCTGCCGGAACCGCATGAGCTCGCCGAGCATCTCGGCGCGCCGCACAATCGGAATCCGGGCCTCTTGCGCCGCGAGCAATTCGGGATTCGATGCGGCGACCGCCGAGGACACGACGACCACGCTCGCGCCCGCGACCTGTTCCGACGCATGGCCGATGAAGACGCGCACGCCCATCTTCTGCAGTCGCGCCGTCACGGCGTTCGCGCGCAGGTCCGATCCCTGCACGGCATAACCGAGATTGACGAGCACTTCGGCGATGCCGCCCATGCCGGCGCCGCCGATGCCGATCAGGTGGATCAATCCGACGCGGCGCATGCGATCGCTCATGCGCGCGCTCCTTCAGCCAGGAGGCAGATCTCGGCGACGCGCTCGGCGGCGTTGGTTATGGCGATCGCGCGGGCCGCTTCCGCCATCGCGAGGAGCCGGGCACGGCCGTTGCCATTGCCGAAAAGCGTTGCGAGGCGGTTGGCGAGCTCGGCCGCGGTCAATCCCGCTTCGGACACGACCTGCGCCGCGCTCACCCGGCCGAGCCAGGCTGCGTTTTTCGTCTGGTGGTCGTCCACGGCGGCCGGCAGCGGCACGAGGATCGAGCCGACGCCGGCAGCCGCGAGCTCCGCGACCGTCGACGCGCCCGCGCGCGCCACGACGAGATCGGCGTTGGCGTAGGCGGCCGCCATGTCGTCGATGAAGGCGCGCACCTCCGCCTCGACGCCGGCCGCGCGATAGGCTGCTTCGGTCGCGTCGCGATCACGCGCGCCGCTCTGGTGAAGCACCCACGGGCGGCGCGGCCCGGGCAGAAGCGCGATCGCCTCGGGCAGCAGCCGGTTCAACGCCGCCGCGCCCTGGCTGCCGCCAAATACCAGGAGCCGCATGGGACCGTTTCGCGACTCGAAGCGTTGCCGCGGGGCCGGCAGCGCCGCGATGTCCGGGCGCACGGGATTGCCGACATACACCGCGCGGCGCCCTGCCGGAAAACTGCCGGGGAATCCTTCGGCTATGCGCGAGGCAACGCGCGCGAGCCAGCGGTTCGTGAGACCCGCGACCGCATTTTGCTCGTGTATCACGAGCGGCGTGCCGCCGAGCCACGCGGCGATCCCACCCGGCCCGGAAGCGAAACCGCCGCAGCCGAGGACGACGCCGGGCCGGCGCCGGCGCAGGACGCCGCGTGCCTGGCGCACCGCCCGGGCGAGGAAAAAGGGCGCCTTGAGCCAGCGCGCGAGACCCTTGCCTCGCAGTCCCTCGACCTCGATCCACTCGACCGGATAGCCCGCGGCCGGCACGAGCCGCGCCTCGATGCCGCGCGCCGTCCCGAGCCAGACGATGTCGCGGCGCGAGCGCAGGAGATTTGCGATCGCGAGCGCCGGAAACACATGCCCGCCCGTGCCGCCGGCCATGATCATAACAGGCGCGCTCATGCGGACCGCCCTTCGGAGGGGATCGCGCTCTTGCCGGAAGCGACCACTTCGTGGTGGACGCGCAGCAGCATCCCGATCCACGCGAGCGTCACGAGCATGCTCGAGCGCCCGTAGGAAAGGAGAGGCAGCGTCAGACCTTTCGTGGGCAGGAGCCCCATGCTGACGCCGATGTTGATGAAGGCCTGGAGCCCGATCCACACGCCGAAGCCCACGGCGATGCAGGCGTGGAGCGGCATGCCGGCGTCGGCCGCGACTCGCGCGAGACGCAGGCTCCTCACCACGATCGTCAGGAACGCGATGACGACGATCGTGACGCCGAGGAGTCCGAACTCCTCGGCGAGCACGGCGAATACGAAGTCGGTATGCGCCTCGGGCAGGTAGAAAAGCTTCTGGATGCTCGAACCGAGCCCCACGCCGAACCATTCCCCGCGGCCGATGGCGATGAGCGACTGCGTGAGCTGGAAGCCGCTGTTGAATGGATCGGCCCAGGGATTGAGAAAGCCCGTGAGTCGCTGGAGCCGGTAGCCGCTCGTCATCGCGATCATGGCGGCGCCCGCGGCGCCTGCCGCGCAGACCACCAGAAAGTCGCGGAGTCGCGCGCCGGCGGCGAAAAGGACGGCCGTGCCCGTCACGCAGAGCACGACGGCCGCGCCGAAGTCCGGCTCGCACAGGAGCAGCACTGCGGCGGCCACGAGCACTGCGAGCGGCTTGAAGAAGCCCTGGGCGGAGCTGCGCAATTCCGTCTGGTGGCGGACGGCGAAGATCGCGATGTAGGTCAGGAGCAGCCAGCGAGCGACTTCGGACGGCTGGAAATTCAGCAGGCCGAGGCGGATCCAGCGGCGGCTGCCGTTGACCTCGTGCCCGATGCCTGGAATCAGGACGAGCAGCAGGAGCGCGAAGCTCACGATCAGGAGCGCCGGCGCGAAGCGCCGCCACACCGGGATCGGCACGAACAGCATCGCGGCGCCGAATGTGCAGCCGAGCAGCACCGAAAAGAGCTGGCGCTCGAAGTGAAAGTACGGATCGCCGGTCAGACGCTCGGCCACGTTCATCGACGCCGAGGTCACCATCACGAGGCCCGCGAGCAGGAGCCCGAAGACCGCCGTGACGATCACAGGATCGATGGCGAGCCGCTGCTGGCGCCCGGCTGAGCGCGAGTACTGCAACGCGACGCCGGTGCTCATTGCGGCAGCCCCTGCACGGCGGAGGCGAAGGCTTCGCCGCGATGCGCGTAGTCGCGGAACATGTCGAAACTGGCGCAGGCTGGCGACAGCAGCACCGTGTCTCCGGGGCGCGCGATCGACGCCGCGCCGGCGACGGCCGACTCCATCGAGTCGGCGATCGACACGACGCAATCCTTCCTGAGAGCGGCCGCGATCGTCTCAGCGTCGCGGCCGATCAGGACCGCGTGCTTCACCTTGCCGCGGCAGGCCGCTCCGAGCGGCGCGAAATCCTGGCCCTTCCCCTCGCCGCCCGCGATCAGCACCAGCGGGCCGTCGAGTCCCACGATCGCCGCGACCGTCGCGCCGACATTCGTGCCCTTGGAGTCGTCGATCCACGCGATGCCGCGCCAGTCGCGCACGCGCTCGGTCCGGTGCGGCAGTCCGGCGAAGCGGCGGAGGACGCCGGTCATCGCGTCGCGCGGAAATCCGCAGGCGCTGCCGACCGCGAGCGCGGCAAGCGCATTCGCCGCGTTGTGACGCCCCGGCAGGCGGAGCGCACCGAGCGGAAGCAGGGGTTCGCCGCCTTCCGCGAGCCACTCCTCGCCCGCCCGGGTGAGCAGGCGGAAATCGGCGTCGCGACGGCTCAGGCTGAAGCCGATCCGGCGCTGCGCGGGCCGAGGCATGCGCACGACGATCTCGTCGTCGAGATTAACGATCGCAGTCGCGCAGCGTTCGTAGATGCGGCCTTTCGCGGCCGCGTATTCCGCGAGATCGCGATAGCGGTCGAGATGATCGGGCGTGACGTTCAGGACCGCGCCCGCTTCGAGCTGCAGCGACCAGGTGGTCTCGAGCTGGTAGGAGGAGAGCTCGAGCACGTACATCGCGGCCGGCGGTCCTTCGAGCAGATCGAGCGCGGGCTCGCCGAGATTGCCGCCGACCCGCACTTCGATCCCGGCGGCCTTCGCGAATTCGCCGACGAGCGTCGTCACCGTGCTCTTGCCATTCGTGCCGGTGATTCCGACCACGCGGCCGCCGGCCTCGCGCGCGAACAGCTCGATGTCGCCGATCAGGTCAAGACCCTGCGCCGCCGCCTTGCGCAGGAGCGGTTCCGCGAGCGACACGCCGGGCGAGACGACGATCTGGTCGGCGCCTTCGAGCACCGCGGCATCGAATCCGCCGAGCGCGGTCGCGGCATCCGGCACGAGGCGGCGGAGTTCCGCGAGACCCGGCGGCGCCGGGCGAGAATCGGTCACGACGAGGCGATGGCCGCGCGCCGCGAGATGGCGCGCGCAGGACACGCCGGTGCGGCCGAGGCCCACGATCACGCTCCGCGGACGGGTGGCGGACTGCTGCATCAGCGGAGCTTCAGGGTCGCGAGTCCGATCAGGACCAGCATGAACGAGATGATCCAGAAGCGGACGATCACCTTGGGCTCGGCCCAGCCCTTCAGCTCGTAGTGATGGTGGATCGGGGCCATGCGAAAGATCCGCTTGCCGCGCAACCGGAACGACGCGACTTGTAGGATCACCGAGACCGTCTCGAGAACGAAGATGCCGCCCATGATCGCGAGCACGATTTCCTGCCGCACGATCACGGCGACGACGCCGAGCGCGGCGCCGAGCGCGAGCGCCCCGATGTCGCCCATGAATACCTGGGCCGGATAGGTGTTGAACCACAGGAAGCCGAGCCCCGCGCCCACGATCGTGGCGAGAAAGATGAGCATCTCGCCGGCGCCCGGCACGTACGGGATCTGGAGATAGGCCGCGAAATCGACGCGGCCCGTCACGTAGGCGAAGACGCCGAGCGCGCCCGCGACCATTACGCAGGGCATGATTGCGAGGCCGTCGAGGCCGTCAGTCAGGTTGACCGCGTTGCTCGAGCCGACGATCACGAAATAGGTGAACACGACGAATGCGGCCGCACCCATCGGCAGGGCGACGTTCTTGAAGAAGGGGACGTAGAGCGCCGTCTCGGCGGGGCTCTCCGCCGTCTGCCACAGCGCGAGCGCCGCCGCGATGCCCGCCAGCGACTGCCAGAGGTATTTCCAGCCCGCCGC
This sequence comes from Steroidobacteraceae bacterium, assembly GCA_036397615.1. Classification (GTDB taxonomy): domain Bacteria; phylum Pseudomonadota; class Gammaproteobacteria; order Steroidobacterales; family Steroidobacteraceae; genus SCUD01. The sequence continues at coordinate 8,694 of DASWIQ010000018.1, forward strand.
GAGTCCGCGCGGGTCGCGCACGACGAGTTTCAGGTAGTCGTCGTAAAAGCCGATGATTCCGAACGCGAGCGTCACCGTAAGCACGATCCAGACGAAGCGGTTCGTCAGGTCGGCCCACAGGAGCGTGCCCGCCGTGACCGCGATCAGGATCAGCGCCCCTCCCATGGTGGGAGTGCCCATCTTTCCGAGATGCGAGCCGGGGCCGTCGTCGCGCACGACCTGGCCGATCTGGCGCGCCGCCAGCATGCGGATCATCGAGGGCCCGACGAAAAGAGCGATCGTGAGCGCGGTCAGCGCGGCAAATATCGCGCGGAGCGTCAGATAACCGAAAACCCGGAATCCGCCGTAGAAACCCGAAAGCCATTCGAACAGGTCGAGCAGCATGTCGCTCCCTCAGTTCCCGTTGCCGGCGGCGGCAAGCGGCTGCAGCAGCCGCTCGACGACGCGTTCCAGCCGGTTGACTCGCGAGCCCTTGATAAGCGCCGTCACGCCGGTATCGAGGTTTTCGGCAAGCGCATCGGTGAGGCGCGACGCGTCCTCGTACCAGGTTGCGCGCCCGCCGAACGATGCCACCGCGTGCCGCGCCGCGTCGCCCGTCGCGAACAGGCGCGTGATGCCAGCGCGGCGCGCGTAATCGCCGATGCCCGCGTGGCTCGCCACTGTTTCGCCGCCGAGTTCCGCCATTTCGCCTAGCACCAGCCAGTGCTCCCCCGGCAGCGCACAGAGCACGTCGATCCCCGCGCGCACGGAACTCGGATTCGCGTTGTACGAATCGTCGATGAGCCAGGAACCGCGCGGTCCCGGCTTCAATTGCAGGCGCCCGGCGACCGGCCGCATGTGCTCGAGGCCGGCCGCGATCGCGGCCAGCCCGACGCCCGCCGCGTGCGCCGCGGCGGCGGCGCCGAGCGCGTTCGACACGTTGTGGCGGCCCGCGAGTCCGAGACGCACGCGCGCCTGTTCGCCCGCGAGATTGAGCGTGAACTGGGTGACGAACGCGCCGCCTTCGATGCGGCCCTGGATCGCGGATGCCCGCGCCTCGGCGGGCGCGTCGATGCCGAAGCAGACGACGCGCGCGCCGCGCGACATCGAGCGCCAGAGATCGCCGAACGGGTCGTCGGCGTTGATGACCGCGGTGCCGGTCGGCGGCAGCGCCGCAAACATCTCGCCCTCGGCCCGCGCGACGCCCTCGAGATCGCTGAAGCCTTCGAGATGCTCATCGCCGGCATTGGTCACGATCGCGATCTCGGGCGCGGCGACTCCGGCGAGCGCCGCTATCTCACCCGGGTGATTGGCGCCCATTTCGATCACCGCATAGCGGTGGGCCGGCTCGAGGCGCAAGAGCGTCAGCGGAACGCCGATGTGATTGTTCAGGTTGCCACGCGTCGCCAGTGTCGGACCCGAGCCGGCAAGGATGGCGGCAAGCAATTCCTTGGTCGTCGTCTTGCCGTTGCTGCCGCCGACGCCGAGGACGAGGGCCTGGCTCTTCTTTCGCCAGGCGCGCGCGAGTTCGGTCAGCGCAGCCTGCGAATCGCGCACGACCACCTGCGGCAGGCGGGTTTCCACGGACTTCTCGACGAGCGCGCCCGCGGCGCCCCGCTCGGCCGCGGCGGCGACGAACGCATGGCCGTCGAAACGCTCGCCGCGCAGCGCCACGAATAGCTGTCCCCGCTCGACCGTCCGCGAATCGGTCGAGACGCCGGCGAAGGCGGCGTCGCCGCCGGCGAGACGTCCGCCGGTCGCAGCGACGACCTCCGCGAGCCGCCCCTTCACTGCGCGCTCCCGATGCGCACGCGGAGGCACTCGCGGTCGCTGAACGGCCGACGCTCGTCGCCCACGATCTGGTATTCCTCGTGTCCCTTGCCGGCGATCAGCACGGCGTCGCCCGGCCGCGCCTCGTCGATCGCGACGCCGATCGCAAGCGCGCGATCGCGCTCCACCCGTGCGCGGGCGGGTTCGCGCATTCCCGAAAGGATCATCGCGACGATGCGGTCCGCGTCCTCGCCGCGCGGATTGTCGTCCGTGACTATCACCCGGTCGGCGAGCCGCTCGGCGGCCTCGCCCATCAGCGGACGCTTGCCCGGATCCCGTTCGCCGCCGCAGCCGAAGACCGCGAGCACGCGGCCGCGCGCGTGCGCGCGGAGCGCAACGAGCGCCTTCGCGAGCGCATCGGGCGTGTGCGCGTAGTCGACGACGGCGAGCGCGCCGTTCGCGAGCCGATGGCCTTCCATGCGTCCCGGCGGCGCGGTGCAGGCTCCGAGCGCCCCGAGCGCCTCGTCCACGTCGAACTGCCAGGCGAGCAGCATCGCGAGCGTGATCGCGAGATTCTCGGCGTTGAAGCCGCCGATCAGCCGCGAGCGCAGCCGCCGGTTGCCGAAGTGACCGCTAATCTCCAGCTCGACGCCGCGCGGGGCGGCGTGCACTCGTCCAACATGGATGAAGCGCGAAGCCTCGGGAGGCTTTCCGCCGACCGCGACCGCGGTCAGCACGACGGTTTCGGGGAGCGCCGCGGCGAAGCGCGCGCCGACGGCATCGCCGACATTGATCACCGCGTGTTCGAGTCCCGGCAGGCGGAATAACCGCGCCTTGGCTTCGGCGTAGCGCTCCATCGTGCCGTGGTAATCGAGGTGGTCGCGGCTCAGGTTGCAGAAGCCGGCGACCCGCATTCGCACGCCGTCGACCCTTCGCTGGTCGAGCGCATGCGAGGAAACCTCCATCGCGACATGCGTCGCGCCGGCATCGGCGAGCGCCCGGAGTTGCCGGTGCAGCGTGATGACGTCGGGTGTCGTGAGCGCTCCCGCTTCGACGCGTGGCGGGAACCCGGCGCCGAGCGTGCCGAGGTAGGCGCCGCGCCGCGCGAGGCGCTCGACCGCGCCCGCGAGAAGCCAGGCACAGGTCGTCTTTCCGTTCGTGCCCGTGACGCCGGCGACGGCGAGCTTCGACGAGGGAGCGCCGTAGAAACGATCGGCGATGCCGCCCAGGCGGTCGCGCAGCTCGCGCACCGCGACAAAGGCGATTTCTCCATTCATCGCCTCCGGCGACCTTCCTTCCGCAGGATCCCAGAGGATCGCGCGGGCGCCGCGGGACGCCGCCTGCCCGGCATGGTCGAGGCCATGGCGGCTGCCGCCCCGGAGGGCGACGAACGCGTCGCCCGCGTTCACGGCGCGCGAATCGAGCGTGAGACCCGCCACCGCAATCTTCGGCGCGGGGGCGATTCCCTCGAGCAGTTCGTCGAGGCGCGCCGGCCCGCTCATTGCACCGCTTCCGCGAAGGTCACGGGCGAAACACGCGCAAGGTCATCGGGCGCGACCGACATGAGGCGCAGCGCGCCGGATGTCACCGCGGAAAAAACGGGCGCAGCGACGTCGCCGCCGTAATAGAGCACGCCGCGCGGCTCGTCGACCATGACGACGACCGCGAGTCGCGGCCGAGTCGCAGGCACGACGCCCGCGAAGACCGACAGGTATCGGTCGGTCGAATAGCCGCCGGCCGTCGCCTTCCACGCCGTGCCCGTCTTGCCCGCGACGCGATAGCCGGGAACCGCGGCCTTGATGCCCGTGCCCGCAGGCTTCACCGCTCCTTCCAGCAGGCCGATCAGGTCGCGGGCAACTTTCTGGGGCATTACGCGCTCGCCCGGAATCGCATCCTCGACGCGGCGGAACGTGATCGGGCGATGCAGCCCAAAGGCCCCGACGGTCGCGTAGGCCTGCGCGAGCTGCAGCGGCGTCACCGAAAGGCCGTAGCCGTAAGCCATTGTCGCGATGCCGATCGGCCGCCAGTTCGCCGCGCCGGTGAGCAGACCCGCCGACTCGCCCGGAAATCCGCTCGCCGTGACTTCGCCGAACCCGAGCGCGCGGAGAGTCCCGTGCATCTGCTCGGGCTCAAGCGACAGCGCGATCTTCGCCATGGCCACATTGCTCGACCGCGAGAGCACCTGGCCGACATCGATGGTGCCGAGATCGTGCTTGTCGCGGATCAGCTTGCGGCTGACCGTAAAGGGGGTCGCGTCGACCGTCGAGTCCGTGCGGTAGCGGCCCGAAGCGAGCGCAGCCGCGACCACGAATGGCTTGATGCTGGAACCCGGCTCGAAAATGTCGGTCGCCGCGCGATTGCGATAGCGCGCGACCTCGTATTGCGTGCGATCGTTGGGATTGAACGACGGCTGGTTCACCATCGCGAGCACTTCGCCGGTCGGGATGTCGATCACGATGACCGTTCCCGCGCGCGCGCGATGGGTGCGAATTGCGCCCTTCAGCTCGCGATACGCCAGGTACTGGATCCGCAGGTCGAGGCTGGTGTGAAGATCCTCGCCCGGTACCGGGGTGCGATTGATCTCGACGTTCTGGACGATGCGGCCGTGCCCGTCCTGGATCACGCGCTTCTCGCCGTCGATCCCCGCGAGCGACCGGTTGTAGGCGAGCTCGAGGCCCTCCTGGCCGTCCTCGTCGAGGTTCGTGAAGCCGAGCACGTGCCCGGTGATCTCGCCGTTCGGGTAGTAGCGCCGGTATTCGCGCAGCAGGTACACGCCTGGAATCCCGAGCTTCTTGATCTTCGCGGCCTCCTCGGGATCGACGTGACGCGCGACGTAGAGGAATTCCCGGTCCAAGTTGCTGGTTACGCGCTGCTCGAGCCACTGGCGATTCAGATCGAGCGAGCGCGCGAGCTTGGCGATGCCTTCGCCCGCCTGCGCGAACTCGGGCGGATTGACCCACACGGTGTCGACCGGAGAACTGACCGCGAGCGGTTCGCCGAACCGGTCGAGCACGGCGCCGCGATGCGCGAGCATCTTGGCGTCACGCGCATGGCGCATGTCGGCCTGCTCCGCGAGAAACCGCTGGTCGAACACCTGGAGCTGGACCGAGCGCCCGAGCAGCACCAGCGCCGAGGCGAGCAGCGCTCCGGTCAGCACCCGCGCGCGCAGCCGGAACTGCGGCGCGTCGAACTCGACTTCACCGTCGCGGCGCCTCATGGGGCCACGATCCGCACTTCGTCCGGTTTCGGAAACACCATGCCCCGCCGCTCGGTCGCGACGCGCTCGACGAAGCCGTGATTGGACCAGGCGCTCTGCTCGAGCTGGAGCTGGCTCCAGCTGATGTTGAGGGCGTCGCGCTCCCCGGAGAGACGCTCGAGCTCGACGAAGAGCGTTCGCGACTCGTGCCGCGCGCGCACAACGGCGACCGCCGAAGCGAGCACCGCGAGCCAAAGGACCGGCAGGCCGATCAGCAGCCAGCGCCGGCTCATGATGCGAGCCTCTCGGCGACGCGCATCACGGCGCTGCGCGCGCGCGGATTGCGAGCGACTTCGGATTCGTCGGCGAAGGTCGCGCGCCCGACGAGACGCAGCCGTGGCCGGGCCGTGGCCGGCACGGTGGGCAGGCCGGCCCAGGCCGGATCCTCGCGCGAGGCACCGCGCATGAAGCGCTTGACGATCCGGTCCTCGAGCGAATGGAAGCTGATCACGACCAGGCGGCCCGCGGGTGCGAGCGCCGTAACTGACTGCGGTAAAGCGCGCTCGATCTCACCGAGCTCGTCGTTGACGTGGACCCTGAGCGCCTGGAATGTGCGGGTTGCCGGATGACGGCCGGGCTCGCGTCCCGGCACGGCGGCGGCGACGATGCCCGCAAGTCGCCCTGTCGAATCGACCGGGCCCGACTTTCGCGCCTCGACGATCGCGCGCGCGATCCGCCGCGCATGCCGCTCCTCGCCGAGCCGCGCGATCACTGCGCCGATCTCCCGTTCACCCGCGCGCGCAAGGAAGGCAGCCGCGGACTCGCCGACGTCGGGATCCATCCGCATGTCGAGCGGACCGTCGCGCAGGAAGCTGAAGCCGCGCCGCGCTTCGTCGAGTTGAGGCGAGGAAACGCCGAGATCGAAGAGGATGCCTTGCGCGCTTCCCGCAGGCACATGGCGTCCGAGCCCGGAGAATGGCGCGCGCACGATCGTGGCGCGCGGATCCGCGGAAAAAAGGATGGACGCGGCCGCGCAGGCCTCGGGATCGCGATCGATTGCAAGCAGCTTCCCCTCTTCCCCGAGCCGGCCGAGGATTTCCCCGGCATGACCACCGCGACCGAACGTCGCGTCCACGTAATAGCCGTCGGCCCGGATCGCGAGCGCATCGAGCGCAGCGTCCCGGAGCACCGGCGCGTGTACCCCGCCGCGCGGCTCCTCGTCCGGCACGCCGTTCGGCGCGCCGATCACAATGAAAGCGAACCCAGTTCCGCCGGCAGTGACGTCGACGATTCCTCGCCGTTCAGCCACTGCTCGCGGCGCTCGTCCCAACGCTGTTCGTCCCAGAGCTCGAAGCGATTGCCCTGTCCGATCAGCATGGCCGCGCGATCCAAATGAGCGAATTCGCGCAGCTTCGGCGGCAGAAGCAGTCGCCCGTGCCCGTCGAGTTCGACATCGGTCGCATGACCGACCATCAGTCGTTGCAGGCGCCGCGCGTGCTCATTCAGGGTCGGCAGTCGCATGAGCTTCCGTTCGATTTCTTCCCAATCAGGCAGCGGGTAGATCAGCAGGCACTGGTCGCGGTCGATCGTGACCACGAGATGGGATTCGCCGCGCTCGGCCAGGCGCTCGCGATACCGGGTGGGAATGACCATCCGGCCCTTCGCATCGAGGGTGACCCTGGTAGCGCCGCGGAACATGTGTCAAAACGGGACGTTGTCCCATTCCCCCCCACTTTCTCCCACTCGCTGCCACTATAGGCAGCGCAAGCCGGGGGGTCAACGGTTTAGCGCGAGACATTTCGTGACGCGTCAGTCACTTAGCGCCGACGACGAAAGCCCATTCTCAAACGGGTCAGCAATACGGAAATCAGCAACTTACGAGCCGCACTTACAGCGGTTTGTCAGCAGGGCCCTGATTCAAGGGAAAACCGAAGGCGCTTCCGCCTTCGATTCTCGGTTTGAGACTGAAAAAAGAGTCGGCCGATAAGCCGGGTTCTGTCGAGGGCAATCATTCCTCTGGGATGCGCGTCGCCGCGCACCTCAAGCGGCCTACCCGGAAGCGCGCGCAGGCCGCGCGCTGCGGCTTTCGCCGCGTGCTTCCCTATTTGGCCTTGCTCCCGGCGGGGTTTGCCTTGCCGTCGCCGTTGCCGTCGACGCGGTGCGCTCTTACCGCACCATTTCAACCTTGCCGTCACGCTTGCGCGCGCTTGGGCGGTATCTTTTCTGTTGCACTTTCCGTGGGCTCGCGCCCCCCAGGCGTTACCTGGCGCCGTGCCATGCGGAGCCCGGACTTTCCTCCGCATTCTTGCGATTGCGGCGATTGCCTGGCCGACTCCCGCGCACAACATAGTGCGTCGGGCGTCTGGTCTCAAGGGGAATCGGGCGGCGCCTCCTTCGTGAGCGCAAGCGCACGCGCATAGGCATCGCTCCGGCGCACGCCGGTCAGTCCGGCGGCAGCCGCGGCCGCCGAGGACGGAGGCAGGTACCTGAGCAGCACGGCCAGTGTTTCGTCGAGGCGAGCGGCGGCGGGCTCAGGCGCGGCCGCGCCCTCGACCAGCACCACGGATTCGCCGCGCCGCATGTCCGGATCGCCCTTCGCGCGGAGCGCGAGCTCGCCGAGACTGCCGCGATAGAAAGTCTCGAAGCGCTTTGTCAGCTCACGCGCGACGCAGGCGCGCCGGGATTCCCCGCAAACGGCGGCGAGGTCTTCGAGGCAGGCGGCGATGCGGTGCGGCGCCTCATAGAGCACGAGCGTGCGCGTCTCGGCCGCGAGCTCCGTGAGGCGGCGCCTGCGCGCGCCCGCGCGCGCGGGCAGAAAACCCTCGAAGCAGAAACGGTCGCTCGGCAGGCCGGCGGCGGAAAGCGCCGCAATCGCCGCGCAGGGACCGGGAACCGGTATGACCGTAATTCCGGCATCCAGCGCCGCGCAGACGAACTGATAGCCGGGATCGCTGACGAGCGGCGTGCCAGCGTCGCAGACGAGCGCAATGCTTTCGCCGGCGCGCAGGCGTCCGACCAATTCGGCGGCACGCGCGCGCTCATTATGTTCGTGCAGGGACACGAGTGGCCGCTGGAGGCCAAGCTCGCGCAGCAGGTGCGCGCTGTGGCGCGTATCCTCGGCGGCGACCGCACCGGCACCCGCGAGAATCTCGCGCGCACGCGCCGAAATGTCGCCCATGTTGCCGATCGGCGTCGCAACGACATAAAGCACGCCCGCCTGCGCCACTATAATGTCCCTCCCCGACCGCACCGGGCGGCGGGATGATCCTCGCCAAGGGCCGCCGCCGATGCAAGCGAATGTCAGGATCGCCAGGAAATCCGCCGCCCTCCTGCTCGTCGCGGCGCTCGTGGCCGCCTGTCAGATGGCCGGCCTGCAGTCGCAGGGCGGCGCGGATGCCGCCGCAGAACGCGCCGCGCGCCAGTCACGCCAGGGCGATCACCTGGCTGCGGCGCGAAGCTACGAATCCGCGGCGCGGAGCGCTGTCGAAAGCGACCGCAATCCATACTGGCTCGCCGCGGCCGGCGAATGGCTGCAGGGCGCCGACGTCGGCGCGGCAGAGGCGGCGCTCGCCAACGTAGCGGCGCCGCTTTCCGCCGCCGACACCCGCGAGCGGCTCCGGCTCGACACCGAGGTCGCGCTGGCGCGCGGCGACACGGCGCGCGCGGCGGAACTCCTGCGCGGCATTTCCGGCGATGACGCGGCGACGCTCGCGACACGCGCCCGCGTGCAGTTCGGAAGCCTGCGGGTCGCGGAAGCGGTTTCGAGCCTGATGGCGCGCGAGCGCCTGCTCACGCGCGCCGAAGACAGGCTCGCAAACCAGCGCATGATCGTCGACGGGATCCGCGCCTCGGTACTGCGCGGCGCCGACGCGAGGGTGCCGGCCGGCGCCGATGCCGTGCTCGCAGGCTGGCTCGAACTCGGGCGCATCATCGCCGACACGCAGGCGGGCGCGCTTGGCTCGCAGCGCCGGCTCCAGGCCTGGCGCGATCGCTATCCCGCGCATCCCGCGAACGAAGCCCTGTGGAAAGGACTCGTCGAGCGGCCGGCGGCGCCGAGTGACCTGCCGCGCCAGGTCGCGCTGCTGCTGCCCTTGTCGGGCCGCGCAGCGTCCGCCGGGACCGCGGTGCGCGATGGATTTCTCAATGCCTATTACGACGACGGCAGCGCGTCCCGGCCGCGCCTGAAGATCTACGATGTCGCCGCGCGCGACGCGCCGTCGTCCTATCTCCAGGCGCTCGCGGACGGAAGCGATTTCGTCGTCGGCCCGCTCACGCGCGAGGAAGTCGCGGCGCTCGCGACGCTCGCGGACGGACGCGCGACGACGCTTGCGCTCAATTTCCTGCCGGACGGCGTGCAGGTGCCGGACCGTTTTTTCCAGTTCGCGCTGTCGCCGGAGGACGAGGCGCGGCTCGCGGCCCGCCGCATCGTCGCCGACGGCCGGATGAGCGGCGTGACCCTCGTGCCGCAGTCCGACTGGGGCCGGCGGATACAGGCTGCATTTGCCGAGGAATTCGCCGCCGCAGGCGGCCAGGTGGTGGACCAGGCGGACTACCTGCCGTCGACGGCCGATTTCAACGAGCTGTTGCGCCGCCTGCTCCGCACGACGGGCCAGCGCGGCAGCATGCCGCGGCCTGACGCACAATTCATCTTCGTCGCCGCGCAGCCGGTCTACGGACGGCTGATCCGCACGCAGTTGCGATTCAACTACGCGAGCGCGCTGCCGATGTATGCGACCTCCGACATCTTCGATCCCGCCGGTTCCGGCAACGTGGATCTCGACGGCGTGATATTCCCCGACATGCCATGGATCATCGATCCCCAGGGTCCGTCGGCGAGCGCGCGCGAAACCGCCGATCGCGTCTGGCGGGGACGAAACGGACAACTCGAACGTCTGCACGCATTCGGCTACGACGCGTTCCGCTTGATCGGCGAATTGCGGCGGCTGCGCGGCGGCTCGACGCCGCTGCTGGGCACGACCGGACGGCTCGCGGTTGACGGCCAGGGCCGCGTGCGTCGGGAACTCGAATGGGCGCAGATCGTCGGCGGCCGGCCCGCGCCCTGGCCGCAGCCGCTCGCCGCCCTGCCCGCGACGTGAGCACGGCGCCGCATCTCGCGCTCGGCCGCGCGGCCGAAGCGGCTGCGGCCCTGCTTCTCGAGCGCGCGGGCTATCGCATCCTCACGAGCAATTTCCGCGCGAAAGGCGGCGAGCTCGATCTCGTCGCGATGGACGGCGCCGTGCTCTCCATCGTCGAAGTGCGCTACCGCGCCAGCGATCGCTTCGGCGGCGGCGCCGGGAGCATCACCGCGGGCAAGCGCAGCCGCATCGTTCGCGCCGCCCGGGTACTGCTCGCGATGCAACCCCTGCTCGCGCGTTTGCCGGCGCGCTTCGACGTCGTCGAAGTCACCGGTCCCGCCGACTCATTCGACTGCCATCTCATCCGCGGCGCCTTCAGTCTCTAGGCGAAACGCTCGGGACGGTAGGGCTTGAGGGCGTCGACAGGGTCGCCATCAATGAGCTCACGGGTTGCGTACCGCGCGAGGATCGGCGCAAGCGTGACGCCACTGTGCGTAACACTGACGTAGACATCGATCGCCCCGGGGATGGGACCGACGATCGGGCGATCGTCGGTTGGCATCGGACGGAATCCGAGTGTCAGGCGCTCGAGACGCGCGTCTGTTGCGGCTGGCAACACGTTTGCGATCCGCGTGAGGATGCGGTTACCGTGCATCTCTCGCAGCGCCTCGCTGGGGAAGTCGCCGGCTGCAGCAAGGATCGCAGCGTGCTCCGGCCGGTCCGGTGGCATGGGCGCATCGGTCCCGACGAGCCTGCCGTCCGCCGTCTGCTTGAAGCTCAGGCCCGAGGGCCCCTCGTGGACGATGCGCGTCAGCGCCGGCATGGGCGCGCTGTGGGCCAGGATGCCAGGCGCGTGCCGCAATTGGAGCGTGAAGCCCGCGAGCGCAAGCACGGATGGCGTATCGACACCCGCGGCGACGACCAGCCGATCGAGCGAAACGCGGCCTGCCGTCGTCACGGCGGCCCTGAGACGGCCATGGCTGAATTCGAGCGCCCGAACTTCCGCCAAAATTCGCAGTGCGGCGCCGTTCGCCATCGCGCGGTCGAGGAAACGCCGGGTCACATACACGGGATCGACGTGTCCGTCGATCGACGAGTAGATCGCTGCACTGATCGGGCCCGGCTGGAGCCGGGGACTGAGCCGCGCAATCTCCTCCGCACCCAGGTGCTGGAATGCGAACGACGATCCGTCCAGGTCCGCAGCGTTCGCGCGGACGATCGCAGACTGACTCTCGTCGTTTGCCCAGTTCAGGTAGCCACCCCAGACGATCCCGAGTCCCAGCTGCCGGTCGAGATTGCGCCAGGTCGCCATGCTCGCGAGCCTGAGCGCGCGATAATGCGGGTCGGCGACGAGAGCGTTGAGCCAGGCGAACGAGTTTCGCGTCGCGCCCATCGCGGGTCCGGACTTCTCGAACACCGTCACGTCAGCGCCGGCTTCGGCCAGGGACATCGCAATCGCCGCGCCGACGATGCCGCCGCCGACGACGCCAACGCGGAGGCTCCGCGGCCGAGCGTGGATCGCGGCCGGGACGGCCGCGGTCGCGGTGCCCGCGAGGAGCGTGAGGAAGTCGCGACGCTTCATCATCCCGCCCGAAGCCGGGCTACTTGATGACGCGGAGCTTCGGCCGGCTGCCCGTGTCCCCGGGACCTGACACCGGCGGCGGCGCTTCGCCCTCGTCCTGGAAAAGCATGCCTTGTCCCGTCTCGCGCGCGTAGATGCCGAGGACGGCGGTGACGGGAACTCTGACGTGCTGCGAGACGCCGCCGAAGCGCGCGGAAAATTCGATCCATTCGTTGCCGAGCTTGAGGCCCTGCGTCGCCTGCCAGCTCACGTTCAGCGTGATGCGGCCGTCGCGCACATAGGCCCGCGGCACCTCGGTGGTTGCGGCGCTCGCGTCGACGACGAGGTGCGGCGTCTGATTGTTCGCGGTCATCCATTCGTGCATCGCGCGAACCAGGTAGGGGCGTCGCGAAATCTGCGCCGCGGCCATGGGCTCAGCTCCTCTCCGGCGACGGACGGGTCACTTCACGTCCTTCCAGTATTCCTTGTAGAGGAACCATGTGAACGCGGTGAACATCAGGAGAAACAGGATGACCCAGACACCGAGCGACTTGCGTTGCGCCTTGGCCGGCTCGGAGACGTACTCGAGAAAGGCGACCGTGTCGCGCACGAAACTGTCGAATGCCGCCGCCGGCATTTCGCCCGGCGTTCCGGGATCGAGCGCCACCAGGTGCTCGGTCTCGTGGCCCTCCTTGTCCGCTGTCTTCTCGTAGCGCGCCCGCTGCGTGCCCTGGAGCCCCGTGAGCACGTTCGGCATTGCCGTCTGCGGCAGCACCGCGTTGTTCGCGCCGGTCGGGCGGGTCGGATCCTCGTAGAAAGAGCGCAGGAACGTGTACACGTAGTCCACGCCGCGGCTGCGGGCGATCAGCGACAAGTCCGGCGGCACGTTGCCGAACCATTGCCTGGCCCTGTCCGCCGGCATCGCCGATTCCATCGCGTCATAGATGCGTGTGCCGGTGAACATGAGGTTTGCCTGCACGTCGTCTTCGGTGAGCGCGAGGTCCTCCGCAACCTGGCTGTAGCGCATGTACTTCGCCGAATGGCAGCCGAGGCAATAGTTGACGAAATTGCGGGCGCCGCGCTGCAGCGAGGCGAGGCTCGACACGTCGGTGTTCGCGTCCTGGAGCGGATAACCCTCGGTCGCGGCGAAGGCCGCCGCCGGCATGGCCGCCATCACGAGCAGGAGCGCGCGCATCCCGTTCAAGACGTCACCCGCGAAGGCTCCGGCTTGTGGCGGTCGATGCGCGAATACCAGGGCATCGCCAGGAAGAATATGAAATAGAGGATGGTCCCGATGACCGAGAGCGTCTTGAACGGCTGCACGGCCGGCTTGAGTCCGCAATAGCCGAGCATGATGAAGTTCGCTGCGAATACCATCAGCGCGACCTTGTAGATCGGACCGCGATAGCGGATCGACTTGACCGGCGACTTGTCGAGCCAGGGCACGAAGAACAGCAACAGGATCGCGGCAAACAGGACGAGCACGCCCCAGACCTGCGTGCCCGCGAAGGCCGGCACGGCTCGGAGAATCGCGTAATAAGGTGTGAAGTACCAGACCGGCGCGATGTGCTCCGGGGTCAAGAGCGGGTTCGCAGGCTCGAAATTCGGCGGCTCGAGGAAGAGTCCGCCCATCTCGGGCGCGAAGAACACGACGGCCGCGAACAGCACCAGGAAGACGCTGAGGCCGAAGAGGTCCTTGACCGTGTAGTAGGGATGAAACGGTATCCCGTCCAGGGGATGGCCGTCCCCTCCCTTCGACTTCTTGATCTCGATGCCGTCCGGGTTGTTCGAGCCGACCTCGTGCAATGCGAGGATGTGCGCGACGACGAGGAAGATCAGCACCAGCGGCACGGCTACAACGTGCAGTGCAAAGAACCGGTTGAGCGTGATGTCCGAGATGAAATAGTCGCCCCGGATCCACTCGATCAGCCAGTCGCCGATCAGCGGAAAGGTGCCGAAGAGCGACACGATCACCTGCGCGCCCCAGTAGGACATGTTGCCCCAGGGCAGCAGGTACCCGAAGAAGGCCTCGGCCATCAGCGCGAGATAGATCAGGACACCGAAGATCCAGAGCAGTTCACGCGGCTTGCGGTGCGAGCCATAGAGCAGCGCACGGAACATGTGCAGGTACACAGCGATGAAAAATGCGGAAGCCCCGGTCGAATGCAGGTAGCGGATGAGCCAGCCCCACTCGACGTCGCGCATGATGTATTCGACGGAGCCAAATGCCTCCGTGGCGGAGGGCTTGTAGCTCATCGTCAGGAAGATGCCGGTGACGATCTGCAGCGCCAGCACGAAGAGCGCGATCGAGCCGAAGTAGTACCAGAAGTTGAAGTTCTTCGGAGCGTAGTATTCCGACACGTGCTCCTTCCAGAGCGACGTCATCGGGAAGCGCTCGTCGATCCACGCGCCGAGTGCCGCGAGCCGGCCGCCCGGGGCCGGCGTCTCCCGTGCTTCCATCAGGCGGCGCTCCCCTGGTCGAGGCCGATGACGAGGTGGCCGCTGTCCGCGAAGCTGTAGGGCGGGATCTCCAGGTTGGTCGGCGCGGGAACGCCGCGGAATACGCGCCCGGACAGGTCGAACATGGAACCGTGGCAGGGGCAGAAGAAGCCGCCCGGCCAGTCCGCATTGAGCACGCCGTCGGCGCTCGCGCCCGGGTTCAGCCGGTTCTGCGGCAGGCAGCCGAGGTGGGTGCAGACTCCGAGCACCACCAGGAATTCCGGTTTGATCGCCCGCGCGGGATTCTTCGCGTAATCGGGTTGCCGCGAGTTATTCGAGGCGGGATCCGCGAGCGTATCGTCATGCGAGTCGAGCTTCGCGATCATCTCGGGCGTGCGCCGCACGACCATGACGGGCTTGCCGCGCCATTCGATCTTGAGCATCGCGCCCGGCTCGAGCTTGCTGATATCGATCTCGACCGGCGCTCCCAGCGCCTTCGCCCGCGCGCTCGGTTTCCAGGACGCCAGGAACGGAACGGCGGCGAATGCAACGCCGACGGCTCCGGTCAGGGTCGTCGCCACGGTCAGGAGCTGCCGCCTTCCCCTGTCGATTGCTTCGCTCATCGATCGATTTTCGTTCGTTGCAGGGATTGTCGCATTATACACGGCAACACACGGGCGATCGGAGACGGCCACGTTCATGTCGGTCATACCGGGTTGGTTGCGCTGGATTTCTCCCTGGGTCGCGCTCGGACTCGCGGCGGCGCTCGCGTTCGTGTTGCTGCGCCCGGCGCCGCAGGAGACTCCGCCTGCCGCGTCGCCTCCCGAGAATTCCGCATTGCCGGCCGACGCGCCCGACACCGCCGCAAGACCGCAAGAAATCGCCACGCCGCCGCCGCAGATCGTGAGCTATGCCGACGCCGTCGAGGCCGCAGCGCCGGCGGTCGTCAACATCTACACCGAGCGGCGCGTCGTCCTGCCGAACGTCGCGGGCGTGCCGCCGCAATTCGGCCAGCTGTTCGGCGAGGTGTGGCCCGACTATCGCGAGCGCGTCGAGCGAAGCCTCGGTTCCGGCATCATCTTCGACGTCCACGGCCACGTCGTCACGAATTATCACGTAATCGCCCGCGCGACCCAGGTGCGCGTCCAGCTTCGGGACGGCCGAGAGGCGGCCGCGACGCTGGTCGGCGTGGATCGGGACACGGATCTCGCCGTGCTCAAGATCAGCCTCGGCACGCTGCCAATCATGCCGCTCGGCCGATCAGACAGGCTGCGGGTCGGCGAGCCCGTGCTCGCGATCGGCAATCCCCTGGGCCTCAATCACACGGTCACGCAGGGCATCGTGAGCGCCACCGGCCGCGGGCAGCTGGGCGTCACGACATTCGAGAATTTCATCCAGACCGACGCCGCGATCAATTTCGGCAATTCCGGCGGTGCGCTCATCGACGCCACGGGAAAGCTGGTCGGCCTCAACAGCGCGATCGCCGGGCGCCAGGCCGGCATCGAAGGCATCGGTTTCGCCATTCCGGTCGATCTCGTGCGCGGCGTCGTCAATGCGATCCTGCGCGACGGCAAGGTCGTGCGCGGCTGGATCGGCGTCGTGCCGCGCAATCTGAGCGCGGCCGAGGTCGAGCAGACCGGGGTGCCCGACGGGTCGGTATTCGTCCGCTATGTGTATCCGCGAAGCCCGGCCGATACGCAGGGCGTTGCGAGCGGTGACGTCATCACACAGGTCAATGGCAGCCCGCTCCGCGGCGCGCAGGACCTGCTTGCACGCGTCGCGATGCTGAAACCCGGCCAGGGCGTGCGGCTCAGGCTCTGGCGCCGCGAGTCCGCCGAAAGCGACGGCCTGGAGCACAACGTGCGGATCGAAGTCATGGAGCGGCCCCAGGAAGCCGGGGCGTCACGCTCTTCCTGAGTCGCCGCTTTCAGGTACTCGGGCCCGGCAGGCGCCGGATATCGGCGCCGAGGCGGCTCAACTTCTCCTCGATGCGCTCGTAGCCCCGGTCGATGTGATAGATGCGCTGCACGTCGGTAGTTCCTTCCGCCACCAGGCCGGCCAGCACGAGGCTCGCCGAGGCGCGAAGATCGGTCGCCATGACCGGCGCACCGGACAGGCGCGGAACACCGTGGATCACCGCGGTGTGCCCCTCGATGCGCACGTCGGCGCCGAGACGGCGCAGCTCCAGCATGTGCATGTAGCGGTTCTCGAAGATCGTCTCGACAATCGTGGCGACGCCGTCGGCGACGGCGTCGAGCGCCGCAAACTGCGCCTGCATATCGGTGGGGAATCCGGGATGCGGCGCCGTACGGATGTCCACCGCGGCCGGACGCCGTCCCCGCATGTCGACCTCGATCCAGTCGGCGCCCACCGTGACGACGGCACCGGCCTCGCGCAATTTCGCGATCACGGCGTCGAGATGATCGGGGCGCGTGTCGGCCACGCGTACGCGACCGCCCGTGATTGCGCCCGCGACGAGAAACGTACCGGTCTCGATGCGGTCCGGCAGCACCGTATATTCGCAGGCGCCGAGGCGATCGCGTCCCTCGATCACGATCGTGTCGGTGCCCGCGCCCGCGATGTTCGCGCCCATCGCCGTCAGGAAGCCCGCAAGGTCGGCGACCTCCGGCTCGCGCGCGGCGTTCTCGATCACGGTGCGGCCGCCGGCAAGCGTCGCCGCCATCATGAGGTTCTCGGTGCCGGTGACGGTCACGGTGTCGAGCACAATGCGCGCGCCGCGGAGCCGCCCGGCCTTCGCATGGATGTATCCGTTCTCGATCGAGATCTCGGCGCCCATGGCCTCGAGACCCGCGACGTGAAGATTGACCGGACGCGCGCCGATCGCGCAGCCGCCCGGCAGCGATACGCGCGCCTCGCCATGGCGCGCGAGCAGCGGCCCGAGCACGAGGATCGAGGCGCGCATGGTCTTGACCAGTTCATAGGGAGCGACCGGCTCGCCGAGTCTGCGTGCATCGACCTCGATGCGCATTCCCCCGCCAGCCTTCACCGCGACGCCCATTCGTCCGAGCAGCCGGATCATCGTCGTCACGTCGTGAAGCTTCGGCACGTTGTCGATCGTCACCGGGCCATCGGCCAGGAGGCCCGCGGCGAGAATCGGCAATGCGGCATTCTTCGCGCCGGAGGCGCGCACCTCGCCGTCGAGACGCCTGCCGCCGGTGATCTGCAGTTTGTCCAGAGGCGTTTTTCCTCAGCCGGCGTTGCGTCCCGCCCATTCGTCGGGGGACGGCGTTTCGAGCGACAGGGCGTGGATCTCGCCGCCCATCGCGCCGCCGAGCGCGCGATAGACGAGCTGGTGCCTTTGCAGGGTCCGCATGCCCACGAACTGCGGCGCAATCACAAGCGCCGAGAAATGCACGTTGTCGTCGGACACGACGCGGACCGTAGCCCCAGGCAGCGCCATTTCGATCTGCTGGCTGATGTCGGCCGGCGTCATCGCACCATTCTAACGGTGCCGGTCCATTGGTGCCGGGTTGTACTTTCGTACTTTTGCTCGGCGGCCTTCAAAAGTACGAAAGTACGACCCGGCACCATCCGATCCGACCGGGCACCATGGAAACGCCGGTGTATGATGCCGGACTGCACCGGAATGCCGCGCTATCACGATGAATGACGCCGCCGACAGCAAGCGCCTGGTCGAGATGGGGCGCGATGCGCTCCGGATCGAGGCCCGCGCCGTCGCCGCGCTCGTCGACCGGTTGGGCGACGACTTCGCGATGGCCTGCCGGATGCTGCTCGCCTGCCCCGGCCGCGTGGTGGTCTCCGGCATGGGCAAGTCCGGCCACGTCGGCGGCAAGATTGCGGCGACGCTCGCGAGCACGGGCACGCCCGCATTCTTCCTGCACCCTGCGGAAGCGAGTCACGGGGATCTCGGGATGGTCGCCAAGGGCGACGTCGTGCTCGCGATTTCCTATTCCGGCGAAACCGCGGAATTGCTGACGATCCTGCCTCTCTTCAAGCGCATGGATGCGCCGCTCATCGCCATGACCGGCAATGCGATGTCGACACTCGCCCGCGAGGCGGACGCCCACCTCGACATCAGCGTGCCCGCCGAAGCCTGCCCGCTGAATCTCGCGCCGACCGCCAGCACGACGGCGACGCTCGCGATGGGCGACGCGCTCGCCGTCGCGCTCCTGAAGCATCGCGGATTCACCGAGGAGGATTTCGCCCGCTCGCATCCGGGTGGCGCGCTCGGACGCCGCTTGCTGCTGCGCGTCTCGGACGTCATGCGGCGTGGCGACGACCTGCCGACCGTGCGACCGGAGACGCCCTTGCCCGAAGGCTTGCTCGAGATGTCACGCAAGCGCCTCGGCCTGACCGCGATCGTCGACGACGATCGCCGAGTGGTCGGAATTTTCACCGACGGCGACCTGCGGCGCGCGCTAGACCGCCGGGTCGACATCCACAAGAGCACGATGGCCGACGTGATGACGCGGGGCTGCCGCTCGATCGGTCCCCAGGAACTCGCGGCCGAAGCCGTGCTGATGATGGAAAAACATTCGATCAACGGCCTGCTCGTGCTCGACGGAAATGGCGTGCTGATCGGCGCATTGAACGTGCACGACCTGCTGCGGGCGGGGGTGATGTGACGCCGGCCGCCGACGTATCGCTCGTCGTGCTGGATGTCGACGGCGTGCTCACCGACGGCCGACTCTGGTACGGTCCGGACGGCGAGAATCTGAAGGTTTTCGACGTGCGCGACGGACACGGCATCAAGATGCTGATCGCGGCCGGAATCGGCGTCGCCGTGATTTCCGGCCGACGCTCGGGCGCGGTCACGGCGCGCATGCGCGAACTCGGCGTCAGCGACGTCGCGCAGGGCGTCGGCGACAAAGCGCGCGCGCTCGCGGAACTCCTGAAACGGAATTCCATGGACGCGCGCCGCGTTGCCTGCCTGGTCGACGACACGCCCGATCTCGGCCTCATGTCGGCCGTCGGCCTGCCGGCGGCTGTCGCCGATGCCCATCCGGATGTCCTGGCCGCGGCCGGTCATGTGACCCGCGCGCGTGGTGGCCGCGGCGCCGTGCGCGAGTTCTGCGACTGGTTGCTGGCAGCAAGGGGCGGAGCCGGATGATCGCCCGGATCCTCCTGATCGCCGGGCTCGTCGCGTTCGTCGCGGTGCTGGTGCAATGGCGCCTTTTCGACCGCGATCCGGCGGCGGAATCGGCCGCTGTCGAGAGGCCGGGATACTTCCTCACCGGCGTGGACCTCGAGGAATTCGGCGCTGACGGCGCATTGCGTATCGGTCTCCAGTCCATCTCGGCCATCGAAGACCCGGCGAGCGGCGTGGTCCGGCTCGCGGACGTCGCGGTCGACTACCACGCCCCGACCGGAAAGCGATGGCACCTGACAGCGGCCGAGGCGCGCGTTCCCCCGGGAGGCCGTGTCGTCGAATTCGAAGGTGACGTGCACCTGCGCGGTGAGCCGGGCGAGGACGCGCGCGCCGCCGAACTCGAGACGGCGCGGATGACGCTCGACACGGTGAGCGAAACCGCGCAGACGAAAAGCCCGGTCGAGCTCGCGCTCGGAATGCACCGGATCAAGGCGCTCGGCATGCGCGCCGACCTGAAAGCCGGCAACCTGCGACTGGAATCGGACGTCAATGGCCACTTCACGCCCTGACGCAATCTTGATCGCCCTGCTTTGCGGCGCCACCGTCCACGCGGCGCAGGCGCAGGAACGCGAGCAAATCCCGATCCAGGTTCTGGCGCGCTCGTCCGATTTCGATTACCAGAACGGCGTGCTCGTGTTCAATGCGATCACGATCACGCAGGGCCAGATCCGGATCACGGCCGATCGCGCGGTCGCGAGCGGGCTCGACTTCGAGGAGAGCCGCTGGGAGTTCAACGGGACCGTGCGCATCACCATGCCCGAGTCCACGCTCGCGAGCGATACGGCGCGCGTGCGCTTCACCGGCGGCCAGATCGCGAGCGCGACCGTGACCGGAGCGCCCGCGATCTTCGAGCAGCTGCGCAAGGAGGAACACGCCCAGGGCCGCGCGAACCGCATCGACTATGACCTCGGTCGCGGCGCCGTGGAACTCGCCGGCGACGCCTGGCTTTTCGACGGGCGCACCGAGATCACTGGCGCGACCCTCGTTTACAGCACCGCCAACCAGCGCGTCATCTCCCGGGAACCGGTCGTGATCACGATCCAGCCGGAGGAAAAGCCCCCGGAAACGCCGAAGCCTCCGTCATGAGCCTGCTTTCGGCGACGGGGCTCGAAAAAAGCTATCGCAAGCGCAAAGTGGTCTCGTCGTTGTCGATCTCGATCGAAAGCGGCGAGGTCGTCGGGCTGCTCGGCCCCAATGGCGCGGGCAAGACGACCGCGTTCTACATGATCGTGGGCCTCGTGCCCTGCGACGGCGGCCGCATCGAGCTCGACGGCGAGGACATCACCGCGCTGCCCATGCACGCTCGCGCCCGGCGCGGGCTCGGGTACCTGCCGCAGGAACCCTCGATCTTCCGCCGCTTGACCGTGGTCGACAATGTGATGGCCATTCTCGAGACACGCCGCGACCTCGATTCCGCGGCGCGCGACGAATCGCTCGAACGCCTGCTCGAAGAACTGCATGTCGCGCACCTCCGGGATCACCTCGGCATGAGCCTGTCGGGCGGCGAGCGCCGGCGCGTCGAGATCGCACGCGCGCTTGCGGCGGATCCCGCTTTCATCCTGCTGGACGAGCCGTTCGCCGGCGTCGATCCGCTGTCCGTGCACGACATTCAGCGCATTGCCAGGCACCTCGCCGAGCGCGGTATCGGCGTCCTGATCACCGACCATAACGTGCGGGAAACGCTCGGAATTTGCGGCCGCGCCTACATCGTCAACCAGGGCACCGTCCTCGCTTCCGGAACCGCGGACGAGATCCTTGCAAATCCAGAGGTTCGCAAGGTCTACTTAGGGCAGGATTTCCGGCTCTGACGGCGCGGCCTTCGCCGCCCGCGGGGCCGCCGTCGAGGGCGCCGCCGCCGCATGATGAAACCCAGCCTGCAGCTCAGAATCGGCCAGCAGCTGACAATGACGCCGCAGCTGCAACAGGCCATACGCCTGCTGCAATTGTCGACGATCGAATTGCAGGCCCACGTGCAGCAGGCGCTCGAGAACAACGTGCTGCTCGAAGCCGACGAAGACTTCGAATCCACCTGGGCCATGGATTCCCTGCCCGGCCAGGAATCCGCCGAGGCCGGCGCCGGCGGCGAACCGGAGCCGGTCGTCGAGATCGGCGACGAATGGACCGAGCCGAATGCCGCGGAATCGGAAACGCCCTGGTCGGGTTCCGGCGAGGGCGACGTCGACCTGGCCGACGAATCCGGACGCACGCTGCAGGATCACCTTATGTCGCAGCTCGAACTGGCGCACCTGCCGGCGGGACCGGTCGCGATCGGGCGGGCGCTGATCGACGCGATCAATGACGACGGCTACCTGACGGAATCCACCACGGCGATCGCCGATGCCATTGCGGGCGAAGTGCGCGCTGACGTCAGCGTCGTGGAATGGGTGCTCGCGATCATCCAGGAGTTCGATCCTGCCGGTGTCGGCGCGCGATCGGTTTCCGAATGCATCGAGCTGCAAATCGCGCAGCTCGATCCTGCGACGCCGGGGCTCGAGTCCGCGCGCACCCTGGCCCGCAATCACCTGGAGCTGGTCGCCGCCCAGCAGTTTTCGGCATTGCAGCGGGAGATGCACTGCAGTGGCGACGAACTCGACGTGGCCCTCGCGCTCGTTCGCAGCTGCCATCCGCGGCCCGGCGCGGCATTCCAGGCGCTGCGTACCGAATACGTCGTCCCGGACGTCTATGCGCGCCGGACGCCGCAGGGCTGGCTCGTCGAGCTGAATCCGATGGCGCTGCCGCGCATCCGGTTGAACGAGGGTTATGCCGGAATGATCACGCGCGCGCCGGAGCACGCAGTGCTCAGGACGCAGCTCCAGGAGGCGCGCTGGCTGCTGCGCAGCCTCGAGATCCGCAACGACACGATGCTTCGCGTCGCGCGCACGATCGTCGAGCGGCAGCAGGCGTTTCTCGACCGGGGCGAGGAATCGATGCAGCCGATGATCCTGCGCGACGTGGCCGAGGCCGTGCAGATGCACGAGTCGACCATTTCCCGCGTCACGACCGGCAAGTACCTGCACACGCCGCGCGGCGTGTTCGAATTCCGATTCTTCTTCTCGAGCCATGTGCCCGGCGAGGACGGCGCAGGCGTTTCCTCGACTGCCATCCGTGCGAGGATCCGCAAGTTGATCGCGCAGGAACAGGACGATCACCCGTTGTCCGATCAGCAGATCGTGGAAATGCTGGCGGCCGACGGCATCCAGGTGGCGCGGCGGACGGTCGCCAAGTATCGCGAGGCGCTCGGTATCGCGCCGTCGAGCGCGCGGCGTCAGGCCGCGGCGCGCTGAACGGAACCCAAGAACATGAAAGGAAGGAGGATCCGACCATGCACTTGACGCTGACCGGCCACCACATCGAAGTCACTCCGCCGCTGCGCGATTACGTCCGGAAGAAGCTGGACCGCGTCCTGCGGCACTTCGAGCAGGTGATCGACGTGCACTGCGTGCTGACCGTCGAGAAGCTCGAGCACAAGGCGGAGGCGACGCTCGGCGTCAGCGGAGCGGTGATTCACGCGGATGCGAAGGACGGCGATATGTACGCCGCGATCGACGCGCTCGCGGACAAGCTCGACCGCCGCCTGCGCAAGCACAAGGAGAAGCAGAGCGATCATCACGCGGCGGACGTCGCACGGGGCCGGCCCGCCTGAGTCGGATCGCGATGATACGTCTCGTCGTCGTCAGCGGGCTCTCCGGCTCCGGCAAGAGCGTCGCGCTCAACATGCTGGAGGATCTCGGCTGGTACTGCATCGACAACATCCCGGCGGGCCTCGTCCAGGCGCTCGTCTCGCATTCGCTGCGCACCGAGGAGCCGATCTACCGGCGGCTGGCCGTCGGACTCGATGCGCGCAATCGTCCTGACGATCTCGCCTCGATCCCGGCGCTCGTCGCCGATCTCCGCCGCGCGGGACTGCGCTGCGAGGTGCTTTACTTCCATGCGGAGGACGAGGTGCTGCTGCGGCGATACGCGGAAACCCGGCGACGCCATCCGTTGGCGGGCGCCGGCAGGAGCCTCGCCGACGCCATCGCCGAGGAGCGCCGCCTGCTCCACCCGCTGATCGACAGCGCGGATCTCGTCATCGACACCTCGCGCATGAGCGTCCACGAACTCCGCGACCTGATCGCCAAGCGCGTCGAGCCGCAGGCACCGGGCCGGCTCTCGATCCTGTTCGAATCCTTCGGCTTCAAGCACGGGACGCCCGGCGACGCCGATTTCGTGTTCGACGCGCGCACCCTGCCGAATCCGTACTGGGAGCCTGCCTTGCAGCCGCTGACGGGGCTGGACGCCCGCGTGATCGCGTTTCTCGAGTCGAGCCCCCGCGTCGAACGCATGGTCGCGGACCTGATCCGCTTCCTCGAAAGCCGTCTGCCGGAATACGAAGAAGCGCATCGCGGCTACCTCACGATCGCCATCGGCTGCACCGGCGGCCAGCACCGTTCGGTGTATCTGGCGGAACGCCTGGCGGCGCATTTCCGGCAGAAGTATCCGCAGCTCCTCGTGCGCCACAACGCGCTGCCCAAGTGACCGAAGCCGCGCCCCCGCGTGACGACCGCGGCTCGCGGATCGCGGCGATCCAGGCCGCGCTCGCCGGCAGCCTCCGCGGCGCGGATCGCATGGTCGCGGCGCTGCACCCCGCCGAGATCGCCCTCCTGCTCGAGTCGCTGCCGCCGCGCCGGCGCCTGCTCGCCTGGGAGCTGGTCGAGCCGGGCACGCAAGGCGACGTGCTGGTCGAGCTTTCCGAGGACGTGCGCAGCGAGCTTCTGGCCGGCATGCAACCCGACGAGCTGGTCGCCGCAACCGAGGGGCTCGCGACCGACGACCTGGCGGACCTCCTGGTCGAGCTGCCGGAAGCGGTGATGCGCCAGGTTCTGCGCTCCATGGACCAGCAGGACCGGGACCGGCTCTCGCAAGTGCTCGAGTTCCCGGGCGACACGGCGAGCGGCCTGATGAACACTGACACGGTCACCGTGCGGCCGGACGTCACGCTCGAAGCCGTGCTCCGTTACCTCCGCATGCGCGGCGAGTTGCCCGAGCCGACGGATCGCCTGTTCGTCGTCGATCGCAACGATCATTACCTCGGCGCGCTGCCCGTCACGCGGCTGCTGACCGCGGATCCCGAAACGCTCGTCAGCGCGCAGATGGACCCGGAGGTCGCGCCGATTCCGCCGGAGCTGCCGGCCCACGAGGTCGCGAACCTGTTCGAATCGCGCGACCTGCTTTCGGCGGCGGTCGTTTCGGCCGAAGGCAAGTTGCTCGGCCGCATCACCATCGACGACGTGGTCGACGTGGTGCGCGAGCAGGCCGAGCACGTGACGCTCGCCGCCGCGGGTCTCGACGACGAAGGCGACGTGTTCAGCGGCGTCCGCAAATCCGCCCGGCGCCGCGCACTGTGGCTCGGCATCAACCTCGTGACCGCGCTCTTTGCATCCTGGGTCGTCGGACTGTTCGAGGCCACGATCGAACAGGTGGTCGCGCTCGCCGTGCTGATGCCGGTCGTCGCCAGCATGGGCGGCATCGCCGGGACCCAGACGGTCACGCTCATCATCCGCGGCATCGCGCTCGGGCGCGTGCAGGCCTCCAACGCGCGCTGGCTCTTCTTCAAGGAGCTGGGCGTCGGCGCGTTGAACGGCCTCGCCTGGGCGGCGGTCATCGCGTTGACGACCTGGGTGTGGTTCGGCACCTGGGACATTGCGGCGGTGATCTTCGTGGCGATCGTGATCAACCTGACCGCGGCCGCGGCCGCCGGCGTGTTGATCCCGCTGATGCTCAAGCGCCTGCAAATCGATCCGGCGCTGGCGGGCGGCGTGATACTCACGACCGTCACCGACGTCGTCGGCTTCGCGGCCCTCCTCGGGCTCGGCACGCTGTTCCTGGTCTAGGAACTCAATCGAGTCTGGCGCCGAACTCCCGGTCGAGACCGAGAAACGCCCCGATCTCGGCACGCCGGGCATTCGCGTCGCGTTCCCCGGCCTCGATCAGCTCGCGCGTGAAGTCCGATTCGAAGAGCAGGTAGGACAGCAGCCTGCCACCGCGCGCGCCGCGCGCGCCGAGAACCCGAAGGAGCGCCCTGAGTGTCCCGGGCATCGCCATACGGTGACGGATCGCGGCTTCGCTCGGATCCCGGTCCGGCAGCAGCAGCATGCTCTCGACATGGCGCATGCCGAGCGGCGCAGGCCCCGACCGGAGGTGCCCGAGGAGCGCGTTGATGCGGTTGAGTCGCTCGAGATCGGCATGAAGGCCTTCCGTGAACAGCGAATCGAGCATGAATCCGAATTGCTCGGCCATGTTCGGCGGCGGTCCGGCCGCCGCGCTCGTGCGGCCCGGCCGGCGCACGCCGATCACGAGGATCCGTTCCGCGCCGAGATGAATCGCCGGCGCAAGCGGAGTCGACTGCCGCATCGCCCCGTCCGCAAAATGCGCGCCGTCCATGGCCACCGGCGGAAATAGCAGCGGAATCGCCGCGCTCGCCATCAGGTGGTCGACGTCGAGACGGACCGCGACGCCGCGGCGCGCGGCGCGATCCCAGGGCATGAACGATCGCGCGGTCTCGACGAAGGTGACGGATTCGCCGCCCGTGAGCGAGGTCGCCGTGATCGCGACGGAGTCCGTCGTGCCAGACTCGAGCATCCGCCGCAGGCCCGCGAAATCCACTTTGTTTGCGAGCAGCTCCCGGAGCGGCGAGTTGTCGAGCAGGGCGCGCGGCATCGGCAGCAGCCATCCGCCCGTAAAGAGCGCGAGGAAAAGGTGCAGGCCCGAGCGCAGCATGTCGGTCGTACCCGCGCGAAACACCTGCTCGATGTGAAAACCGCCCCAGACGCGGACCAGTGCGGCCGTCGCCTGCCTGACATCGCCGGCGTGTGCGCCGAGGACGGCCGCATTGATCGCGCCGGCCGAGGTCCCGCAGACCACGGCGAAGGGAAGCGGCGCATTCGGCGGATACCAGCCCGCGATCGCGTGCAGCACCCCGACCTGGTAGGCGGATCGCGCGCCGCCGCCCGGCAGCACGAGCGCGATGCGCGGGCGGGCGGCCCGGTCAATCGGCGTCGGCTCGTTCATACCGGGGAACCCCTGCGCTGCATCGTGGTCATTTGACGGCAGGCCGCGATACTATGCTATCCACGCGCCCGCCGAGGCGGCCCCGCCCGATCGACCCAACCGGAGGACCCGACATGACGCGTTTCCTGCATGGCGCCACTGCCGCTCTTGGCGCGCTTCTCCTGAGCGCCGCTTCGCTTGCCGGGGAGCCGCCGGCCGTCGGAGCCGCCGCGCCCGACTTCAAGCTCCAGGACCAGACCGGAAAGTTGCATGCCCTCTCCGACTACAAAGGCAAGTGGGTGGTTCTCTACTTCTACCCGAAGGACAACACGCCCGGCTGCACGACGCAGGCCTGCGAGTTTCGCGACAACATCTTCGCGTACCGCGAACTCGGCGCGGCGATCCTGGGCGTGAGCGTGGACGACGTGGCCTCGCACAAGGCCTTCTCCGACGAACACAGCCTGCCCTTCCCGATCCTCGCGGATTCCGAAAAGAAGACCGCGACCGCGTATGGCACGCTGACGAAATACGTCGGCATCGCGGAACTTGCCCGGCGCGACACGTTCATCATTGACCCGCAGGGCCGGATCGCGAAGCACTACGTGAAAGTCGACCCGAAGGGCCACTCCGAAGTCGTGCTCACGGACCTCAAGCAGCTCGCGGCCAAGGCCGCACCCGCCAAGACCAGTTGAAAGACCGCGCCGCAGGCCGCTTCGACGGCTCCGACAGCTACGTCGCGACCGGCGAGCTCGCGCTCGCCGTCAACGCCGCGATCGCGCTCGGCAGGCCGCTTCTGGTCAAGGGCGAGCCGGGCACCGGAAAGACGCAACTGGCCCAGGAAGTCGCGCATTCGCTCGGCGCGCCGCTATTCGAGTGGCACATCAAGTCGACCAGCAAGTCCCAGCAGGGGCTCTACGAGTACGACGCCGTCTCGCGGCTGCGGGATTCTCAACTGGGCGACGAGCGGGTCAAGGACATCGCGAACTACATCGTGCCCGGCATGCTGTGGCGCGCGTTCGAGTCCGAGCGCCGGGCCGTGCTCCTCATCGACGAAATCGACAAGGCCGACATCGAATTTCCGAATGACCTGCTGCGCGAGCTCGACCGGATGGAATTCTACGTCTACGAGACGCGGCAGCTCGTGAAGGCGCGCGAGCGGCCGATCGTCTTCATCACCAGCAACAACGAGAAGGAACTACCGGACGCATTCCTGCGCCGCTGCTTCTTCCACTACATCCGCTTTCCGGACAGCGCGACGATGGAACAGATCGTCGAGGTGCACTACCCGGGGCTCAAGAAGTCATTGCTGGCCGAGGCCTTGTCCGCGTTCTACCGGATCCGCGACGTGCCCGGCCTCAAGAAAAAGCCGTCCACGTCGGAACTGCTCGACTGGATCAAGCTGCTGCTCGCCGAGGACGTCCCGCCGGAGGCGCTGCGCAGCGACGACGCGAAGTCCTCGATCCCGCCGCTTTACGGCGCGCTCCTGAAAAACGAGCAGGACGTGCATCTCTTCGAGCAGCTCGTGTTCCTGAACCGGCGCGCGGGCCGTCCCGGCTGAGACGCCGCCGCATGGCCGGCCCATGCTGATCCGCTTTTTCCTGATGCTGCGCGCCGCCGGAGTGCCGGTATCCATCACTGAATTCCTCGCGCTCCTCGAGGCGCTCGCGGCGCGGCTGATCGGCCTGTCGGCGGAGGAGTTCTACTGGGTCGCGCGCGCGGTGCTCGTCAAGGACGAGCGCCACTATGACCGTTTCGACCGCGTGTTCGCCGCGCATTTCAGGGGCGCGCAGGAGCTGACAGAGGCCCTGCTCGCGGCGGAGGTCCCCGCGGACTGGCTGAAAAAGGACTTCGAGCTCTCGCTCTCCGACGAGGACAAGGCGCGCATCGCGGCACTCGGCGGCTGGGACGCATTGATGGAGACGCTCCGCAAGCGCCTCGCCGAGCAGAAGGCGCGGCACCAGGGCGGCAGCCGGTGGATCGGAACCGGGGGCACGTCCCCTTTCGGTGCGCATGGCTACAACCCGGAAGGCGTGCGCATCGGCGGCGAAACCGCGGGCAATCGTCGCGCGGTCAAGATCTGGGAGCGGCGCGAATTCGCGAACCTCGACGATTCGGTGGAACTCGGGACCCGGAACGTCAAGCTGGCGCTGCGGCGTCTGCGGCGCTTCGCCCGTCAGGGCGCAGCCGAAGTCCTCGATCTCGACGGCACGATCGACTCGACCGCGCGGCGCGCGGGCCTCCTCGACATCCGCATGATCCCGGAGCGGCACAACGCGGTCAAAGTGCTGCTCTTCCTCGACATCGGCGGATCGATGGACGATCACGTGCGGATCTGCGAGGAGCTCTTCTCGGCAGCGCGAGGCGAATTCAAGCATCTCGAATATTTCTACTTCCACAACTTCATCTACGAATCGGTGTGGAAGGACAACCGCCGGCGTCATGGCGAGCGCACGCCGCTCGCGCGGGTGATGCGCACTTACGGCCAGGACTACCGGCTCGTGATCGTCGGAGACGCGACGATGAGCCCCTATGAGATCGTGCAGCCGGGCGGCAGCATCGAGCACTGGAACGAGGAACCGGGCGCCGCGTGGATGAAGCGGCTGCTCGCGAGCTACCCTCGCCACGCGTGGCTCAATCCAGAGCCGCAGGATCGCTGGGAATTCACGCCGTCAATCCGGATCACCCGGGAATTGTTCGAGGACCGAATGTACCCGTTGACACTTGCG
>DASWIQ010000019.1:0-3812 GCA_036397615.1 Steroidobacteraceae bacterium
CGATCGGCGTGCTGAAAGAGACCGTGCGAGGTGAGAACCGCGTCGCAATCGTGCCCGAAGTCGCCACCCGCTTGGCGGCCCTGGGGGCCAGGCTCCTGGTCGAGCGCGGCGCGGGCAGCGCCGCCCGCTTTCCGGACGCCCAGTACAAGGACGTGACCTTCGCCGACGGCGCGGATGCCGTGCTCGCGGACGCCGATCTCCTTTTCACCGTGCAGCCGCCGGACGCCGCCGCAATCGCGCGCCTCAGGCCGGGCGCCGTCGTCGCCGGATTCCTCGCGCCGCATGCGCAAGCAGCGCTCGTGCGCGCGCTGAAGGAAAAGCGCATCACGAGTTTCGCAATGGAGCTGGTGCCGCGCATCTCGCGCGCGCAGTCGATGGATGCGCTCTCCTCGCAGGCGGCCGTCGCCGGCTACAAGGCGGTGCTGCTGGCGGCATGCGCGCTCGACAAGTTCTATCCGATGCTGACGACCGCAGCCGGCACGATCCGCCCCGCGACGGTGCTCGTGATCGGCGCGGGGGTCGCCGGACTTCAGGCGATCGCGACCGCGCGCCGGCTCGGCGCCGTCGTCGAAGCGTATGACGTTCGTTCCGCCACGCGCGAGCAGATCCGCTCGCTCGGCGCGAAGTTCGTCGAGACCGGCGTCGTGGCCGAAGGCACCGGCGGTTATGCGCGCGAGCTGACCGCGGAGGAGAAGGCGAAGCAGCAGGAAGTCCTCGACGCGCGCATCGCCGCGGCGGACTGCGTGATCTCGACCGCCGGTGTTCCGGGCCGTCCGGCGCCTCGCATCATCTCCCGTTCCGCCGTGGAGCGCATGAAGCCGGGCGCGGTGATCGTCGATCTCCTGGCCGAGGGCGGCGGTAACTGCGAGCTCACGCGCGCGGGCGAAACCGTCGAGCACGGGGGCGTGCGCATCATCGGGCCCGTGAACCTGCCGGCGACGGTCGCCTATCACGCGAGCGACATGTACTCGCGCAATCTCCTGAATTTCATCAAGCCGGCGTTCAAGGACGGCGCGCTCGCCATCGACTGGAACGACGAGGTGTTCGCGGCTTCCTGCGTCACGCACGACGGCAGCATCCGCCACGAACCCACCCGCAAGCTCGTGGAGGGTCAGTAATGGAAGGCGTAATTGCGCTCTATATCGTGATGCTGGCCGCGTTCACCGGCTACGAGATCATCGCGCGCGTGCCGGTGATCCTGCACACGCCCCTGATGTCCGGGTCGAATTTCGTGCACGGCATCGTGCTCGTGGGCGCCATGGTCGCGCTCGGCCGAGCCGACACGACACTCGAACAGGTGATCGGCTTCATCGGCGTCGTTCTCGGCGCCGGCAATGCGGTCGGCGGCTATGTCGTCACCGAGCGCATGCTCCAGATGTTCAAGGCGAGCGGCCAGAAGAAGAAGGAATCTGCCTGATGCAAGGGCTGCTACCCGACCACGTCGCGACTCTCGCGATCGATCTCAGTTACCTGCTGGTCGCCTTCCTTTTCATCATGGGCCTGAAGGCCATGAGCTCGCCGGTCACGGCGCGCCGCGGCATCGTCGTCGCGGGCTTCGGCATGCTGCTCGGCACGCTGATGAGCTTCCTCTACCCCGGCATGGGGA
This sequence comes from Steroidobacteraceae bacterium, assembly GCA_036397615.1. GTDB lineage: Bacteria > Pseudomonadota > Gammaproteobacteria > Steroidobacterales > Steroidobacteraceae > SCUD01. Next base: position 1,607 of record DASWIQ010000019.1, read on the forward strand.
ATTTCGCGCTCATGCTCGCGGCGATCGCGCTCGGCGGCGGCCTCGCCTGGTGGTCGGGCCGCATCGTCGCGATGACCGACATGCCGCAAATGATCGCGCTCTACAACGGCATGGGCGGCGGCGCCGCGGCCGCGATCGCCGCGGTCGAGCTGCTCCGCATGGCGGCCGCGGATCCGGCGGCAGCCGCGACGCACGGTCCGGTCGTGACGGCGCTCGCGACGGCAGGCGCCTTCATCGGCGCCGTCAGTTTCTCGGGATCGCTGATCGCTTTCGGCAAGCTCCAGGGCCTCATCAAGCGCAGCTTCCGCTTCAAGGGCCAGCAGATCGTCAATCTCCTGATCGTCGCCGCGACGCTCGCGCTCGGCGCGTCGCTCGTCATCTCCGGTCATCCGACGATGCAGGCGGTGGTCCTCTTTTTCGCTCTCGCGCTCGTCCTCGGCGTCACGATGACGCTGCCGATCGGCGGCGCCGACATGCCGGTCGTGATCTCGCTCTACAACGCATTCACCGGTCTCGCGGTCGCCTTCGAGGGCTTCGTGCTCGAGAACGCGGCCATGATCATCGCGGGCATCGTCGTCGGTTCCGCGGGCACCCTGCTGACGCAGCTCATGGCGAAAGCGATGAACCGCTCGCTCGGCAATGTGCTGTTCTCGGGTTTCGGCGAGGGTGCGGCGGCCGCGGCCGAAGGCGTCACCGGCGCGCTGAAGCCGATCGAGGCCTCGGACGCCGGCGTCATGATGGCCTTCGCGCAGAAGGTGATCGTCATCCCGGGCTACGGCATGGCGGTCGCCCAGGCGCAGCACAAGGTCTGGGAGCTCTGCCAGCTCCTGATCGACAAGGGCGTGATGGTCCGCTTCGCGATCCATCCGGTCGCGGGCCGCATGCCGGGCCACATGAACGTGCTGCTCGCGGAAGCGGGCGTGCCCTACGACCTCATATCCGATCTCGACGAGATCAACGCCGAGTTCGACACGGCGGACGTCGCGCTCGTGATCGGGGCGAACGACGTCGTGAACCCGGTCGCGCGAACGGACAAGGGCAGCCCGATCTACGGCATGCCGATCCTGAACGCGGACAAGGCGAAAAACGTCCTCGTCATCAAGCGCGGCCAGGGCGCCGGCTTCTCAGGCATCGAGAATCATCTCTTCTACCTGGATAACACTCGAATGGTCTACGGAGACGCGCAGAAGGTCGCGGCGGAGTTGATCCACGCCGTGAAGGCCGCCGGCTAGCGCAGCACACACACGCCGCCGCGCCCCGCTGGCCGGGCGGGGCATCCCTCGCTCGCTCCGCCGGAACTTTAGTCGCTCGCTCGGGACCCCGCCCGGTCAGCGCGCGTGGCGGCGGGCCGGGGTGGCGAGCATGCGAATGTCCGTTCTTCTGAGCGCGCGAGCTACCCCGGCCCGCCAGCAGCGCGCGCGGAATGAGCGAGATCAGGCGCCGAGCTCGCGCGAAAGAAATTCCACCGTGCGGGTCCAGGCGAGTTTCGCCGCTTCGGCGTTGTAGCGGGCCGCGTTAGTGTCGTTGTGGAAGGCGTGGTCGACGTCGGGATACGTGTGCAGCTCGTAGCGGGCGCCGGCAGCCTTGAGCGTGGCTTCGAATGCCGGCACTGCGTCGTTGATGCGCGCGTCGCGGCCGGCGTAGTGCAGCAGCAGCGGAACCCGCATTTTCGCGGCTTCGGCCGCCTCGGGCGGCATGCCGTAGAACACGACGGCGGCGTCGAGCTCCTCCGAATTCGCGGCGAGCCGGCCCGACACGCCGCCGCCCCAGCAGAAACCGACGCAGCCGGTCTTGCCCGTGCTCCGTGCGTGTCCCGCCGCGAATCGCACGGCCGTGAGATAGAGGGCAAGCGCCCGCTCGCGATCGAGTTCGCCGATCAGCCGGCGCGCCTCGTCTTCGTTCGCCGGTGTGCCGCCGCTGCCGGAGAGCGCGTCCGGCGCGACCGCGAGGAAGCCCGCGAGCGCGACCCGCCGCGCGACGTCCTCGATGTGCGCATTGAGTCCCCGGTTCTCGTGGATGACGACGACCGCGGGTCGCCGGTCGGGCGCCGCATACGGGTACGCGACATAGCAATCGACGGCGCCGCCGGGGCTGTCGAAGCGCTTACGGCCGGTCACGAGCGCAGGGTCGTCCTCGGCGACGGTCGCCGCGGCCGCATAGCGGTTCTCGAGCAGGGGCAGCAGCACGGAGGCGGCGGCCGCCCCGC
>DASWIQ010000020.1:0-5341 GCA_036397615.1 Steroidobacteraceae bacterium
CCAGACCGCGCATCCGGCCGCGATGCTGCTTGCGGTGCTTGACCTTCTTCGGGGCGAGCATGACTACGCCTCCGTCCCTTCGTCGACGGACGTTTCCGGAGCAGCCGCGTCCGGGGCGGCCGCCTCGGGAGCCGGCGCCTCCGACTTCGGCTCTTCGATGGGCACCGCTTCGACCGCAGGCGCTTCGACGACAGGCGCTTCAGACTTCGGCTCTTCGACGGGCGGCGCTTCGACGACCGCGACGTCGGCGGGCTTGGCCTCGCTCTTGCCTTTCGGCCCATCTTTTGGTTTGGCGGTGCGTTGCGCGCTCAAGTCCTGAGCGACGCCGCGCGGCGCGGCGCGGCCACCCGTCTTGCGGCGGGCCGGCGCAACGATCTCGCCGGCGGCCGCGGCGCGAGCCCGCTCGCGCGCGATGTGCGCTTCCTTCTCTTGCTGCGCCGCCGTGATGTCGCCGCGGTAGATCCAGACCTTGACCCCGATGCGGCCGAAGGTGGTGTGCGCCTCGAACAGGCCGTAGTCCACATCGGCGCGGATCGTGTGCAGCGGAACGCGCCCTTCGCGGTACCACTCGGTGCGGCTCATCTCGGCGCCGCCCAATCGCCCGCCGACCTGCACGCGGATGCCCTTGGCTCCCGAGCGCATCGTCGATTGCACGCCGCGGCGCATCGCGCGCCGGAACGACACGCGCGAGGTGAGCTGCTCGCCGATGCCTTGCGCCACCAGCTTGGCAACCAGTTCGGGCTGCTTGATTTCGTTGACGTTGAGTTGCACGTTCTCCTTGCCGGTCAACTTGCGCAGGTCGTCGCGAATCCGGTCGACTTCGGTGCCGCGGCGGCCGATGACGATGCCGGGGCGCGCCGTGTAGATGTCGACCTGAAGGCGGTCGCCCTTGCGCTCGATGTCGATCCACGCGATGCCGGCATGCGACAGCGAGTTCAGCACGTACTTGCGAACGCGAAGGTCCTCTTGGAGCCACGGCAGGTACTGCTTGTCGGCGTACCAGCGCGACCGCCATTTGAAGGCCGGATTGGCGCCGAGCCGGAAGCCGTAGGGATTGATCTTCTGACCCACGCGACTAAACCTCCCTCGGCTCGACCACGACGGTGATGTGCGACGTGCGCTTGAGGACCTGGTAGGCGCGGCCGAGCGCGCGCGGCTGCCACCGCTTCAGCGTCGGCCCCTCATCGGCCCAGCAAGCCGCCACGACGAGCGTGTCGGGATCGAGGTTGTAGGTGTTTTCCGCGTTGGCAACCGCGGCGTTGAGAACTTTCAGAATCTCGTGACAGGCGGCCTTGGGTGTGAACTGCAGCACGCGTCGCGCCTCATCCACATGCTTGCCGCGGATCAGATTCAGCATGAAGCGAATCTTGTTCGGCGTCATGCGCACGTAGCGAACGCGCGCGGTCGCGGATCTCGTCGTCGTCGCCATAGCTACCTCGGCCCGGTTCCCTTTTCCTTGGTGCTTCCGCCGTGCGTGCGGAAGGTTCGCGTCGGCGCGAACTCGCCGAGCTTGTGCCCGACCATCGACTCGCTCACGTACACAGGGATGTGCTTGCGCCCGTCGTGCACGGCGATCGTCAGCCCGACCATGTCGGGAATGACGGTCGAGCGCCGCGACCATGTCTTGATCACGCGCTTGTCCTTGCGCCGCCGCGCCTCCTCGACCTTCTCGAGCAGGTGATCGTCGACGAACGGACCCTTCTTCAGCGAACGAGCCATCCCGTTAGCCCCTCTTCTTCGTCTTGCGGCGGCGCACGATCAGCTTGTCGCTCGCCTTCTGCTTGCGCGTGCGGCCTTCCGGCTTGCCCCAGGGGCTCGTCGGATGACGGCCGCCCGACGACTTGCCTTCGCCGCCGCCCAGCGGGTGATCCACCGGGTTCATGGCCACGCCGCGCACCTTCGGGCGGAAACCCTTGTAGCGCGTGCGTCCGGCCTTGCCCCAGTTGATCAGCTCCCATTCCGCGTTGCCGACCTCGCCGACGGTCGCGCGGCACTGCGACGACACCAGCCGGACCTCGCCGGACGGCATCCGCAGATGCGCCATCGTTCCTTCCTTCGCCAGCAACTGGACCGACGTGCCGGCGCTGCGCGCGATCTTCGCGCCGCCGCCCGGCCGCAGCTCGACGCCATGCACCACGGTGCCGACCGGGATGTTGCGAAGCATCAGCGCGTTGCCCGGCTTGATGTCGACGCCTTCGCCGGACGCGACCGTGTCGCCCACCTCGAGCTTGTCGGGCGCGAGAATGTAGCGTTTCTCGCCGTCGGCGTAGTGCAACAGCGCCACACGACAGTTGCGGTTCGGGTCGTACTCGATCGAAAAGACCTTGGCCGGCACGCCGTCCTTGTTGCGACGGAAATCCACTAGGCGGTAGCGCCGCTTGTTCCCGCCGCCGCGGTGACGCGACGTGATGCGCCCGTTCGAGTTCCGCCCGCCCGTCGATGAAAGCTTCTCGGTCAGGTTCTTCTCGGGCTTGGAGCGGGTGATCTCCGAATAGTCGGAGACCGAGGCCCCGCGTCGGCCCGGTGTCGTCGGCTTGTATCTGCGAACGCCCATGTCTACCTCGGCTGGAAGATCTCGATCTTGTCGCCCTCGGCCAACGTGGCCAAGGCGCGCTTGTGCGACGAACGTGTTCCCATCCTCATTCCGGTGCGCTTCTTCTTTCCGCGACGCCGGAGCGTGTTGACCTTCAAGACCCGCACCCCGAAGATCTTCTCGAGCGCGATCTTGATCTCGGTCTTGCTCGCTCGGTCGTCCACGACGAACGTGTAGACGTTCTGGTCGATCGAGGAGTAAGACTTCTCGGAGACGACCGGCGAGAGGATCACGTCACGGTAGTCCTTCACGCCTGCTCGCCTCCCTTGGTTTCGGATCGGGCCGCCGCGGCCGCCTTCTCGCGACGCGACGGCTCGGCCTTGCGCGCTTCGACGACCTGCTCGAGCGCGGCCTTGGTGAACACGATCCAATCGGCCGCCAGCACGTCGTAGGTGTTGATCTGCGATGCCAGGATCAGGTGCACGTCGACGAGGTTGCGGAACGACTTGACCGCGGCTTCGTCCACCGCGTCGAACACGATCAGGGACGAGCCCTTCACGCCGATCGCGTCCAGCAGCGCCTTGGCCGCCTTCGCGCTCGGCGCGGGGAACTCCCACTTGTCAACGACGGCGATCGTTCCGCCGGCGGCGCGATCCGACAGCGCCGACCGCAGGGCAAGCGCGCGCATCTTCTTCGGAACTTTCATCGAGTGGTCGCGCGAACGCGGCCCGAAGACCACGCCGCCGCCCGTCCAGTGCGGCGCGCGCGTCGAGCCTTGGCGCGCGCGGCCGGTGCCCTTCTGGCGCCACGGCTTCCTGCCGCCGCCCGAGACCTCGCCGCGACGCTTGGTCGAATGCGTGCCGGCGCGCGCGGCCGCGAGTTGCGCGACCACGACCTGGTGCATGACCGGCACGTTGACCTGCGTTCCGAAGACGCTGTCGTCCAGCGTCACCGAGCCCGCGGTCTCACCGCTTTGCGAATGAACCTGTACCTCGCTCACTGCTCCACCTTCGCCTTCACGGCCGAACGCACCATCACAACCGCGCCCTTCGGCCCGGGAACGGCGCCTTTGATCAGCAGCAGGCCGTTGCCGGTGTCAACCTCGACGACGTCCTGCAACATGATCGTGACGCGCTCGTGACCCAAGCGTCCCGCACCCTTCTTGCCCTTGAACACGCGGCCCGGCGTGGTTCCGGCGCCCTGCGAGCCGGGCGAACGGTGCTTGCGCTCGGTGCCGTGCGTGCGCGGCTTGCCGGCGAAGTTCCAGCGCTTCATCGCGCCGGCGAACCCTTTGCCCTTGGTCAAGCCGATCACGTCGATGATGTCGCCCGCGGCGAACACGTCCGGTCCGAGCACTTGGCCCAGCTCGTAGGACTCGATGTCGTCGGTGCGCAACTCGACCAGGTGACGCGCCGGAGCGGCGCCCGACTTGGCCAGGTGCCCGGCGGCCGGCTTGTTGAGCTGCTTGGCCTTGATCTCGCCGAAGGAGAGCTGCACCGCCTTGTAGCCGTCCTTTTCCGGCGTGCGGATCTGCGTGACCGTGCACGGCCCGGCCTCGAGGACGGTCACCGGAACGGCGCGGCCTTCGTCGGTGAAGATCTGGGTCATGCCCAGCTTCCGCGCGAGGACGCCTTTGACCACGCTCATGCGCCACCGGCTTTGATTTCGATGTCCACGCCGGCGGGCAGGTCCAAGCGCATCAGCGAATCCACGGTCTTGGCCGTCGGATCCAGGATGTCGATCAGCCGCTTGTGCGTGCGCATCTCGAAGTGCTCCCGCGAATCCTTGTCTTTGTGCGGCGAGCGGATCACACAGTAGATGCTCCGCTCGGTGGGCAGCGGAACCGGACCCGAGACCTTCGCGCCCGTACGGGTCACCGTGTCCACGATCTTGCGCGCGGACTGGTCGACGACCTCGTGGTCGTAGGCCTTGAGCCTGATTCGTATCTTCTGCTGCTGCGCCAACGTGCTTTCTCCCTCTCTATGGGGCCCTCGTTGCCGAGGCCCCCAAACCCGGAGGCTTTGTCTTCGTCTACTTGAGGATCTTCACGACGCGGCCGGCGCCGACGGTGCGACCGCCTTCGCGAATCGCGAACCGGAGCCCTTCGTCCATGGCGATCGGGACGATCAACTCGACGGTCATCGTCGTGTTGTCGCCGGGCATCACCATCTCGACGCCGTCGGGCAAAACGATCGAGCCCGTGACGTCGGTCGTGCGGAAGTAGAACTGCGGGCGGTAGTTGTTGAAGAACGGCGTGTGACGGCCGCCCTCGTCCTTGGACAGGACGTAGACCTGTGCTTCGAAGTTCGTGTGCGGCGTGATCGTGCCCGGCTTGGCGAGCACCTGACCGCGCTCGACGTCGTCCTTGCCGATGCCGCGGAGCAGGCAGCCGACGTTGTCGCCGGCGAGCCCTTCGTCGAGCAGCTTGCGGAACATCTCGACGCCGGTGACGACCGTCTTGTGGGTGTCGCGCAGACCAACCAGCTCGACTTCCTCGCCGACCTTGACCTTGCCGCGCTCAACACGGCCGGTCACAACGGTGCCGCGGCCGGTGATCGAGAACACGTCCTCGATCGCCATGATGAACGGCTTGTCAATGTCGCGCTCGGGGTCCGGGACGCTCGCGTCGCACGCGGCCATCAGGTCCAGGATGCCCTGCTCGTATGCCTCGTCGCCTTCCAGCGCCTTCAGCGCCGACACGCGCACGACCGGCACGTCGTCACCGGGGAACTCGTAGCTGTTGAGCAGCTCGCGCACTTCCAGCTCGACCAGCTCGAGCAGCTCGGGGTCGTCGACCATGTCGACCTT
>DASWIQ010000021.1:0-28264 GCA_036397615.1 Steroidobacteraceae bacterium
GGTGACGTCGTCGAACGAATTCTTCGCGTCGTCCGGCGTGATCGTGCTGCCGCCGGGGAAGATCTCGTTCTGGTTGAAGATGATCGTCACGGCCGGCGTCAGGCCGGGAACTTCCGGCGCGCTGCCGAAATACGCGCCCTCACGCGTGTCGTGCCAGTAGCGCAGGCCGCCGATCAGTTTCCAGCGCTCGGAGAAGCTCCATTCGTCCTGGATGAAGGCCGCGTACGAGGTCGTCTTCTGCGAGAACGCGACGTCCGGGTCGTATCCGTAGAACGGGTCGGCAAACTTGCCGGTGTAGTCGCCGTCGACGTACATGCCGAACACGCCGGCGACCAGCGCGTGCTGGCCTGCCGACCAGGACAGCCGCACTTCCTGCGAAATCTGCTGGAGCTCGCTGCCCTGGAAGAAGAACACGCCCTCGTCGGGCGATGAATCCCCGCCCTCGATGTAGAACTTGCTCGAGTCCTGGAAGTCGGTGATCGCCACCAGATCCGCGCCGCCGAGTTCCGAGTAGACATGCAGCGTTGCGCCGAAGATCTCGCGGTCGACAAAGGACTCCTGCGTTTCCGCGGTCGCGTACGGATTACCGCCGCGGCTTGGGATGATGCTGTCGTCGCGGAAGCCGCTGCCGGTCGCACCCTCGGGCGAGCCCCAGAACGGGCAGGCGAGCGTGGGCGGCGTGAACTCGCCCTGGAACTGCGCGTTCGGGCAGGCAGGCTCGTGCGAATAGAGTCCGGCCTGGGTCTCGCCGTCCGCCTCCAGGTAACGCAGGATCAGATCCACGTCGGTGGCGTCGCTCGGCTGCCAGGCGAGCGTGCCGCGCATCGCGTAGTGGTCGTTGCCGCCGCGGTCGGGCACGCCGGGCACGACGGAATTCATCCAGCCGTCGTCCTGGTTGACGATGAAGGCGAAGCGACCCTGGAAGCTGTCGCTGAGCGGGCCCGAAACGGCGCCGTCCAGGATGACCTGATTGAAGCGGCCGACGGTCAGATTGGTGTAGCCCTCGAACTCATCGGTCGGCTTGTTCGAGATGAACTGGATCGCGCCACCCGTGGCATTGCGCCCGAACAGCGTGCCCTGCGGCCCGCGCAGGGTCTCGACGCGCGCCAGGTCGAATACCGGGAAGCTCGCGAGGTTGATCGAGCTCGAGTAGCTGTCGTCCTGGTAGACCGCGACCGGCGGCTCCTGCTGGTCGCCGTAGTCGTTCTGCGAGACGCCGCGGATGTTGAACACGACCTGCGCCGAGGAATAGGCGTTCATCTTGAGGCTGGGCACGGCGCGCACGATGTCGGTCGCAGTCGTGATGTTGAGATTCTGCAGCGAATCCGCCGCGAGCGGCGTCACCGCGATGCCGACGTCCTGAATGTTCTGTTCGCGGCGCTGCGCCGTCACCACGACTTCGCCGAACGGCGTCGCTTCCGCCTGGTCCGCCAGTGCGGGCTGCGCTCCGCTGCACAGGAGCGCCGTGCACAGCACGCCCCGCACGGCACCACGAACGTCGGCTCGCTTCATTTTTCGCATGATCATCCCCCTGATTCGGCCATGCGCAACCATCCCGTGACATAGTCCGAGAAGGAGCGCCACACTTCGAGATGGTACTCCTCGGCGCTTCGCCGCCAAAGTACGATATCCGCCTTGCCGAGCAGCGTGCGCGTGCACATGCCGGGCGGAAACTCCACCGGATCGAGGTCGAGCGGACATCCGCTGTTCAGGATCGCGTCCACGTGCGGCCCGCGAAGCTGCAGCGCGACCTGGCGTTGACTGACATCCACGAGTGAATGAGCGATTCCGGTCAACGCCGCCTCGAGGCCGGCGGCGAGTATCGGCGTGTCCGATGCCGGGCCGAGGAGCAGGTGCTCGTCGGGGCCGAGCCACAGCGCGGCGCGATTCCCCAGCGAGTTCGCACGACAGGGAGTCTCGGGCAAGGACACGCCGAATGCCGCGCCCGCCGCGTCACGAGCCGCCTTGCCGCCCTGCAGGATGAAGCGCGCGGCCGGCGCAAGCGTACGCAACCAATCGGAACGATCAGTCATGCAACCTCGCACCTTCCGGGTCGTAGAACACGGGGGACGTCACGTCGACCGCGATGTCTCCTGCCGGCGTCGGCACGAACAGGGTCTGACCCTGACGGGCACGCCCGCCGGACACCATCGCGAGCGCAATCGAATGCCCGAGCGCCGCGCTGAAATACGAGGAAGTGACATGGCCCAGCAATTTCATCGGCGGCGTCTGCCGCGCCGATTCGGCGACCTGCGCGCCTTCCTCGAGCACGGTGCCGGCATCTCGCGTACGCAGGCCGACGAGCTGCTTGCGCCGGGGATCCTTCATCGCCGCGCGCTCGAGCGAACGCTTACCGACGAAATCCGCCTTGCCCCGGCCGATCGCCCAGGCGAGACCCGCATCGCCGGGCGTCACGGTGCCGTCGGTGTCCTGGCCGACGATGACGTAGCCTTTCTCCGCGCGCAGCACGTGCATCGTCTCGGTGCCGTACGGCGTGATGCCCTGCGCGGCGCCGGCGGCGTGAACGGCCTCCCAGGCGGCGCGACCCCGGTCGGCCGGCACATTGATCTCGAAGCCGAGCTCGCCGCTGAAGCTGACGCGAAACAGCATCATCGGGATGCCGCAGAGTCTGCCCCAGGCCACGCCCATGTGCGGCAGGGTGGCTGCCGACATGTCGAAGTCGGCGACCAGTGGTTGCAGTACCCGCCGCGCAAGCGGCCCCTGCACGGCGATGACCGCCCACTGCTCGGTGGTGGATGTCAGCCACGCCTCGAGCTCCGGCCACTCCGTCTGGCGGTAATCCTCCATCATCGCGAGAACCCGCGCCGCGCCGCCGGTCGTCGTCGTCACGTGAAAGCGATCCGGGGCGGTGCGCGCGACGACACCGTCGTCGTAGATGAAGCCGTCGTCACGCAGCAGGATTCCATAGCGCGCGCGACCGGCGGCCAGATTCGACCAGTTGTTGATGTAGAGCCGGTTCAGGAACTCGGCCGCATCGGGACCGGCCACCGCAATCTTTCCGAGTGTCGAGGCGTCGAAGATTCCGCAGGCGTTGCGCACGGCAAGACATTCGCGCGTGACGGCAGCCTGCATGTCTTCGCCGGCTCGCGGAAAATAGCGCGCCCGTTTCCACAGGCCGACGTCCTCGAACACGGCATTCCTTTCCATGGCCCATTCATGCAGTGGAGTCGTGCGCACCGGGTCGAACAGGTCGCCGCGCGCCATGCCCGCGAAACTGCCGAACGTGACCGGCGTGTACGGCATGCGAAAAGTGGTATGTCCAACGTCAGGTATGGATCTGCCGAGGCGCCCGGCGACGATGCCGAGTGCATTGAGATTGGATGTCTTGCCCTGATCGGTCGCCATGCCGACGGTCGTGTAGCGTTTGATGTGCTCGATCGAGCGAAAGCCCTCGCGCGCCGCGAGCGCGAGATCTTCGGCGGTCACGTCGTTCTGCCAGTCCACGAACGCTTTCGATCCCCTGCGGGCCTGCGCCCGCGGCGATGCGGGCGAAGACACTTCGGGGCCGGCGTCGTCTCCGCTCACTTCGAAGCGATGGGCGATGCCGGTATGGCCGGTGGCTGTCGCGGCGGCCGCGCCGGCGGCGGCCCCGTCCGCAAGCGCCCCTGCCAGGCCGCAGATGCCGCGACACGCGCCGGCCGAGCGTTCGCGTTCGGCCGATGACGCCGGGACAAACACCCGCGTCGCGTCATTCCATTGCAGCTTGCCGCGCGACTGCGAAAAGAGGTGCACGGAGGGCGTCAGGCCCCCCGACATCAGCACCAGGTCGCATGAAAACACTCTCCGCCGCGCGCGGCCCCGGGTATCGGCGGCCCCGAGTTCGACGCCGCGGACACGGCGATTGCCGCGTGTTCCGAGCACGGTGACATTCATCAATGTTTCGATGCCGGCGCTCTGCGCCGCCCGCGGCAGGACGCCATCCGCGCTCCCGCGCAGATCCGCGATTGCGGCGACCTGCACGCCGGCGGCACGCAGGTCGAGCGCCGCCTGGTAGGCGCCGTCCGTCGCCGTGACGACAACTGCGCAGGATCCGGCGCGCACGCCGTAACGGTTGAGGTAAGCCTGCGCGGCGCCGGCCAGCATGATTCCGGGCCGATCGTTGCCCGGGAAGACGAGGGGCTGCTCGATCGCGCCCGTCGCGAGCACGACCTCGCGCGCGCGCACCTGCCACAGCCGCTCGCGTGCCTGCCCTGAACGCGGTTCTGCAAGATGATCGGTGAGTCGTTCATTTAGCCCGATCGAGTTGTGCGGGAAGTAGCCGAATGCGGTCGTGCGCGGGAGCAACCGTAGGCGCGGATGCCGCGCGAGCGCAGCGACTGTCCGTTCAAGCCAGTCGTCTGCGGCGAGACCGTCGATCCGCGGTCGCGGGTCGGCGAGTAACGAGCCGCCAGGCTCCGCCTGTTCATCGCAGAGGATCACTCGCGCGCCGCCGTCCGCGGCGGATAGCGCCGCGGCGAGTCCCGCGGGCCCGCCGCCGACGACCAGGACATCGCAATGCGCGAAAAGAGTCGCGTACCGGTCCGGATCCGGCAGCGCCGGCGCGCGGCCGAGCCCCGCCGCGGCGCGGATCAGCGGTTCATATAGCGCGCTCCAGGCGGAGCGCGGCCACATGAAAGTCTTGTAGTAGAACCCGGCGGGAAAGAGCGGCGACAGCAGGTCGTTTGCGCGCCCCAGGTCGAAGTCGAGGCTCGGCCAGCGGTTCTGCGATGAGGCGGCAAGGCCCTCGTAGAGTTCCACCTGCGTGGCGCGCAGGTTCGGTGTGTAGCGCGCCGCATCGCGTCGCACGGTGACGAGCGCGTTCGGCTCTTCCGCGCCGGCTGTCAGGATTCCGCGGGGCCGATGATATTTGAATGACCTCCCGACCAGGTGCACGCCATTCGCGAGCAGCGCCGATGCGAGCGTGTCGCCCTGCAGACCCTCGAATGTCGCGCCATCGAAGCTGAATCGCAGCGGGCGGGACCGGTCCACGCGGCCGCCGCCCGCCGTGCGGAATGCGCTCAAGGCCGCTCTCCGATCCGGTAAGTCGCGGCAAAATGATCGGTCGTCGTATCGCGCAGCGCATTGAAGAAGCGGCCGCAGCCGCCCACATGACGCCAGCGCTCGGCGTGCAGTCCCCTCGGGTTGCTTCGCACATAGAGATAGTCCGCCCACTGCTGGTCGTCCACGTCCGCAGGCCGGGGCGGCCGCGCGAGATGCGCCTGTCCGCCGTAGGCGAACTCGATTTCGGGCCTCTTGCCGCACCACGGGCAGTCGATCAGCAGCATCGGGAGCTCAGTGGGCTACGGCCGCCGCCGCCGCCTCGTCGATCAGCACGCCGTCGCGGAAACGCTCGAGCGTGAACGGGGCGTTGATGGGGTGCGGTTCGTCGTTGGCGATGGTCCAGGCGAACACCTGCGCGGAACCCGGCGTCGCCTTGAATCCGCCCGTGCCCCAGCCGCAGTTCACGTACAGGCCCGGCACCGGCGTCTTGCCGATGATCGGCGAGCGGTCCGGCGTCACGTCGACGATGCCGCCCCAGTTGCGCAGCATCCGCAGGCGGCGAAAGCTCGGAAACAATTCGCAGATCGCCTCCAGCGTGTGCATGTTGACTTGCAGCGCGCCGCGCTGCGTGTATGACGTGTAAGTGTCGGTGCCCGCCCCGATCACCAGCTCGCCCTTGTCCGACTGGCTGATGTACGCGTGAATGCTGTTCGACATGACGACGCAGGGGAAGACAGCCTTGATCGGCTCCGACACCAGCGCTTGCAGCGGGAAGCTCTCGAGCGGCAGTTGCACGCCCGCGAGGCGCATCACGACGCTGGAATTGCCTGCCGCCACGACGCCGATGCGGCGGCTGCGGATCAGGCCGCGCGTGGTCTCGAGCGCCGCAACCGCGCCATTCGCGCCACGGCGGATCCCGGTGACTTCGCAGTTCTCGATGATGTCGACGCCCAGCGCATCGGCCGCGCGCGCGTAGCCCCAGGCAACGGCGTCGTGCCGGGCCGTGCCGCCACGCCGCTGCAGCGCGGCGCCCAGCACCGGATAGCGGATGTTCGCCTCGACATTGAGCGGCGGACAGAAGGCCTTGGCTTCCGCGGGCGCGAACCATTCGTTGTCGACGCCATTGCAGCGGTTCGCATGCACATGCCGCTTCAGCACCTGCACGTCATGCACCGTGTGCGCGAGCATCATCACGCCGCGCGGCGAGAACATCACGTTGTAGTTCAGGGTCTGCGACAGCTGCTCCCAGAGCTTGACCGCGTGGTCATAGAGCCTGGCGCTTTCGTCGAAGAGATAATTCGACCGGATGATCGTCGTGTTGCGGCCGGTGTTGCCGCCGCCGATCCAGCCCTTTTCGACCACGGCGATGTTCGAGAGCCCGTGCTCGGCGGCAAGGTAGTACGCGGTTCCGAGGCCGTGACCGCCGCCGCCGACGATGATCGCGTCGTATTCGGCCCTGGGCGCCGCCTTCCGCCACTGCTCGCGCCAGCCGCGATGCCGCGACAGGCTGTTCCACAGCAGGGACAGGCCGGACCAGGATTGCCGCTTCACGTCGGACGGCGCCCTCAGGCCTTCAGGTCCTTGTTCTCGGGATCGTAGGGCGAGTCGACGAGCACGGTCGATTTCTTCCTCTCACCGAGAATCTCGATTTGCAGGGGCGTACCGACGGCGGCAAATAGCGGCTTCACATAGCCGATTGCCAGACTCTTCTTGAGCACGTGGCCGTAATAGCCGGAAGTCGCGCGACCGACCATCGTGCCCTCCTGATCGAACAGCGGCTCGTTGCCGAGCGGGTCGGAATCGCTGACGTCTTGGACTTCGATCGTCACGAAACGGTTCGGCACGCCCGCGGCGAGTTGCTTCTGCAGCGCTTCCCTGCCGATGAACTCGCCCTTGCCCAGCCGGATGAAGCGATCGAGGCCGGCTTCAAAGGGCGTGTAATCGGGTGTCATGTCGTTGCCCCACATGCGATAGGACTTTTCCAGGCGCAGCGACTCCATCGCGCGCATGCCGACCATGCCGATCCCGAATTCCTCACCCATAGCGAAGAGCGCGTCGAACAGGTGATGCGCGTACTCGATCGGGAAATGCAGCTCCCAGCCGAGTGCGCCGACGAAATTCACGCGCAGCAGGTAGACGTCGGTCGCCAGGCCGATCTCGCCCGTCCGTGCGGTCAGCCAGGGAAATGCCGTGTTGTCGAGCGGCAGGTCCGTCATCTTCGCCAGGACTTCGCGTGATCGCGGGCCGGCGAGCACGAAGCAGCCGCGAGCGGTCGTGACGTTCGCGAGCGTGACCGACCCGTCCGCCGGCAGCATCTTTTGCAGGTAATCGCTGTCATAGCGCTCCGCAGCGCCTGCGCTGACCACATAGAAATGCTGGTCGCCGAGCTTCGTGATCGTGAACTCGGAGCGGATGCCGCCGCGGCGAGTCAAGGCGTGACAAAGCGCCATGCGCCCGACCCTGCCCGGGACCTTGTTGGCGACCAGCTTGTCGAGCCAGGCTTCGGCGCCCGGACCCGATACTTCGTGCTTCGTGAACGGCGTCAGGTCGATGACGCCCGCGGCACCGCGGAGCCGCCTGCACTCGTTCCCGACGTGCTCGAAATAATTCGAGCGCCGGAAGCTCCACTGGTCCTTTGCCTCGACGCCCGCCGGCGCGAACCAGTTGGCGCGCTCCCAGCCGTAGCGCTGGCCGAATACGGCACCCATGCGCTTCAACTTGTCGTAGACGGGGCTCGTCTTCAGCGGTCTCGCGTCCGGCCGTTCCTCGTCCGGAAAATGAATGACGAAGACGTTCCGGTACGTCTCCTCGTTCTTCTGCACGACGTAGCGCTTGCTGGTGTACGGCCCGAACCGGCGCGGCTCGACCGCCAGCATGTCGATGCCCGGTTCGCCCTCGACGATCCACTCGGCGAGCTGACATCCCGAACCGCCGGCCGCGGTGATGCCGAAGCTGTGTCCCTCGTTGATCCAGAGATTGCGCACGCCCCAGGCGGGCCCGACCATCGGGCTGCCGTCCGGTGTGTACGGGATCGGCCCATTGACGACGTCCTTGATGCCGCAATTCGCGAGCGCCGGCACGCGCCTCTGCGCCGCTTCGACATGAGGCAGCAACCGGTCGATATCGCCTTCGAACAGGCTCTTGCCGAACCATTCGGGAACGCCGTCGGCAAAGCGCGCCGGCGCGCCGGTTTCGTACGGCCCGAGGATCCAGCCGAGACGTTCTTCGCGCAGGTAGTACGACGTGTCCGGTTCGCGCAGCACCGCGAGCTCGCGCCCACCCTTCTGACGATAACTTTTCAGTTCGGCAGACTCGTCGTAAACGATGTACTGGTGCTCGACCGGTATCGACGGCACGTTGAGGCCGAACAGGCGACCGGTCTGGCGCGCGTAATTCCCGGTCGCTACGACGACGTGCTCGGCGACGATATCGTCTTTGTTCGTATTCAATAGCCATTCGCCGGAACGGGTACGTGACGCCGCCGTGACTTCGGTCTGCTCGTGGATCGCGGCACCCCGCGATCGCGCACCCTTGCGGAGCGCCATCGTCAGGTCGGCGGGCGCGATGTGCCCGTCGTGCGGATGATAAAGAGCGCCGACGATCGCGGGCGTGTCGGCGCTGCCGCCGAGCTCGACCAGCGGCCAGAGCTCCTTGACCTCGCGCGGTCCGATCACCTGGAACGGCACGCCGATCGTGTTCGCCGTGCCGCAGTATTTCTGGTATTCGTCCATGCGCTCGCGGCAGGTCGCGAGGCGCAGATTGCCGGTCACGTGAAAACTGACGTCCTGGCCGGTCTCGGCCTGCAGGCGCTTGTACAGGTCGACCGAGTACTTGTGCAGCTGGCCGACCGTGTAGCTCATGTTGAAGAGCGGCAGCAGCCCCGCCGCGTGCCAGGTCGAGCCGGCGGTCAATTCCGCACGCTCGAGCAGCACCACGTCCGACCAGCCCTTGTGCGCCAGGTGATAGAGCGTGCTGACACCGACCACTCCGCCGCCGATCACGACCACCCGCGCATGAGTCTTCATCGGAAGCGACCCCCCTGATTCCCCCCGGCAGTGTAGCCGCTGGCGCGCTTCAGGCAGCCCCAAAAGCGACAGGTTCATGTCGGAATCGGACAGCCACGCCGCCGCCGGTGGCATACTCGGCGGGCACATGCAGACGAGCCGATACGCCTTCCTGACCCTGCCGAATTACTCGCTGATCGCCGTTTCGAACGCGGTCGAGCCCTTGCGTATGGCGAACCGGGTCGTGGGCCAGCCTGTTTACGAATGGTCGATCGTCAGCCTGGACGGCCGGCCCGTGCTCGCGAGCAATGGTCTCGATCTCGCGCCGACTATCGCCCTCGACAAGCTCGGCAAGGTGGAAATCCTGTTCGTCTGCGGCGGCATCAATGTCCGCGATGCGGTTTCGGCGCCGCTCCTGACCGCGCTGCGGCGGCTGGCGGAGCGCCGGGTCGCCCTTGGAGCGCTGTGCACCGGCGGCTATGCACTGGCGCGCGCGGGACTCCTCGACAACACTCGCGCCACGATCCACTGGGAGAACCTGTCGGCGCTGCGCGAGGAATTCCCGCGGGTCCAGCTCAACGACCAGGTCTTCAGCATCGATCGTGAGCGCTACACCTGTTCCGGCGGCACGGCGCCGCTTGACCTGATGCTGAACCTGATCTAGCTGAAGCACGGTCTGCGCATCTCGCAACTCGTGTCGGAGCAGTTCGTGCTCGAGCGCGTGCGGAGCGCGGAGGATCGCCAGTATGTTCCCTTGCGCGCGCAGGTCGGCGCGTCGCACCGGAGCATGATCCAGGTTGCACAGCTGATGGAGGAAAACATCGAGAAACCGCTGTCGCTCGATCAGATCGCGCAGACGACAGGGCTCTCGAGAAGGCAGATCGAGCGGCTCTTCAAACGGCACCTGGACTGCGTGCCGAAGAAGTATTACCTCGAGATGCGGCTGCGCCGCGCCCGCGAACTGCTGCTGCAGACCGCCATGCCGGTCATGGACGTCACGACGTCCTGCGGCTTCAAGTCGCCGCCGCATTTCTCCCGGTGCTATCGCCGCCAGTTCGGCCATCCGCCGAGCGCCGAACGGCAAATAAACAGATAAACCCCGAACCGGCGTCCCAGTTCTCCGGCCGCCTGTCGTCCGTGGACACGTGGTTGTCGCGAAGCGGCCAGTCCCCAAGCGGTCTGCCGCTTAACATCCTGCCCATCGGCAGGACCGGAGATGGCGTAAATGCCTGAACCCGCAGAGGGTGAGTTCGACCTTCGCACGCTCGACGACACGGAACTCACCGAGCAGGTGCACGACGACCTTTATAACGGCCTCAAGGCGGAGGTCGAGGAAGCCACGCGCATATTCCTCGAGCGCGGCTGGGCGCCCGAGCGTGTGCTGAACGAGGGCCTCGTCGAAGGCATGCGCATCGTCGGCATCGATTTCCGCGACGGCATCCTGTTCGTGCCCGAGGTCCTGCTCGCCGCGAACTCGATGAAGGGCGGCATGGAAATCCTCCGCCCCCTGCTCGCCGAGACCGGCGTCGAGCCGATCGGCAAGATCGTGATCGGCACGGTCAAGGGCGACATCCACGACATCGGCAAGAATCTCGTTTCGATGATGCTCGAGGGTGCGGGCTTCGAAGTCATCGACATCGGCATCAACAACGCGGTCGAAAAATACCTCGCCGCGCTCGAGAAGCACGAGCCCGATTTCCTCGGCATGTCGGCATTGCTGACGACCACGATGCCCTACATGAAAGTCGTCATCGACTCGCTGAAGGAAAAGAACCTGCGCGAGAAGTACATCGTGCTGGTCGGCGGGGCGCCGCTCAACGAGGAATTCGGCAAGGCGGTCGGCGCCGACGCCTATTGCCGCGATGCGGCGATTGCGGTCGAGACCGCGAAGAGACTCATCGCCGCCCGCCGCGCCGCCGCCCATGCGTCCTAGGCAGCTTGTGATCGCCTGCGGCGCGCTGGCGCGCGAAGTCGCTGCGCTCCGCCGCGCCAATGGCTGGACCACGCTCGACGTCGTCTGCCTGCCGCCGGAACTGCACAACCGGCCGGAACGCATCGCGGAAACCGTGCGTGAACAGATCCGCGCGCACCGCGGCGATTACGCCGACATCTTCGTCGCCTACGGCGACTGCGGTACGCGGGGCGCCCTCGATGCCGTGCTGCGCGAAGAGGGGGTGGAGCGCATCGCGGGCGCGCATTGCTACGAATTCTTCGCGACGCCCGCGGTGTTCGCGGCCCTCGCCGATGCGGAGCCGGGAACTTTCTACCTGACCGATTTCCTGCTGCGTCACTTCGAGCGCCTGGTCATCCGCGGGCTCGGCATCGACCGGCATCCGGAATTGCTGCCGGCCTACTTCGGAAACTACCGCCGGCTGGTCTATCTCGCGCAGGCGCCGAAGGCGGAGTCCACGGCAGTAGCGCAGACGATTGCAGCGCAGCTCGGACTCGAGTACCGGTTTCAATCCACTGGCTATGGCGGCCTGGGGCAGGACCTGGCCGCGTTTGCCAATCGTCCGCAGAGGCTGCAATGGCGAGCCTGACACTGATCTTCTGGCGTGACATTCCCGCGCAAGTGGTGGTCAGGCGCGGCCGCGAAACCGCCAAGGTGAAACTCTCCGCCCGGTTCCAGGAAGCCGTCGACCGGGCGGCGATGCGCGCCGGCAAGGGCAGCTCCGATGCCTACCTCGCCGAGTGGCGGCGCTCTGCCGCCATCCCCTGCGGCGACGACATTCAAAAGGAGGCCGCCGCCGAAGCTGCCCGCATCGAAGCAAGTTACAGCGACGAGAATCTCGAGCACCTGATTCGCGACAAGGGCGTCGCGGGCTGAGCTCCCGACGATGTACCGCATGCGGCAGTGGTCGGTACGTCATGCCGGTGGACTGAATCGCGTCTATCGCTGGCTTGAATCCGCACTCGTCGGCGCAGCGCCGCTCTGGCGGGCCATCGGTCACCAGCGACTCGAGCGGCCGGTCGCGGCCGTGGAGCGCGGAGTGAAGGGATTCCTGTTCGACTGCCGCATGTGCGGGCAATGCGTGCTGAGTTCCACCGGCATGTCCTGCCCGATGAACTGTCCGAAGAATCTGCGCAATGGCCCTTGCGGCGGCGTGCGCGAAAACGGCAACTGCGAAGTGATCCCGTCCATGAAGTGCGTGTGGGTGCTGGCGTACGAGGGCAGCCGGCGCATCGCCGGCGGTGTCGAAGCGATGCGCATCAGCCAGCCGGCCGTCGACCAGCGCCTGCAGGGGAGTTCCTCGTGGTTGCGCGTCGTGCGCGAGAAGACCGGAGAGCGCGCGTGAAATTCGAGGACGAGCCGGTTCCCGGATACCCGCTGCCGATCCTTCCCGGTCATGTGTCTCCGGGACGGTTCGAGCGCGTGCTGCGCGCGGGCGGCTTCGCGGTGACCGCCGAGCTCGCCCCGCCGGATTCGGCGGATCCCGACGAGGTCTACCGGCGCGCCCGCGTATTCGACGGTTATGTCGACGCGATCAACGCGACCGACGGCAGCGGTGCCAACTGCCACATGTCGAGCTTGAGCGTCTGCGCCCTGCTGACGCACGTTGGCTACGCCCCGGTCATGCAGATCTCCTGCCGCGACCGGAATCGCATCGCGATCCAGGGCGACATCCTCGGCGGCGCCGCCATGGGCGTCTGCAACATCCTCTGCATTACCGGCGACGGCGTGCAGGCGGGCGACCATCCCCAGGCGCGGCCGGTATTCGACCTCGACAGCATTTCGCTGCTCGATATCGCGCGCACGCTGCGCGACGACCATCACTTCGAAAGCGGCCGCAGGATCACGATGGCGCCGCGCGTTTTTCTCGGCGCCGCGGCCAATCCGTTTGCGGAGCCGCTCCCCTGGCGGCCGCTTCGGCTCGCGAAGAAGGTCGCTGCCGGCGCGCAGTTCATCCAGACGCAGTATTGCTTCGACATTTCGCGACTGCGGCAGTTCATGACCGCGATCGAGGAACTCGGGCTCATCGACAGGGCTTTCCTGCTGGTCGGCGTGGGCCCCCTGCGCTCCGCGAAAGCCGCGGAATGGATGCGTGCGCACGTGCCGGGGCTCCACATTCCGGATGAAATCATCGCGCGTCTCGCGGGGGCCCAGGATCAGGGGCGCGAGGGTCGCAACTTGTGCGTGGAGCTGATCCAGGAAATCCGCGCGCTCCGCGGCGTGCATGGCGTCCACGTGATGGCATACCGGCAGGAAGAGGCCGTCGCCGAAGTGATCGATCGATCGCAAGTGCTCGCAGGGCGAGTCCCGTGGTATCCGGCACGCGATACCGCACCGTTGTCAGCTTTGGGATCACCATGACCGATACTGTCGTCAGTTCCGCCACCCGGGAAATCGTCATCGGCTTCGAGCGGCCCTTCGTCATCATCGGCGAGCGCATCAATCCGACCGGGCGGAAGCTGCTCGCCGCGGAAATGGCCGCCGGCGATTTCAGCCGCGTGGAGGCGGACGTGCGCGCGCAGGTCGAGGCCGGCGCGCACATGCTGGACGTCAATGCCGGCATTCCGCTCGCCGACGAGCCGGCGATCCTGGCAAAGGCCATTCAGCTGGTGCAGTCGATCACCGACCTGCCGCTGTCGATCGATTCCTCGATCGTTGCGGCTCTCGAAGCGGGGCTTGCCGTTTACAAGGGCAAGGCGCTGGTCAATTCAGTGACCGGCGAGGAGGAGCGCCTCGAAGCGGTGTTGCCGCTCATCAAGAAGTACGGCGCTGCGGTCGTCGCGATCTCGAATGACGAAACCGGCATTTCCGAGGACCCGGATGTCCGATTCGGCGTCGCCAGGCGGATCGTCGAGCGCGCACTGGATCATGGCATTCCGGCAAGCGATGTCGTCGTCGACCCGCTCGTGATGCCGATCGGCGCGATCAACCAGGGCGGCGTGCAGGTGATGCGGCTCGTGCGGCGCCTGCGCGAGGAGCTGAAGGTGAACACGACCTGCGGCGCGTCGAATATCAGCTTCGGCCTGCCGAATCGCGACGGCATCAACAGCGCGTTCCTGACGATGGCGATCGCATCCGGCCTGACCTCGGCCATCACGAATCCGATGCACGTGGAAACGGTGCGCGCCTGTATGGGAGCGGACGTCATGATGGGGCACGATCCGCACTGCGAGCGCTGGATCCGGCGGTTCCGCGAGGATCCGCCGCCGGGTGCGGAAGGCGAGCCCGGCCGCGGGCGGCGCGAAAGGGGCCGCCGGCCTCGCGCCTGAGCGGCAGTCCATGACCGGCAGGGATCCGCTCGTCGTCTTCGTGCCCTCCGGCAAGCGCGGCCGCTTTCCGGTCGGCACGCCGCTTCTCCAGGCGGCGCGCGCGCTCGGCGTCGACGTCGATTCCGTCTGCGGCGGTCGCGGGATCTGCGGACGCTGCCAGGTGCTGATTGCCGAGGGCGAGTTCGCCAAGCACGGCGTCCGGTCCGGGGCGGCGAGCGTCTCGCCGGTCGGCGAAGTCGAATTGCGCTACGCCAGCCGGCGGGGACTCACGACCGGTCATCGGCTCTCCTGCTCGACGCTTGTGCAGGGTGACGTCGTCGTCGACGTGCCGTCCAGCAGCCAGGTTCACCGCCAAGTCGTGCGCAAGGATGCCGATGCCCGTGAGATCGAGCTGAATCCCGTCGTCCGCCTGCACTATGTCGAGGTGCAGGAGCCGGACATGCAGGATCCGTCCGGCGACTTGCGCCGCCTGATGAATGCGCTCGAGCACGAGTGGCGGCTCTCGGGACTCGCTTGCGACCTGACCGTGCTCCGTGAATTACAGCAGGCGCTGCGCAAGGGTCAGTGGAAAGTGACCGTGGCGGTGCACGGAGGCACGCAGATCATCGCCGTCTGGCCCGGGTTCCATGATAAAGCCTTTGGAATGGCGGTCGACGTCGGCTCCACGACCGTTGCGGCACACCTCTGCAATCTCGAGACCGGTGAACTCGTCGCGGCCTGCGGTGTCATGAACCCTCAAATCAGGTTCGGCGAGGACCTGATGAGCCGCGTGTCCTACGCGATGATGAATCCCGGCGGCGCGCAACTGATGACCGAGGCGATCCGCGACACCTTGAGCGCGCTCGCGGGCGAGCTCGCGCACGCGGCGAAGATTCAGCCTGCCGACATCCTCGAGCTGTCGCTGGTCGGCAACCCGATCATGCATCACCTCGTGCTCGGCATCGACCCGACGGAGCTGGGTGGGGCGCCGTTTGCGCTGGCCATCGACCATTCCCTGACGCTCCGCGCCTCGGCGCTGGGCCTGGCCGTTCATCCCGATGCGCGAATCTACATCCTGCCGTGTATCGCCGGCCATGTCGGCGCCGACGCAGCCGGCATGATCCTCGCCGAGCGCCCCGACCGGAGTGCGGAGATCACGCTGCTGGTCGATGTCGGCACCAATGCGGAAATCGTGCTCGGCAACCGCGACCGCCTGCTCGCCTGCTCGAGTCCGACCGGCCCGGCATTCGAGGGCGCGCAGATCAGTTGCGGCCAGCGCGCCGCGCCCGGCGCGATCGAGCGCGTGCGCATCGATCCCGCGACGCTCGAACCGCGCTACAAGGTGATCGGCAGCGACCTGTGGTCGGATGACCCGGCATTCGCCGAGGCGACGGCGAGGACGGGTGTCACGGGCGTCTGCGGCTCGGGAATCATCGAAGTCATCGCCGAGATGTACCTGGCCGGCATCATCAACCAGGACGGCGTCCTCGACGGGCGGCTCGCCGAACGCAGCGATCGCATCATCGCCAATGACCGCACATTCTCCTATGTCCTGCATCGCGGAGAAGTGCCGTTGCAGATCACGCAAAACGACGTGCGCGCGATTCAGCTTGCCAAGGCCGCGCTGCATGCGGGCATCCGGTTGCTGATGGATCACCTGGGCGTGGAGCGGGTCGACCGGATCCGGCTCGCCGGCGCCTTCGGCAGCCACATCGACGCGAAGTACGCGATGGTGCTCGGCATGATTCCCGATTGCGAATTGGGCAAGGTGGCCTCGGTGGGCAATGCCGCCGGCGCCGGTGCGCGAATCGCGCTCCTCGACTCGACGGCGCGAACGGCGATCGAGGATCTGGTGCGCCGCGTCGAAAAGATCGAAACCGCGATCGAACCGCGGTTCCAGGCGCATTTCATCGATGCGATGGCGATTCCTCACAAGAACGCCGCCTATCCGGAGTTGCGCAAGGCAGTCGTCCTGCCTGCCGTCCGGGAATCGGTGGCGCAAAGCGCGACCCGAAGCCGGCGGAGGCGCAAGGTGGAGATTCCCTGACGATCGAGGCTTGCTTGGACGCCTGATGGCGCTCGGCTACCATCGGGACGCCCTTCCCGAGGCGACATGGCAGATATCTTCGTTTCCTACTCCAGGACCGACAAAGCGCGCGTCGCTCCCCTCGTCGCCGCGCTCGAGGCCGAGGGCTGGTCGGTGTGGTGGGATCCTGAGATCGCGCCGGGGCAGGAATTCGATTCGCTGATTGCGACAGAACTGGAAACGGCGCACGCGATCCTGGTCGTTTGGACGCCGGCGTCGGTTTCCTCGCGCTGGGTGCGCGGCGAGGCGCGTGAGGCGGCGGACCGCGGCATCCTGGTGCCGGTTCGCTTTGACGACGTGAAACTGCCGATCGATGTGCGGGCTATTCACACCACCGATCTCGACGCCTGGAAGGAAAATCCGCAAAGCGCGGAATTTCAGCAGCTCGTGCGGGCTCTAAGCCCGCTGGCCGGACGATCGGGAGAAAAGCCGGGCGTGGCTGCACCCAAAGTGGAAACGCTGTCGGCTGCCCACGCGGCCGTGCGTGATCGGCCACGGCACGTCGCGGTCTGCGTTCTGCCGTTCGCAAACATGAGCGGCGATCCCGAGCAGGAATATTTCTCCGATGGCATCAGCGAGGACATCATCACGGATCTCAGCAAGGTCTCCGCTATCGCTATTACCGCCCGCAATACTGCATTCTCATTCAAGGGCAAACACGTTGACGTGCCGCAGGTCGCGCGGCAGCTGAAGGTCAGTCACGTGCTCGAAGGCAGCGTGCGCAAGTCAGGCAGCCGCGTGCGCATCTCCGCGCAACTCATTGACGGTGCAACCGGCAACCATGTCTGGGCCGAGCGCTATGACCGCGACTTCAGCGAGATCTTCGCGCTTCAAGACGAAATCTCCAGAGCGATCGTGTCGGCGCTCAAGGTAAAGCTCCTGCCGGAAGAGAGGTCGGCGATCGAAGCCCGCGGCACGCTGAACCCCGAAGCCTACAAGCTGTACCTGATGGCGCGGCAATACTTGTTCGCCGCCAGCGAGCGGCATCGGCCGCTGATCGTCCGCCTGTGCCAGCGCGCGATCGAGATCGACTCCAACTACGCGCCCGCCTGGGCGCTTCTGGCGATAGGCCAGTCGAATATCCGTCTCTTGAGCGGCGGAACCGGCGAGAACGGTTGGGATGCCGCAAATCGTGCGCTCGCTCTCGATCCCAATCTCGCCGATGCTCATGCCGCGAAAGGCCGCATACTCGCGGACCAGGGACATTATGCCGATGCCGTCAGCGAACATGAGATCGCCGTGCGGCTCGATCCCGAATCGTACGAAGTCAATTGTGCGGCGGCACGCTGCTACACCGCCATGCGCCGATACGACGATGCGATTCGGCATTACGAGAAGGCGACCATGGTGAATGACCACGATATCTGGGCTTGCGGCATGGCGATTCAGTGCTATCAGGCGAAGGGCGACCTCGAGGGCACGAAGCGCATCGCCCGCCACACGCTGGAGCGTTTCGAACGGATCATCGCCGCCGAGCCCGATCACACGACGGCCATGTCATTCGGCGTCACCGCCCTGATTGCTTTGGCTGAAAAGGAACGGGCGATGGTCTGGACCGAGCGTGCGCTCCTGCTCGCCCCGCCCGACGACATCAGTCTTCGCTACAACCTCGCCTGCGAGATGGCCGTCCTGGGCGATGTCGATCGTGCGCTCGATCTGCTGGAGGCGGCCGTCGGCAAGCTCCAACGTGAGTCGCTTGCCTGGATCAAGATCGATACGACGCTCGACAATATCCGCGAGCATCCCCGCTTCAAGGCGATGATCGCGGCCGCCGAAGCGCACCTGGCGACGGCAAATTGAGCCGGGCGGAGACGTCATAGCGGGATCCTCACGTGGGCGTCATTGATACCAGCATTCTGTTCGTCTACCTGGCGCTGATGGTGGGCCTCGGTTTTTACGCGCAGCGCCGCAAGCAGAACGTCGAGGACTATTTCGTGGCGGGCCGGCGCAGGGGTCCGGCCACGATCGCCTGCCTCTGGATCGCGGCCTGGATCGGCGGAGCCTCGGTCGTCGGTACCTCGGCGCGCGTGTACGAACTCGGCGTGACCGGTGTCTGGTACATCCTTGCAATTGCGATCGGCTGCCTGCTGTTCGGCCTGTTTCTGGCCCGGCGCGTGAAGCAACTCGGCGACCGCCACCAGCACCTGACCTACCCGGATTTCATCGAGCAGCACTACGACAACCGCACCCGCGTGGTGGCGACTGTCGCCACCGTCCTGGCGTACACGGCATACACGGCCGGCCAGTTGGCTGCCGCGGCCGCGATGCTGCAAGTGCTGCTCGGCTGGGATTACGGCGTCTCGCTTCTGTTGGCCGGCGCCGTCGTGATCTTCTACACCGCCGTCGGCGGTTACCTGGCCGTGACCTATACGGATTGGGTGCAGGTCGCACTGGTGCTGCTTGGCATCGTGGCGATTGGTGTGCCCGTCGCAATTTCGCAGGCCGGCGGCTGGAACGAGTTACACGCAGCGTTGCCAGCCTCGTACTACGATCTCGGCGCCCAGGGCTGGGACCGGATTGCAGCGCTCGTGGTCTCGCTGGTGCTCAGTTTCTTCGTGGCGATGGACAGCTTTTCCCGGAGCTTCGCCGCGCGCGATGCAGCAGCCGCCCGCAATGGCGCCCTGCTCGCCATCGTCCTGATCCTGCCGATCGCGCTGGCCGTGACATGGCTCGGCCTCACCTCTGCCGTTCTCTACCCAGGCCATGAATCCGGCGCCGGCATCCTCACGACCTTCGTGCTCGAGGCCTTTCCCGTCGGCCTCAAAGGCCTGATGGTGATCGGCATCCTGTCGGCTGTGATGTCAGTCGCGTCTATCTGCGTCCTCACGGCATCGGCGAACTACGCCCGCGACATACACCAGCGCTACATTCAGCCGGATATCGCGCACGCTGCAATGTTGCGACTCGGCACACTGGCATCGTTGGGCGCAGGCGTGCTTGCCATGTTGATGGCGTGGAAGATGCGCGACATCATCGACATCCTGCAACTTGGGTTCACGATCAACTCGGCGGCGCTCTTCCTGCCGACCATTGCGGCCATTTACTGGGACCGTGTACCGGCGGGCGCCGCGTTCTGGAGCAGCAGCACGTCTCTCGCGACCGTGATCGGCTGGCGCATCGCGGCCGACGCCGGAATGGGCGGCCCGTTCAGCATCGATCCGCTGTGGCCGGGGTTGCTGGTGTCTGCAACGGTGCTGCTGACCCTGACGACATTCCGTTCGCGCGGATGAACATCGTATTTGCCGAAATGCCCGAGGCGGCCGGCCGCGACCTCACGATTGAACGTGAGCATCTGCCTGCCGCGGCGCGTATCGAGCAGTTTATATATCGCGGCGATCAGGGCGCCTTGATCGCCGCCTGCCGCGGTGCCGACGGCATCGTGACGGACTATGTCCCGTTCGACCTGCCTGTACTGCAGCATCTGGATCGGTGCCGCATCATTTCCGTGGCGGCCACCGGCTGGGATTGCGTGGATGTCCGGGCCGCGGCGGACCAGGGCATCCGCGTGAGCTGTGTCGGGGAATACTGCACGGACGAAGTCGCGGACCATACGCTCGCGTTGTTGCTGGCGCTCAACCGCCAACTGCTTGCGTATCACCACCAGGTGCAGGCCGACCGCGACTGGCGCTGGAACGCAATTCACGGCGTGAAGCGCCTCGCCGGCCAGACACTGGGCCTGGTCGGATTTGGCCGCATCGGACAGGCGGTTTGCCGCCGCGCGCTCGGCTTCGGCCTGCGCGTCCTGGTGTGCGATCCGCTGGTCGATGCGGTGACGGCAGACCGCCATGGCGCCCACGCAGCCGGTCTGGAAGAACTGCTGGCCGAGGCGGACATCATCAGCCTGCACTGCAATCTCAACGCCGCCAATCGCGGCCTGCTGAACCGCGCTGCATTCGCCAGGATGCGACGCAAACCATTGTTGTTGAATGTCGCGCGCGGCGGCCTGATCGTCGAGCCCGATCTGGTGGAAGCCCTCGACCAGGGCCTGATCTCCGGCGCGGCACTCGACGTGCTGGCGCAGGATTCGCCGGACCTGCTGCATCATCCGCTCGCCGGTCGCCGCGACGTGCTGCTGACGCCGCACGTGGCGTTCTATTCCGAATCGGCGTTGAACGATTTGCGGCGTATTTCGGCGCAGAATGTCCGGATGTTTCTCGAAGGCCGCCCGGATCAGGTATTCCGTCTGGTTTCGCAGGCGGCGGGCACGATATGAGCGCGGTTGTGACATTCGACGGCGCGCCGGAGCAGGGCACGATCAACTTCGGCGTCGGACAGCCCTCCGCCGATCTGCTGCCATTGATGCTGCTCCGCAGCGCCTGCGAGCGTTTTTTCGCCGGCGCTCAGCCGCTCGAACTGAATTACGGAGAACGCCAGGGCGATGCGCGCTTCCGCGCCGCGCTCGCGGCCTTCCTTCGCGGTGCCGGCAGCGAGGCCACACCACAATCGCTATTGCTCACCGCGGGCATTTCGCAGGCGCTCGATTTCGTCTGTGGCCGCTTTACGCAGCCGGGCGACACGGTCTTCGTCGAAGAGCCCACCTACCCTTACTCGTTCCCGATCTTCCGGGATCACGGACTCCAGGTCGTCGGCGTGCCGCTCGACGGGGACGGCATGGACCTCGAGGCTTGCGAACGCCTGCTGGCGCTGCACCGCCCGAAACTCCTGTACACGATTCCGTCCTTTCACAATCCGACCGGGCAGACGCTCGGCCTCGAGCGACGCGAGCGGCTCGTCGCGCTCAGCCGCGCGCACGGATTTGTCATCGCCGCCGACGAGGTCTACCAGCTGCTGCACCACGGCACGCCGCCGCCGGCGTCGTTCGGCAGCCTGGCCGAGCGGGGCAACGTGCTTTCGCTCGGTTCATTCTCGAAGATCCTCGCCCCCGGCCTCCGGCTCGGATGGATCCAGACCAATCCGGAGCTGATGCAGAAGATGCTGGCCCAGGGCGCCCTGGTGAGCGGCGGCAACTTCAACCACTTCACCTCGCATGTCGTTCGCCAGTTGATCGAGAATGGCGAACTGGCGTCCTTCATCGCGCATCTGCGCTCGAATTACGCGGCACGGGCGGAGGCAATGGATCAGGCCTTGCACGCCCGGCTCGGCGACTTCGCGACCTGGCAGAAACCGCAGGGCGGCTATTTCTTCTGGCTCGAGCTTCCGGATGAGGCCGACATTACGGCGCTCGAGGCGGCGGCCCGCGGAGCTGGCACCGGTTTCCTGCCCGGAGCGGCCTGCTCCACGGCCGGAGGCCTGAACCATTGCCTGCGCCTCAGCTTCGCGCACTACGCCGTGCCGGACATCCACGCCGGTATCGCGCGCCTCGGGCGGGCGCTCATCGCGTGAGCACATCGCCCGATCCCGTCGGAACCCTCGACGCCGCCATGGCGCATGCCACGCGCCTGCTCGACGCGCAGCCGGCGCTCGCCGCCGAGCGGACGCTCGAGATCCTGAAGGTGGTTCCCGACCACCCGCCGGCGCTATTCCTGCTCGCCACAGCTCTCGCGCGCGCGGGCCGCGGCGACGAGGCGATCGCGGCCCTGCGCCGGACGGTGGAGCGGCAGCCGAGCCATCCCGAGGCATGGCGCGTGCTCGCCGACCATCTGCTGGCGACCGGCGATGCCGCGGGCGCGGACCGTGCCTACGCGCGGCACATCCAGGCGTCGACTCGCAATCCGGTGCTGCAGCAGGCGGCGGTCGCGATGCTGCGCAACGACATCCCGAAGGCGGAGGCACTGCTCAAGTCGCACCTGCACGGCGCGCCGACCGACGTGCCGGCGATCCGTATGCTCGCCGAGGTTGCCATGCGCATCGGCCGCGACGAGGACGCGAAGAACCTCCTCGAGCGCGCCCTCGAGCTCGCACCCGGCTTCATGTCCGCACGCTACCAGCTCGCCGTGCTCCTGCATCGGCGGAACGACCCTTCGGGCGCCCTCGCCGAGGTCGAGCGGCTGCTGGCCGCGGACCCGCGCAATCCCGGCTACCGCAACCTCGCGGCCGTGATCCTGAGCCGCGTCGGTGAGTACGAGCGCTCGAGCCGGATGTACGCGGACCTCCTGAAGGAGTACCCGACGAATGCCAAGGTCTGGCTCAGCTACGGCCACGTGCTGAAGACCGAGGGCCGGCAGGACGAGAGCATCGCGGCCTACCGCCGCGCCATCGCGCGCGATCCCGCCTTCGGCGAGGCGTACTGGAGCCTCGCCAACCTCAAGACCTTCCGCTTCGCCGAGGCCGATCTCGCGGCGATGCGGACGGGCGTCGAGGACACGGCGGTCGACGAGGTGAACCGCGTGCACCTGCACTTCGCCCTGGGCAAGGCGCACGAGGACGCGGGCGACTACGCGGCGTCCTTCGAGCACTATGTGAAGGGCAATGCGCTACACCGCGCTCGCAATCCGTATGACGCGAATCTCAACACGAAGCGCGCCGAGCGGTTGAAAGCCGTTTTCACGCGCGAGTTGTTTGCCGCCCGCGCGGGCGGCGGCTGCCCGGCGGAGAACCCGATCTTCATCGTCGGCATGCCGCGGGCCGGCTCGACGCTGCTCGAGCAGATCCTCTCCAGCCACTCGGCGGTCGAGGGCACGACCGAGCTGCCCGAGATCATCACCCTGGCCCGGGAGCTGCGCGCGCAGTCGGAGTCCGACGGCATCGGCGCCTACGCGGACGTGCTGGCGGCCATGAGCCCGCAGGCGCTGCGAGAACTCGGTGAGCGCTACATGGAGCGCACCCGCATTCACCGCAAGACGGACCGTCCGCACTTCATCGACAAGATGCCGAACAATTTCCTGCACGTGGCGATGATCCGCCTCGC
Source organism: Steroidobacteraceae bacterium (assembly GCA_036397615.1). Taxonomy (GTDB): domain Bacteria; phylum Pseudomonadota; class Gammaproteobacteria; order Steroidobacterales; family Steroidobacteraceae; genus SCUD01. The sequence goes on from DASWIQ010000021.1 coordinate 23,099, forward strand.
CCTGCCGCACGCGAAGATCATCGACGCGCGCCGCCACCCGCTGGCCTGCTGCTTATCGAACTTCAAGCAGCATTACGCCCGTGGCCAGCGCTTCAGCTACGACCTCGCGGACATGGGCCGCTACTACCGCGACTACGTCCTGCTGATGGCGCACTTCGACGCGGCCCTGCCGGACTGCATCCAGCGGGTGTTCTACGAGCGTCTGGTCGAAGACACGGAAACCGAGGTCCGCCGCCTGCTCGAATATTGCGGATTGCCATTCGAGGCCGGCTGCCTGCGCTTCTTCGAAAACGAGCGTCCCGTCCGGACGGCGAGTTCCGAGCAGGTCCGCCAGCCCATCTATCGCGACGGGATGGATCAATGGCGCCACTACGATGAGTGGCTCGGTCCACTCAGGGCGGCGCTGGGCCCAGTGCTGGACACTTATCCAGCCGTTCCGGGGTCCTGACCCGTTGTTGCTGCATTGCAACACCAGAATTCAGTACTTTACGGCGAAATGGCTTCAGGCGTAGTCTCACTGGCCACTGGATAGGGGGGATCGGTCATGCAGACTTTTCGTTCGAAATGTCAGCCGCGCAGCCTGTCGCGGACTCCGATAGCGACGGCCGTCTTGCTGGCGCTGGGTAGCCCAGCACTGCTGGCACAGGAACAGACGACTCTCGGCGAGGTGGTCGTCACCGCGCAGAAGCGCGTGCAAAGCCTGCAGGACGTGCCGATCAGCATCGACGCCCTGGGCGAGGAGAAGCTCAAGGAACTCAACGTCCAGAACTTCAAGGACTACGTGCAGTTCCTGCCGAGCGTCACCATGCAGCCGTCGATCGGCGCGGGCTCCGGCTACAGCCTCGTGTACATGCGCGGCATCGCGACCGGCGGCGACGGCCAGGCGACAACCTCGCAGCCGAGCGTCGGCATGTACCTCGACGAGCAGCCGATCACGACGGTCCAGGGCAACCTCGACGTCCATCTCTACGACATCGCGCGCGTCGAGGCCTTGGCCGGTCCGCAGGGCACGTTGTACGGCGCGAGCTCCCAGGCCGGCACGATCCGCATCATCACGAACACGCCGGACCCGACCGGCTTTGCCGCCGGCTACGCGCTGGAAACCAACATGATCGACGGCGACGACGTCGGCTACGTCGCGGAAGGCTTCGTGAACCTGCCGATCGGCGACAACGCCGCGTTGCGCCTCGTGGGCTGGTCGGTTACTGACGCGGGCTGGATCGACAACAAGGCCGCCACGCGCACCTACTCGATCGACCAGTCGACGACGGCCGATGATTTCACGTCGAACAACGCCGCCTTCGTCGAGGACAACTACAACACCATCGACACCATCGGCGCGCGCGCGGCGCTGCGCATCAATCTGGGCGAGAACTGGGCGGTCACGCCGAGCCTGATGTACCAGAAAATGGAGCAGGAGGGCTCCTGGGGCGACGACCTCAGGGACGTCCGGGCCACCGGCGATTACGCGGTCGCGCACTTCCGCGACGAGTTCGTGAACGACGAGTGGTACCAGGCGGGCCTCACGATCGAGGGCTCGATCGGCAGCCTCGACATCGTGTACTCGGGCAACTACCTGGACCGCGACCAGGACGGCGCTTTCGACTATTCGGACTACTCGTTCTACTACGACAACCTGTACACGACCGGGTACTTCGCGCGGCTGTTCGTCGACAACGATGGCAACCAGTTGAATCCGGACGCCGGCTTCGAAAACAACGATTACTACAGCAAGACGAGCCACGAGCTCCGCATCAGCACGCCGCAGGACAAGCGCGTGCGCGGCCTGCTCGGCTTCTTCTACCAGAAGCAGTACCACGATTTCTATCAGCCGTTCGGCCTCATCGAGGGCCTCGCTGACGTCCGCGAGATGAATTCGCAGGAGCCCGGCGGTCCGGGGCGGTATGCGGACTACGTGTATCTCAACAGCATGGACCGCACGGACCGCGACGAGGCGGTGTTCGGCCAGATCGCCTTCGACATCACGGACAAGCTCGAGCTCTCGCTCGGCGCGCGCTACTTCGAGCCGGAAGTGACGGTGAAGGGTTTCTTCGGCTTCGGCCTGGGTTTTGGCCCCGGTCGCGCGCCCGGCACGGATGATAGTGACTACCAGTGCATAGCGTTTGATGCCGCAGGCGATTGCATCGCGGTGGATCTCAATCAGCCACTTGAACCAGGCGATCCGGCGAACGGCGGCTCGGGAGCGTTCGAACCCACTGGCCAGGCATGGTCGCGCAACGGCGAATGGCGCTGCCTGTCGCAGGCAGACCGCAAGGATGCGCCCTGCGTCGACGTGGATAAGGGCATTTCCGAGAGCGACAGCGTATACCGCGTGAACCTCAGCTGGAAGGCGACCGACACCTCCATGCTCTATGCGACCTGGTCCGAGGGCTACCGGCCGGGCGGCATCAACCGGAATCCGTTTGCCGGCGAGTACATCTCGGACTTTCTGACCAACACCGAGCTGGGTTGGAAAACCCGCTTCGCGGACGACCGGCTGCAGTTCAACGGCGCGGTGTTCCTCGAGGAATGGGACGACATCCAGATCTCTTTCCAGGGGGCGAACGGCATCACGCAGGTCGCCAACGGCCCGAACGCCGAGGTGCAGGGCATCGAGACGCAGTTGGACTGGCTGCCGACCGACAGCCTCCGCCTCGGCGTGAGCCTCGCGTACTACGACAGCGAGCTGAAGGATGATTACGTCGATTTCGACGCCCAAGGTAACGTCGTCAACATCAACGCCCCGAAGGGAACGCCCTTGCCCATCACGCCCGACTTCAAGGGCAACCTCATCGGGCGCTACACCTTCCCGCTGGGTGGCTTCGACGCGCATCTGCAGGGCGCGGTGGCCTATCAGGCGAGCCGGTTGTCAAACTTGAACCTCGCCGACGCCGCGGTCTACGGCGACATCCCGTCGAGCACGTTCCTCGACCTCGCCTTCGGTGTCGAAAACGACAAGTACGCGATCGAGCTCTTCGTGTCGAACGCTACGGACGAGGACGCGCCGCTCTACGTGACGAGCGAGTGCACGCCGCAGGTCTGCGGCGGCCAGAACTACGGCGTGAAGAGCCGGCCGCGCACGATCGGCATCCGCTTCTCGCAGGACTTCTGAAGCGGAATCGGGCCGAAAGGCTCCGGAATGAAGGGGCGCCTCACGGCGCCCCTTTTTTTACACGTTGGAATCCGGGAACGACGCCTTGCGGCGATTCATGTAATCGAGCAGCGCTTCGTCGACGCCGGGGTCGAGCGGCGGCGCGACGTATTCCGCGAGCTGCTTCTTCCACAGCGCGTTCGCGCGCGTCGCCATGTCCTTGCGGCCCTCCGCTTCCCATTGCTCGAAGCTGTTGTTGTCGGCGAGCGGCGAGCGGTAGAACGCCGTTTCGAAGTTCGCGAGCGTATGCGCGCAGCCGAGGAAGTGCTTCCCGGGTCCGACCTCGCGGATGGCGTCCAGCGCCTGGCCGTTGTCCGACAGGTCCACGCCTTCGAGCAGCGTATGCATCATCCCCGCCTGGTCCGCATCCATGACGAATTTTTCGTAGCCCATGGCGAGACCGCCCTCGAGCCAGCCGGCCACGTGCAGCACGAAGTTGACGCCGGCGAGGCAGGTGGGCAGCAGCGTCTGCGCCGATTCGAAGGCTGCCTGGGCATCCGGAATCTTCGACGCGCAGAGGCTCCCGCCGGAGCGAAATGGGACGCCAAGCCTTCGTGCAAGATGCGCCATGATGTAGAGCACGAGCGCGGGCTCCGGCGTGCCGAATGTCGGCGCGCCGGACTGCATCGACAATGACGATGCAAAGCTGCCGAGCACCATCGGCGCGCCGGGATTCAGAAGCTGGATGAACGCCATGCCGGCCAGCGCCTCGGCGAGCGTCTGCGTCGCCGTGCCGGCCACGGTGACCGGCGACATCGCGCCCGCCAGGATGAACGGCGTCACGATGCAGGCCTGGTTCGCGCGGGCGTACACCTTGAGCGCGCCCAGCATCGTCATGTCATAGGTCATCGGCGAATTGACGTTGATGAGGCTCACGATCACCGTGTTCGGCTTGCTGGTCTCAGCGTTCATATAGCGCCCGCCGAACAGGATCTTTGCCATCTCGACCGTGTCTCGCGCGCGCTCCGGGTGCGTCACTGAGCCCATGAATGCCTTGTCGCTGTACTTCATGTGGCTGTACACCATGTCGAAGTGGCGCTTGTTGACCGGCAGGTCCACGGGCTCGCAGATCGTTCCGCCGGAATGGTGCAGCGACTTCGCCAGGTAGGCGAGCTTCACGAAATTCCGGAAGTCCTCGATGCGCGCGTAGCGGCGCCCCTCGTCGATGTTGTGGATGAATGGCGAGCCATAAGCGGGGGCGAACACGGTGTTCAGGCCCCCGATCCGCACATTGCGCGCCGGGTTGCGCGCGTGTTGCGTGAATTCGCGCGGCGCGGTCGCCTGGATCAACCGGCGGCACATGCCGCGCGGCATGCGCACCCTTTCGCCCTGCACGTCGGCGCCCGCATCGCGCCAGATCTGCAGCGCTTCGGGGTCGTCGCGGAAGTCGATGCCGATTTCCTCGAGGATGATGTCGGCATTGGACTCGATGATCGCGAGCCCTTCTTCGGTGAGCACCTCGAAGTACGGGATCTTGCGGCTCACGTAGGGAGCCTGCATGCCTTGCCCGCGCGAACGCGCCGCACGGCGTGCCTCGCTTCCGCTGCGACCGCCGCGCCGGCGGGTCTCGATGGAACTCATTGTCTCGCTCTCCATGGGTGTGTTCGGGGGATCGTTCCCGGCAGTATGTGGATTGCTGCGGTGCGTCCGCATGGCACGGTGCGACACGTGAGTAGTCAATCGCGCCATGCCCGGGCGGGCCGATCGCCCACCGAGGCGGAATTAGGGATGAGCGCACGCGACTGTAGCGAGATCCCGCCCTGCCACCCGCAGACGAGCGCCCGCGATGTTGCATGACGTGACGTGGCGAGCGGCTCAGCACACCGAGCAAGCCTCAAGGGTGACCTCCCCGACGCGGTGGCGCGGCGGTCCCGACGCGATTGCGGTGAGCCGCATCTCGAAGAAGACGTCACCGTCGATTTCGTTGCGGACGCGGTTCTGGTCCTGCTCGAACTCGATCTGTACCGAGGCGGCACCTGCCTGACGGGCGAGCGCTGCCGCCTCCGCGGCGGCCA
>DASWIQ010000022.1:0-2941 GCA_036397615.1 Steroidobacteraceae bacterium
CGCGGAAACGGCGAGGTCCTCGCCGTCGGTTATACGAAGAGCTGGGGCGCGCGCGACAACGACCTGATGGCGGTCACCTTGTCCGCGGATGGCGCCATATTGCGCCGCGAAATCTTCGGCGGAGCGGATGACGATCGCGCGATGACCGTGAGCGTCGACGATCGCGGGCACGCCTGGCTCACCGGTTATACGAAGAGCGCGGGCGCCGGCGGCAGGGACGCCTTTCTGACACGGCTCGACTCGGGCGGCGCCTTCGAAGGCTGCCTTTCGACGATCGGCGGACCCGAGGACGACCAGGGCACGGCCATCCTGCCCCTCGACGACGGCGACCTGCTACTGGGCGGCTACAGCAGCAATCTCGGCGGAGGCCGAGAGGACGCGTTCGTGCTCCGCCTCGAATCGCCCGGCTGCGCACCGGGGAATGCGGAGTTCGTCCGGCGCGTGGTCGAGGGCTCGTAGCGCGCCCGGGCTATGCGGCTTCACCTAGTCCGGTCGCTCCGTAGAGCGGCGGCAAGGGACATTGCAACACGGCGCAGATCGCGCGCAGCAGCTCGGATTCCGCAACAGTCATGCGCAGATCGTGCGAGATCGTGCGGACCAGCGCCTTGACCAGTCGTTCTTTTGCCGCCGGTTGCAGGCGATCGACCCGGGTGAGGGCCTGATCGAGCCGCGGTGGCCAATGGCCGAGCCGCACGAAGGGCGGATGAATGCCCGGCAGCATGTCGCTCATGCCGGCCTCGTACGCGCGACGCGCTTCCTCCTCGTCCTCGCTGCCGTGCATTGCGAGCGCCGAGAAGAGGACCTGCAGATCGTCGCGCGCGCCCAGCGCGCTCAGATGGCCGGCCGCACGCCGGCGCGGATCGAGCGCGTCCCGGAGCTGCACCTGCGCCAGTTTTCTGAGCACGTAAGCGAAGACCGACGCACGGTTCTCGCGCGCCAGGAGTCCGTTCAGGCATTTCAGGAGCTCGACGCGTTCCGGGCGCGCGAGCTGGTTCAGGGCCGCGAACACCTGGAGCAGGGCCGGCATGCGTTGCACCGCCGTCAGCCCGTCGACCTGCTCGAGCATCGTCTTCACGAGGTCGTGGAAATCGCCGCCGAATTGCTGACGAATGAACGCGAGCTGGCGGCCGCGGGCATCCGGAGCGGCGTCAAGCGCAAGCGCGAGAAAGAGCGCCTTTGCCTGCTCGGGATCTCGCGCCATCCTCTGGAACGACGCGGGCAGGGACTCGAGCATCTCCTGCGCCTGAAGCACGTGCTCGGTGCTCGGATTCGCGACCAGGTTCGCGACGGTGGCGGGTGCGAGCACGACCGCTCCTTCGAGCAGGCCGCCCATGCGGACGGCGGCGCTGGGGACCGTTCGCGCGGCCTCCTCCTCGGTGCTCGCGCGTTCCTCATTCATCCGGCGCCGGGCGCGCTCGAATTCCGCCGGCTGGAAGCTCGGGTCGATTTCGCGGATGCGCTCGACGAGCGGCGGATGGGTGGCGAATGCACGCTGGATTCCTTCGGCGAAGAGCAGATGCGCGATCTCCTCGGCGTCCGCATCCGCGAAGCGCGAGCCGATGCCGAGCGCACCGATCTTCACGAGCGCGCCGCGCAGGCCCTGCGGATCGCGCGTGAACTGCACCGCCGAAGCGTCGGCGAGCGATTCGCGGTTGCGCGAGACGGCGGCCTGGATCAGGCGGCCGAAAAAGAGACCGATCCAGCCGAGCGCAAGCACGGCGAGCGCCGCGACATAGATCACCACGATTCCGCCGCCGCCTTTGCGGCCGCTGCCCCGCGGGGCATGCCGGAGGACCGTCCTCGCGATCATCGCGATGACCGTCAATCCGAACAGCAGGCCGATCAGGCGCGTGCTGAGCCGCATGTCGCCATTCAGCACGTGGCTGAACTCGTGTGCGATCACGCCCTGGAGCTCATCGCGATTGAGATTGACGAGGGCGCCGCGGGTGACGGCGATTGCGGCGTTCGCGGGATTGTGCCCCGCCGCAAAGGCGTTGATGCCGGCCTCGCGCTCGAGTACGTAGACCTGCGGCACCGGGATCCCTGATGCGATCGCCATCTCCTCGACGACGTTCAGGAGCCGTCGGTGGAGCGGATCGGCGGTGCTCGCGCTGACGCGCGTTCCGCCGAGCTGCTCCGCCACCTTGCTGCCGCCCGCCGAAAGCGTGACCGTGCGCACCAGGCTCGAAATGCCGATGGTTCCGATCACGACGATCGAAGTCACGACCACGACGGCCGGATAGCGCGCGAGCGACATATCCTGCGTCGCGAGCAGGCCGCCGTCGTCGACCGAGAGGATCGCGACCGTGATGACGGCGACGAGGTCGATCGCGATCACGATCGCGACGACCGCGATGACGAAGAGGAATATCATCCAGCGCGACAGCCGCCGGGTCGCGGCCTGTCGCGCGAAGAAATCCATGTTCGCTCAGCCCGTCGCGCGGATCAGGTGAAGGCGACTTTCGGCACTTCGCGCTTCTGCGACGACTCGATCTCGAGGAGCTGCGCCGGCAGGAAGTTGAACATTCCGGCGACGATGCTCGACGGGAACACTTCACGGCGGTTGTTGTAGCCCATCACCGAGTCGTTATACGCCTGGCGCGCGAAGGCGACCTTGTTCTCGGTCGTCGTCAGCTCTTCGGAGAGCTGCATCATGTTGCGATTCGCCTTCAGGTCGGGATAGGCCTCGGCGAGCGCGAACAGGCGTCCGAGCGCGCCGGTAAGCGCATTCTCTGCGCCGGCGAGCTGCTGCACGGCGGCCGGATCGCCGGGATTCGCGGCCGCGGCTTTCAGGCCGGACACGGCGGCATTGCGCGCCGTGATCACGGCTTCGAGCGTATTGCGCTCGTGCGCGAGATAGCCCTTGACGGTCTCGACCAGGTTCGGGATCAGGTCGTGACGGCGCGTGAGCTGCACGTCGATCTGCGAGAACGCATTCTTA
>DASWIQ010000023.1:0-3097 GCA_036397615.1 Steroidobacteraceae bacterium
CCCGACGATCCGCCGGGAACCTTGCCGGTGTCCCAGGGATTCCGCACGGGACCGAAGTAACTCGTCTCGTTCGACGAGCCCATCGCGAATTCGTCCATGTTCGTCTTGCCGAGCAGGACCATGCCCGCGGCGGCGAGCCGCGCGACCACAGTGGCGTCGTAGGGCGCGACGAAGTTCGAGAGCATGCGCGAACCGCAGGTCGTCAGGATGCCCTCGGTGCAGAAGATGTCCTTGTGCGCGAGAGGCACGCCGGTCAGCGGCCCGCCTTCGCCGCGCGCGATGCGCGCATCCGCCCGCCGCGCGTCCTCGAGCGCCCGCTCGTGGGTCACGGTCAGGAATGCATTCAGCGACACGTTCGCGCGGCCGATGCGCTCGAGGAAGTGGCGCGTGATCTCGACGCTCGAGTACTCGCGCGAGCGGAGCCCGCGCCCGATCTCGGCGACGGTCGCGAGATGCGCGTTCATTCGATGACCTTGGGCACGAGGTAGAGCCCCGCCTCGACCGCGGCGGCGTTCGCCTGGTAAGCGTCGCGATGATCCGATTCGGTGACGCAGTCCTCACGGAGCGGCTGGACCTGGCCTTCGAGTGGGTGGGCCATCGGAACGACACCCTCGGTCGCGGCGTTCGAGAGCTGCTCCACGAATTCGAGGATCGCGGAGAGACTTCCGACGTAGACGGGCAGCTCCGCCTCCTTGATCTCGAGGCGGGCAAGGTGCGCGATGTTTTCGACGTCGCGGCGGGTCAGCGTCATGTGCTTACCGTAGCGGGAAAAGTGGGAAAAACTTGACGGAAATCATACATGTCGCCTTGTGGAAAGTCGCGCCCACGGATACACTCCCGGCCCTCATTCCGACGCCATTCCGGTCTGCAGGCAATCATGTTCAAGAGCCTCCGGGGTTATTTTTCCAGCGACATTTCGATCGACCTCGGCACGGCCAATACGCTCATCTACGTGCGCGGCCAGGGCATCGTGCTGAACGAGCCTTCAGTCGTCGCGGTGCAGGACGAGCCCGGGCGCGGCACCAAAGTAATAATCGCGGTCGGTGCGGAGGCCAAGAGCATGTTGGGGCGCACGCCGGGCCACATCACCGCCGTGCGCCCGATGAAAGACGGCGTCATTGCCGACTTCACCTACACCGAGCGCATGCTCCAGTACTTTATCAGCAAGGTCCACGGCAACCGCTGGCTCCGTCCATCGCCGCGCGTGCTGGTCTGCGTACCCTTCGGATCGACGCAGGTCGAGCGCCGCGCAATTCAGGAATCGGCGGAAGGCGCCGGTGCGCGCCGCGTGGATGTCATTCCTGAACCGATGGCCGCGGCCGTCGGCGCCGGGCTGCCGGTCAACGAGGCTCGCGGTTCGATGGTGCTCGACGTCGGCGGCGGCACCTCCGAGGTCGCCGTGATCTCGTTGAACGGCATCGTCTACGCCGAATCGGTTCGCATCGGCGGCGATCGCATGGACGAGGCGATCACGAATTACGTGCGCCGCAACTACGGCATCCTGATCGGCGAGGCGACGGCGGAGCGGATAAAGATCGAAATAGGCTCTGCCTATCCGGGCCAGCAGGTGCGCGAGCTCTCGGTCAAGGGCCGCAATCTCTCCGAGGGCGTGCCGCGGAGCTTCACGCTGAATTCCAATGAAATTCTCGAAGCGATGCAGGAGCCGCTGCAGGGCATCGTCCAGGCAGTGAAGAAAGCGCTCGAGCAGACGCCGCCCGAACTCGGTGCCGACGTCGCCGAGCGCGGCATCGTGCTGACCGGCGGCGGCGCGCTGCTGAAAGACATCGACAAGCTACTGATGGAAGAGACCGGACTGCCGGTGGTCATCGCCGACGACCCTCTCACCTGTGTGGCGCGCGGTGGCGGCCGCATTCTCGAGCTGTCCGAGGAGCATCCGGGGCTGTTCGGCCTCGGCTAGAGGCCACGTTGACCACACACGAGCCGGATCCCCGCCCGTTGCTGCTCGGCGGTCCCGCCCTGGGACTGCGGCTGATCCTGCTTGCTCTCGTGTCCGCAGGCCTGATGGTGGCCGACCACAGGCAACATCGTCTCGCCGCGATTCGTGAGTGGGTGTCGACTGCGGCATACCCGTTCCAGTGGGCGGTGCAGGCCCCGCTCGCGGCCTGGACCGCGACTCGGGAATCGCTCGCCACGCGCGCGCGCGTCGAAGCGGAAAACGTCAAGCTTGCCGCCGACAATCTTGTGCTCCGCCTGAAGCTCATGCGCTTCGAGTCGCTCGAGCAGGAGAACCAGCGATTGCGCGCCGCGCGCGAAAGCTCTTCGCGCGTCGTCCAGCGATCGCTCGTCGCGGAAATCGTGCGCGTCGATCTCGATCCGTTCCGGCAGCGCGTTCTCGTCAACAAGGGCACGCGCGCCGGCGTGTTCCGCGGTCAGGCCGCGCTCGATGCGAACGGCATCTTCGGCCAGGTCACGCGCGCCGGACCGGTTTCAGCCGAAATCATCCTGATCTCCGATCCCGAGCACGCGATCCCGTTGCAGGTCAACCGCACCGGCACGCGCAGCATCGCGCTAGGCACCGGCCGGTCCGGTCTTCTCTCGCTGCCATACCTGCCGCAGAACTCCGACGTCATCGTCGGCGATTTGCTGGTGAGCTCGGGTCTCGGCGGCGTCTATCCGCCCGGCTATCCAGTCGGCAAGGTCACGGCGGTCGTGCGCGACCCGACCCAACCGCTCCTCGCGGTCGAAGCCGAGCCGCTGGCGGCGCTCGATCGCGATCCCGAAGTGCTGCTCGTCTGGTTCGATCGCGACGTCGTCGAGCCCGAAGCGGAACCCGAGCCTGCAATTCCGGCGGAAGCAGTCACGGTCAAGAAGTCTGCGCCACAGACGCAGACATCGGCGCCGCAAGCGCTATCGACGGCGCCCCAGGCAGAAGCGCCTCCGCCGCAAGCAGAGCCTGCGGTGCCGGAAAGTGAGCCTCCACCGCCAGAGGCCGAGCCCGTTCCGCCGGGGACCGACCGATGATGCGCGGAAGCCGTTCGAACTTCGGCTGGCCGCGGATCGTCGGGTTGACGCTCGCTGCGCTGGCTGCGACCGTGGCACCGCTGCCGGACGCGCTCGAACTGATGCGGCCCGACTT
>DASWIQ010000024.1:0-2318 GCA_036397615.1 Steroidobacteraceae bacterium
CCGCCGCCGGCAAGGCCAGGTGCCGGCGGCGGCGGCGGCGCGTCGGCCGCGGGCCGCGGATAGACGAGGCAGCGAATGCCGGGATGCAGCACGGCCCAGGCGCGAAAGAGGCCGTAGGGAAATCGCGTCGCGATTTCGACGCGATCGAGGATGACGTAGCCGCGACGTCGGGTGGGCACGCGAAGATCGATCGTCGACTCGGCGCCGGCTGCGATCCACACGAGCCCGGCCGGTGCGGCGGTCACGACCGCCTCGAGATCGGCGCGCGGCGCTCCGCCGGGATTCGCAAGCGCGATGCGAAACACGGCCTCGCCGCCTGCGAATGGCGGCTCGGTGCCGGCCGTGCGCGCGACCAGCGCTTCGAGATTGCGGTGGCAGGCATGCATCGCGACCACGCCGAGCGCGGCGAGCATGAATGTCAGGGCAAGGCCCATGTTGTTCGCGTAGTTCAGCGAACCGAGCAGCATCGCGAGCAGCATCAGCCCGAAGGCGGCGCCAAGACCGGTCGGCAGGATGTAGATGCGGCCGCGGCGGAGGGTCACCGCATCGCGGTCCGGGCCCTGGCGCCGGCGGATCCAGTCACGCATGAACCGTTGCAACTGGCCGCGAATGCGCATGACGATGGCCGGTCGCGCGCCGGTCAGGGAATGGGCACCGATTTCATGAGAGCCGCCGCGATCTCGCCCGGACTTCGAGTATCGGCAGTGTCGCGCGGGCGCAGGCGATGCCCGACTACCGCCGGCAGCACCGCCTGGAGGTCTTCGGGCAGCACGCCCTGTCGCCCGTGCAGGAACGCCCAGGCCTTCGCCGAGCGCAGGAGCGAAATGACGGCGCGCGGCGACAGTCCGGCCTGGTGCCGGCTGCCGTCGCGCGATGCGCGCGCAAGCGCCTGCACGTAATCGAGGAGCGCGTCGCTCGCATGGATCTCCGTGACCTGTTTCTGCAGGCCGGGAATTGTCGCCGGATCGAGCACGGCCGGCAGGTCAGCGAGGAGATCGCGGCGATCGCGGCCGCGAAGCAGCTGGCGCTCGTGACCGGGCGCAGGGTAGCCGAGCTCGATCCGCATCAGGAACCGGTCGATCTGGGATTCCGGCAGCGGAAAGGTTCCGATCTGGAACGAGGGATTCTGCGTCGCGACGATGAAGAATGGCTCCGGCAGGTTGTGGGTTTCGCCGTCGACCGTGACCTGCCGCTCTTCCATCGCTTCCAGCAGCGCGCTCTGGGCCTTGGGGGTCGCGCGGTTGACTTCATCCGCCATCACGAGCTGGGCGAACACCGGCCCGCGATGGAACATGAATCGGCCGCTTGCGCGATCGTAGACCGAGATTCCGATCACGTCGGCCGGAAGGAGATCGCTCGTGAACTGGATTCGCTGATAGGAAAGGCCGAGCACGCGGGCGAGCGCGTGCGCGAGCACCGTCTTGCCGACGCCTGGAATGTCCTCGATCAGCAGATGTCCGCGGGCGAGCATGCAGCAGAGCGCAAGCCGGATCTCGCGGTCCTTGCCGAGCAGGACCTGATTGAGGCTCGCGAGCGCCGCCAGCAGCTGGCCTCGCGCCGAATCGGTGGACTGTGACTGCGCGTTCATCGCAGCGAGGCTACCCGCTCGTGCTGTTCGGCAAGTTGCGCCAGTTCACGCTTGAACCCCGCGACGCGCTCGCGTTCCTGGGCGACGACTTCGGCGGGCGCATTCCGGACGAATTTCTCATTGCCGAGCTTATCCGAAGCGCGCGCCAGCTCCTGCTCGACCTTGCTCCTGCGCTTGCCGAGGCGCGCGAGTTCCGCGTCCACGTCGATGAGTCCGGCCATGGGCACGAGAATCCGCATGTCCCCAAGCATGGCGGCGGCCGCCTGTGGCGGCGCTTCGCCGGGGGCGAGGGCGGTCGCGCCCGCGATGCCCGCGAGCCGGCGGATCACCGCTTCGTTCCGCGAATAACGCGCAAAGTCGTCCGGCGCAGCTCCCTGGAGTCGGGCCGAAATCTGAACGGACGGCGCGATATCGAGTTCACCGCGGATCCGGCGGACACCCAGGATGAAATCCATTACCCAGCGCATCTCGACCTCGATCCCGGGAACCGCGGCGTCGGGCGAGACGGCGGGAAAGGGCTGCCGCATAATCGAGGAGCCCCTGGCATTCGCACGGGGCGCGACGCGCTGCCAGATCTCCTCGGTGATGAACGGCATCAGCGGGTGCAGCAGCCTGAGCAGGGTCTCGAGCGTCTCGACCAGCGTGCGGCGCGTGCCGCGGCGCTCGGCCTCGGCGCTCCCGGCCGACTGCAGCACGGGCTTGCTGAACTCGAGGTACCAGTCGCAGAACT
>DASWIQ010000025.1:0-2408 GCA_036397615.1 Steroidobacteraceae bacterium
GACGGTCCAGTCGAGCCCGCAGAGAAATTTCGCGAGCCAGATATTGGTGCGCGCCCAGGCGCGCGCGAGGCCGTACCGCTGCCGGAACGGGAGCCATCCGACGAGCACGATCACGAGGCCGAAGACGAGCGAATCGAGGAACAGAATCGTCGTGTAGAACACGGACGCTAGCCACCGGAGAACGAGGATTTTTCGCCAGGGCGCGACTGTGGTAATCGTCGCGGCAGCGCTTTCCTTGTTCATCAGCTAGTTACGCAATGAGGGGATGCTTAAAGACATCCGAAAAAATACTCGTTCAGCCCGGCAGCCGGGACAGATTCGCCATGTGGAGGAAGAGCTTCTGCAGCGCCGCGAGGAGCGCCAGCCGATTCGCTCGCACGCGCACGTCTTCCGCCATCACCAGCACGTGATCGAAGAACGCATCGACGGCCGGGCGAAGCGATGCGAGGCGGGCGAGTGCTTCGGCATAACGTCGCGCGGTGACGAGCCGTTCGACATCCTGGCGAAGCTCCTCGACAGCCGTCGCAAGCTGCCGCTCACTCGGATCGGTGAGCAGTCCCGGATCGACGCGCGGGCTCGGTTGCTCGCCCGCTTTCCGCAGGATGTTGGCGATGCGTTTATTGGCCGCGGTGAGTCCGGCGGCATCCGGCAACTGGAGGAAGCTCGCGAGCGCCCGGAGCCGGTCGTCGAAGTCGAGCGGCGATACCGGACGGGTGTCGAGGACGGCATCGAACATCTCGGTCGTGACGCCGGCCTCGCCCTCGAGATACCAGACGCGGAGGCGCTCCATCATGTAGTCGTAGATCTCGTCCGTGAGACCCTCCGGGGGCTGCTTGCCTTGCAGGCGGGCAAGGTCGGCGCGGACGGAATCGAGGGCCAAGCGGATCATCTCGCGGAGGTCGAGACCGACGCCGGTTTCGATCAGGATGCGCAGCACGCCGAGCGCCGAGCGGCGGAGTCCATACGGGTCCTTCGTCCCGGTCGGCTTCTGGCCGATGGCGAAGATCCCGACCACGGTATCGAGCTTGTCCGCCACGGCAAGCGCGAGGCCCGCCCCGGTCGCCGGGAGCGAATCGCCGGCAAAACGAGGGAGGTATTGCTCGGCGAGGGCGGCGGCCACGTTGTCGGGCTCGCCGTCATTCAGGGCGTAGTACCTCCCCATGACGCCCTGCAGTTCCGGGAACTCCCCGACCATGGCGGACAGAAGGTCGCATTTCGCGAGTTCCGCGGCGCGCTGGGCGGCCGCCGGATCCTGGCCCGCCACCTGCGCGATCTGGGCGGCAAGCGCGGTGATGCGCGCCGTCTTGTCGGCGAGCGTGCCGAGCTGGGCCTGGAAAGTGACGCCTGCGAGTGCCTCGCGGCGGGAGCCCAAGGTCGATTTGCGATCGGCGGCATAGAAGAACGCGGCGTCCGCGAGCCGGGGCCGGACGACACGCTCGTTGCCGGCGCGCACTTGCGGCGGATCGCGGCTTTCGATGTTGGCGACTGCGATGAAGCACGGAAGCAGCTTTCCGTCCTTCGCCTGCACCGGGAAGTAGCGCTGGTGATCCTGGAGCGTCGCGACCAGCACTTCCGGCGGCAAGTCGAGAAAGCGCTGTTCGAAATGGCCCGCCATCGGCACCGGCCATTCCGTCAGCGACGCCACCTCGTCGAGCACCGCCGGGTCGATGACGGCGATGCCGCCTTCGGATTCGGCCGCGGCGACGACGCCGGCGCGAATCCGCTTGCGGCGCGCCTCGAAATCGGCAAGCACGTGGCCGCGCCGCTCGAGCGCGGCGAGATAACCGCCCGGGGAGCGGAGCGCGATAGGCTTCGGCGCATGGAAGCGATGGCCGCGCGTCATCCGTCCGGCCTTGAGACCGAGGATCTCTGCGGGGACGACTTCTTCGCCGTGCAGCATGACGACCCAGTGAACGGGACGGACGAACTGCGCCGTGCCCTCGCCCCAGCGCATGCGTCGCGCGATCGGCAGTTGCTCGAGGGCGGCTTGCACGATTCCCGGCAGGAGTTCCAATGCGCGCAGACCCGCGCGGGTCGTCCTGCAGTAGAGGAACTCGCCCTTGTTGTCGGTCTGGCGCGTGAGTTCCTCGATGCCGACGCCGCAGGACTCGGCGAAGGCCTTTGCCGCGCGCGTGGGCTGGTCCGAGGCGTCGAATGCGGCGGAGACCGGCGGCCCGCGCCGCTCTATGCGCCGCTCCGGTTGGCGGTCGAGAAGCTTTCGCACGAGTACGGCGAGCCGGCGCGGCGTGAAGTACTCGAGCGCGGCGCCATGCGATAGCCCGGTGGAATCCAGACCCGCAACGACTGCGTCGCGAAACGCCTGGGCCAGCGCGACGAGGCTTTTCGGCGGCATTTCCTCGGCGCCGATCTCGACCAGGAAATCGTGTCGCGTCATTTCGCCCGGGCCT
>DASWIQ010000026.1:0-12007 GCA_036397615.1 Steroidobacteraceae bacterium
CGAGTCCCATGCCGGCGCGGCGCGCGAGGCGCTTGAGCTGGTGCGGCAACAGCGGCGCATCGGTCGCAACGACGATGATGATCGAGCCGGATTCCCGGACCTGGTCCTGATAGGCGCGATGCCCGCGCAGATGCGCGCCGATTGGCACGCCCGCGATCCGGAGGGTTTCGCGCAGGCCGTAGTTCGCCTGGACCAGCGCACCGACCGTGAACGCGCGACCATCGATCGAGACGTGTCGCGATGACGTGCCGATGCCGCACTTGAACTCGTGGCAGATCATGCCGGTTCCGCCGCCCACGTTGCCTTCGGCAACGGGACCCGGCGCCGCGGCATTCAGCGCGGAATCCGAGTGCCCGGCTTTGACATGGAACCCGTTGATGTCGTTGAGGTGCCCGTCCCAGGTTTCAGCGACCACCGGCAGCGACCACCAGTACCCGTATTTGTCCGGGCGTCCCTGCCGGATTCGCCAGGCGATCACGGCGTCGCGGACGATGCCGACGCTGTGCGTGTTGGTCAGCATCACCGGCCCGTCAAGCAGGCCGGATTCCTCGAGCCAGGTCGTGCCGGTCATCTCGCCATTGCCATTGAGAGAAAACCAGGCGCCGAATGCCGGCGTGCGCAGGTCCGCGCGGCCGCGCGGCAGGATCGCGGTGACGCCGGTGCGCACCTTGTGCCCGTTCGCAAGGTCCTCGATGAGAGTCGTGTGGCCGACCGTCACTCCGGCGACGTCTGTGATCGAGTTCAAGGGTCCGGGGGTTCCCTCGAACGGAACACCCAGGTCCCGCGCCCGAGGACCCGCCATCGAGGCCGAAGTGGCAAATGCCGCAGACAATGTCAGGATGAAGCGAAAGGCGCGGAAAGCGGTAATCAAATGAAAAACCTCGCTGGCGTCACAGCCGGCACCGATTGTTGGGGCCGACATGCTACCAGCATTTATGATGCCGCCTGAAGCGGGCCGCACCCGCACGGAGTCCATCGAATGAAATTCCATCGCGCGGCGATTCTCGCGTTCTTCGCGTCCGCGTCCTTCGCATTTTCCGCCGCGTCGTTCGCGGAAACGGTGGTGGTGCGAGTCGGTAAGCTGCTCGATGTCGAACAGGGGCTCTATCTCAGCGATCGCGCGATCCGCATCGAAGACGGCCGCATCGCGGCGATCACGCCCTGGAGCGCCGGATCCCGCGGCGGCGGCAGGCTCATCGACTGGTCGGCGTACACGGTCCTGCCGGGATTGATCGACCTGCACACGCATCTCGTCGGCGACATCAGCTCCGCCGACGTCGCAGCCCCGCTCTCGAGTTCCGCCGCGCGCGATGCACTCATGGGCGCCGCGCACGCAAGCGCCACGCTCGCCGCGGGCTTCACGACCGTGCGCGACATCGGCACGTATCGCGCGCTCGTGGATGTCGCGCTCAGGAACGCCATCAACGCCGGCCAGATCGAGGGGCCGCGCATGTTCGTCGCGGGCGCCTACGTGACGGTCACGAAGGGCGGCGGGGAGGTGACGGGCCTGCCGGAGAGCGTGGTCGTGCCGGCCGAGATGCGCCGCGGCGTCGCGGACAATGCAGCCGAAGTTCGGGTGCGCGTGCGCGAACTGCTCGCGGGCGGGGCCGATTTCATCAAGGTCATGGCGACCGGGGCCGTGTTCACGTCCGGCACGACGCCGTCCTCGCCGGAGTACACGGAAGAGGAGATTCGCGCCGCCGTCGAAGAGGCGGCCAAGGCGGGAACTTTTGTCGCGGCGCACGCCCACGGCGCCGAAGGCATCAAAAACGCCGTGCGCGCCGGCGTGCGCACCATCGAGCACGGTTCCTACCTCGACGACGAGGGCATCCAGCTGATGGTCAAACACGGCACCTGGCTCGTGGCCGACGTCTACAACGGCGACTACACGGAAGAAGTCGGCGGCCGCGACGGCTGGTCCGAGGAGATCCTGCGCAAGAACCGCGAGACGACAGACATCCAGCGCGCCGGCTTCGCGAAAGCGGTTCGCGCGGGCGTGCGCATCGGCTTCGGCACCGACGCCGGCATCTATCCGCACGGCGACAATGCGCGGCAGTTCGCATACATGGTCAAATACGGCATGACTCCCCTCGGCGCGATCCGCGCCGCAACCATCGACGCCGCCGCATCGCTGGGCCGCTCGCAGGAGCTCGGCTCGATCGCTCCCGGCAAGTTCGCCGATCTGGTCGCCGTGCAGGGCGATCCGCTCGAGGACATCGATCGCCTGCGTCACGTGGCGGGCGTCATCAAGCAGGGCCAGCTGGTCCACCAGGGGGGCGCCCGATGAACACGCGCGAGCTCGGCCTGACGATGTGCACCGCGCTCGTCGTCGGCAACACGATCGGCATGGGCATCTTCATGCAGCCCGCCTCGCTCGCCCCCTACGGCATCAACGCATTGACCGGGTGGCTGGCGGTCATTGTCGGCTGCGCCTGCCTCGCGATCGTGTTCGCGGCACTGGCGCGGAAACTGCCGCAGGCAGACGGTCCCTTCGGCTACATACGAGCCACCCTCGGCGAGCCGGTCGCGTTCCCGGCCATGTGGTGCTACTGGATTTCGACCGTTGTCACGCTCGCCGCGCTTCCGATCGCAGTCGTCGGCTATCTCATCTCCTTTTTTCCCGCCACAAGGTCTATACCGTCCGCGGTCCTGACGGTCGGATTCATGTGGCTCTTCGTCGGCGTAAACCTGCTCGGCGTGAAAAGCGGCGGGCGCGTGCAGGTCGTCACGTCGTTGCTCAAGCTCGTTCCACTCGTGCTCGTCATGGTCGTCGGCGGCGCCGCGATCCTCGCCGAGCCGTCGGCCTACATCCAAAATCTGCCCACGACACCACCGGTCGGGCTGCAACCGTCGATGGCGGCCGCGACCATCGCGCTCTATGCGATGCTCGGCTTCGAATCCGCGACCGTCGCCGCCGGCCGCGCCAGGGATCCGGAGCGCACGATTCCGCGCGCGACGCTGATTGGCACCCTGCTCGTCGGGATCGTCTACGTCGCGATCGTCGCGATCGGGATGCTCCTCGTCCCGCAGGCGACGCTCGCCGCGTCCGATGCGCCATTCGTCACGATTCTCGACAGCCTGATCGGCGCCGGCAACGGCCGCTGGCTCGCCCTGTTCGTCGTCATCAGCGGCCTCGGATGCCTGAACGGCTGGACGCTCGTGTGCGGCGAACTGGGGCGCACGCTCGCGATGAACAAGCTGTTGCCGGAGGCGATGGGCCGCAGCAACCGCTTCGGGGCGCCCTGGATCGCGCTGCTCGCGACCGGGGCGCTCGCGACTTTCGTCGCGCTGATGAACTACAGCGATTCCCTGGTCGCGGGCTTCACTTTCCTGTCGATCATCGTGACCGCCGCGAATCTTCCGCTTTACCTGTGCTGCGCGCTCGCGCTCTTCGTCCTTCGGCGCCGGGCGCCGGACTTGCTGGCGCCGGGGCTCTGGCTCGCGGGCGTGGGCGGCATTGCATTCACCGCGTTCGCCTTCGTCGGCGTCGGCACGGAGCCGTTCCTCTGGGCGCTCGCGCTCGCGCTCGCGGGCCTCCCGGTCTATTTCTGGATGCGCTGGCGGCATCCCGTACAGGCGGCCGCCCCCCAGGGATCGTGACCGCGAAATAGGCGTAAACTCACGTCATCTTGAAGACGCCGAAGCTCACATCCCTCGAGGTCGCGCAGCTGGCGCAGGTGTCGCAAGCCACCGTCTCGCGCGCGCTGCGCGACAGCCCGCTCGTCAAGCCTGAGACCCGCGCCCGCGTGCAGGAGATCGCGCGCGAGCTGCATTACCGGACCGACCGCAATGCCGCGGGACTCCGGACGCGATGCAGCCGCACGATCGCCCTGCTCCTGTTCGAGGAATCGCCGGACGGGGCGCAGATCAACCCGTTCTTTCTCTCGATGCTCGGCCACATTGCCCGCGCGGCGGCGCTACGGAGATTCGACCTCCTCGTGTCGTTTCAGCAGCTCTCCGACGACTGGCACACGGATTACGAGCTTTCGAACCGGGCGGACGGGCTGATCCTCCTCGGTTATGGCGACTACCTGCGATATGCCGAGCGGCTGCGCCACCTCGCCGAGACCGATGCGCATTTCGTCATCTGGGGCCCGGTGGTGGAGAACCAGCCGGGCCATTACCTCTGCTGTGACAACGCCCTCGGGGCGCGTCTCGCGACACGGCACCTGCTCGGGCAGGGCCGGCGGCGGATCGCGTTCGCGGGCGGCGCGTCCGATCAGTGGCCGGAGTTCAAGCTTCGCCATCGCGGTTATACCGAAGCGCTTCACGAGGCGGGTCTCGGGCCGGACGCGCGGCTGCATGCCGAAGCGCAGAGCAACGAGGCGGATGGCTACCGCGCCGGCATGCAGCTCCTCGATTCCGGCATCCCGTTCGACGCCGTGTTCGCGGCGAGCGACCTGATCGCGATGGGCGCGATCCACGCGCTGCAGGATCGCGGGCTCACGGTGCCGAACGACGTCGCCGTGATCGGCTTCGACGACATCGCCGCCGCCGCCGATTTCAATCCGCCCCTGACGACCGTGCGCCAGGACACGCGCCTCGCCGGCGAATTGCTGGTCGACAACCTGATCCGCCTGATCGAAGGCCGCGCCGTCGAATTGACGGCAATCACGCCTGAGCTCGTGGTCCGCGCATCCTGCGGCCGCCGCTCAGCGGCCTGATCCCGCCCGCAGGACCTGCATCGACCGCTCGAGTTCCGCGACGAGGCCCGCGTCGTCGTTTCGCCCGTCACGCAGCAGCACGCGGACGCCATGCGCCGGCACGGTTGCCTCGAGCGACGGGCTGCCGCCGCCGACCGCGAACTCCTCGCCGCTCGACGCGTCGCGCCATGCGCCGCGACTCAGCCAGCGGTCGACAGCAAATCGGGCATCGGTGTCACCCTTGTTCAGCAGGACGAGCGCGGTCTGCCGCAGCGCGCCGCGCTCGTAGACCCGCAGGAACGAGGCCCGGTCGTCCCTGAATTCGAGGTTGACCTGAAGCCCGCGCTGGAGCGCCGGCGATGCCCGCCGGATCCGCGCGACGTCGACCAGCGCCTTCCGGATGCGGTGCCCGCGAGCGAGCGCGATGTTCTCCGCCCCGAAATAATTGCGATTCCCCTCGTGCTCCTTCGTGCCGGCCATGAACGCCATTTCCGAGCCGTAGTAGACGACCGGGATGCCGCGCGCCGTGAAGAGCCAGTTGTTCGCGTCGATGAATCCTTCCTCGCGCGCGTTCAGTCGCGCCATGTCGTGGTTGTCGTAGAAAGTCATGAGCTCGTACGGATTGCGGTAGACGCCGTCGTCGAGGTGGAGCGCCCCGGGCAGGCGGCCAAAATCGCTGCCCGGCGTCTCGAAGACTTCCGCCATCGCCGCCTTGACCGGGAAGTCGAGCACGCTGACGGCGCCATTTTCCGGACGCGTGTGCGGGGCGATTTTCCGCGCGTCGTAGTCGAAGCTCTCGCCGAACATGAAGAATCCGGGATGCTTCGTGCGGACCCGCGCGGTGAACTCGCGCCAGAACGCATGCGGCACGTGCCGGATGGTGTCGATCCGGAACGCCGCGGCGCCCTGGTCGATCCATTGCAGGTAGGCGCCCGCGAGGTAATCCATCACTTCCGGGTTCGTGTCGTCGAAGTTCGACAATTCCGCGAGATCCGGCTTGCGGCGAAACCAGCGATGCAGCGGATTCGCGGGATCGAGCTCTTCCGGCCGCAGATTCTGGTGATCCGCGCGAAGCCGCCCGGCGGCGTCGTAAATCTCGCCGAACCCCGGTTGATCCACGGGCATCGTGAACGACGGCGAACCGTGGTTGCAGACGATGTCGAGAACGATCTTCAGGCCGTGCTCGGAGCGCATCCGGCGCGTGAACTCGGCAAAGTCCAGGTCCGCCGACTCGAGATGCTCGTCCACCCGATAGAAGTTCACGCCCCAGTAGCCGTGATAACCGGTCTTGCCGCGATCCGCGAAGAAGCCCTCGCCGACGCGGTTTCCGCCCGTGAAGGCCTCGTCCGGATTGTCGACGATCGGAGTTATCCAGACCGCCGTGAAACCCATGTCGCGGATGTAATCCCCGTGATCCAGCAGGCCGCGGAAATCGCCGCCAAGATAACCGATGTTGTCGGGCGTCCCGTTGACGCCGCGAATCGGCCGGTCGAATGTGTGGTTGTCGCCGCCCTGCCGGATCCGGTTGTTCGCGGCGTCGCCGTCCACGAACCGGTCGGTCAGCACGAAGTAGACCGCCTCCGCGGCGAACGGCTCCGCGGTCCCGTAGTACTCCGGTCCGGCATCTTCCGCGCAGGCGGCCGTGGCAAGGCAGCCGATGGCCGCGATCCATCGCGCGCGCAGCCTGCCTCTCATCGCCGCGGGGCTTCGTGATCATCGACACGCAGGGTGGCGAGCCCGGCCAGGATCATCAAAGCGCCACCGGTCGCGAGCGCGTAGATGCTCTCGCCATCGAACAGCACGCGCACCAGGACGCCAAGGACGCTCGCCGCCATGATCTGCGGGATGACGATGAAGAAATTGAAGATGCCCATGTAGATGCCCATCTTCGCCGGCGGCACCGCGCCCGACAGCATGGCGTAAGGCAGGGACAGGATCGAAGCCCAGGCAATCCCGACCCCGATCATCGCGACCAGCAGCATGCGCGGGTCGTCGATCAGGAGAAATGCGATCAGCCCGGCGCCGCCGAGCGAAAGATTGAGCAGGTGCGCGTGCCTGCGCCCGATCCTTGCGACGACGAACGGGATGAGGATCGCGGCCAGCGCCGCGAAGCCGTTGTAGGCGGCGAACAGCACGCCGACCCAGTTCGCGCCCTCGTTGAAGGCAGCGGAAGCCGCGTCTGTCGTGCCGTAGTGGCGGGCCGTGACCGCGGATGTCGTGTAGATCCACATCGCGAACAATCCGAACCACGACAGGAACTGCACGAGCGCGAGCTGGCGCATGGTCCGCGGCATGTCGAACAGGTCATTCATGATGCAGTAGAGCGCGTCCGCGGTCCGGCCCCAGGACTGAAGCCAGGCGGCGATGAGTTGCAGCACGCCGAATGCCGCACTGCCGACGCCGAGCACGTGGAGCTGCAGATCCCAGTCGAACACGGCGACGGCGACGCTGAAGAAACTTCCGCCAAGAAGCCAGGCTGTCCCGGAGGCGCGATACTGCCGCGCGCTTCGGCTTTCGACCGGCTGTGCTGTCCCCTCAGCCGCTCCTGATTCGCTGAACGCGGCGAGTTCCTCCGGCGAATACTCTTTCGTGCGGGCAACCGTCCACGACACCGCGGCGATGAAGACGGCGGCTCCCAGATAGAACGCCCACTTGACGGAGTCCGGAAGCTGCCCGTCCGCGGCGACATTGCTGACGCCGCCCCAGTTGGCGAGGGCCCACGGCAGCGCCGAAGCCACGACGGCCCCGACGCCGATGAAGAGGCTCTGCATGGCGAAGCCGAAGGCGCGCTGCCGGTCGGGCAGCATGTCGCCCACCAGCGCGCGGAACGGTTCCATCGTGATGTTGATCGACGCGTCCAGGATCCACAGCGTTCCCGCGGCCACCCAGAGCCAGGGGCTGTTCGGCATCACGAGCAGCATCAGCGTCGACAGGATGGCGCCATAGAGAAAATAGGGCCTGCGCCTGCCGAGCCGCCCCCAGGTGCGGTCGCTCATGTAGCCGATGACGGGCTGCACCAGGAGCCCCGTGACGGGAGCGGCAAGCCACAGCACGGGAAGGTCGTCGATCGACGCACCGAGCGACTGGAAGATCCGGCTCACGTTCGCGTTCTGGAGCGCGAATCCGAACTGGATCCCGAAGAATCCGAAACACATGTTCCAGATCTGCCAGAAACGGAGCACTGGTTTTTCCCGCATGTTCCCCCCGTTTTTTCGAGTCTCACGCCGCACCGCGGGCCGCACAATGCGATGCAATCGTATTCAGTCGACCGGCTGGCGGCGAATCGCAAAGAATTGCATGCGGGCTGATCGGGGGCGAACATGCTGCATCGCGACGAGCTGCACGACAGTCCGCAAGGGGCATCGCCCGCGGGGCTGCCGTCGTCGGCCACGGATTGGTGGCGGGGCGCGGTGATCTACCAGGTTTATCCGCGCAGCTTCGCCGACAGCAATGGCGACGGCATCGGCGATCTCCAGGGAGTCA
The DNA here is from genome assembly GCA_036397615.1 of Steroidobacteraceae bacterium. Lineage (GTDB taxonomy): Bacteria > Pseudomonadota > Gammaproteobacteria > Steroidobacterales > Steroidobacteraceae > SCUD01. Next base: position 8,127 of record DASWIQ010000026.1, read on the forward strand.
TCGCGCGACTCGACTACATCGCGAGCCTCGGCGTCGATGCGATCTGGATTTCACCGTTCTTCAAGTCGCCGATGAAGGATTTTGGCTACGACATCAGCGCCTACCGGCAGGTCGATCCGATCTTCGGCACGCTCGATGACTTCGACCGGCTCGTCGAGGAGACCCATCGCCGCGGCCTGCGTCTCATCATCGACCAGGTGCTGAATCACACTTCCGACCAGCATCCCTGGTTCCAGGCGAGCCGCAAGAGCCGCACGAACGACAAGTCGGACTGGTACGTGTGGGCCGATCCCAAACCGGACGGGACGCCGCCGAACAACTGGCTGTCGATATTCGGCGGATCGGCGTGGCAGTGGGAATCGCAGCGCGGCCAGTACTACCTGCACAACTTTCTCGTCAGCCAGCCGGACCTCAACTTCCACAATCCGGCCGTTGTCGCGCAGATGCTCGAGGAAGTGGAGTTCTGGCTCGCGCGCGGCGTCGACGGTTTCCGGCTGGATGCGATCAACTTCTGCTTCCACGACCCGCTGCTCCGCGACAATCCGCCGAAGCCGAAGGAGCAGCGCCGGGGCCGCGGATTCACGACCGATAATCCCTACGCCTACCAGTTTCACGTCTACGACAACACGCAGCCGCAGAATCATGCCTTCCTCGAGGCACTTCGCCGGCTGATCGACCGCTATCCTCCCGCGATCGCGCTCGGAGAGGTTTCCGCGGAAGATCCCATCGAAGCGATCGTGGAGTACACGACCGGCAGCAGGCGCCTGCACATGGCGTACAGCTTCGAGCTGCTGGTCGACGAGTTCTCGACCGCTCACGTGCGAAACGTCATCGAGACGCTTGCGCGGCGTTGTCATGACTGCTGGCCCTGCTGGGCGATCGGCAATCACGACGTCGTGCGGGTGGCGTCGCGCTGGTCGAACGGCGGCGCGGAGGCCCCGCGGGCGAAACTCTTCAACGCGCTCCTGCTGTCGCTCAAGGGCAGCGCCTGCTGTTACCAGGGCGAGGAACTCGGCCTGCCGCAGGCGGACCTGCCCGACGACGCGCTCCAGGATCCCTACGGAATCGCGTTCTGGCCGACCTTCAAGGGCCGCGACGGGTGCCGCACGCCGATGCCGTGGACCGAACTGGGAGAGACCTGCGGTTTTTCGGGCGGCAGGTCCTGGCTGCCGATCCCGCCCGAGCATCGCGCGCTCGCCGTCGACCGGCAGGACGCCGCCAAGGACTCGGTGCTCAACGCCTACCGCGCTTTCGTGCGGTGGCGGCGGACCCAGCCTGCGCTCCGGAGCGGCGGCATCCGGCTCGCGGATTCTCCCGACGGCACGCTCTGCCTGATACGCGAGCACGCCGGCCAGTCGCTGCTCGCCTGCTTCAACTTCGGCGCGGCCGAATGCGCGGTGCGTATTCCCGAGGCCGGGCGCATCGAGCCGCTCTCCGGTCACGGTTTCGCCGCCTGCAGCTTTGCGGCGGGTGTCGTCAGGATCCCGGCCCACGGCGCCTGCTTCGCGATTCTCCGCTGATGACGAGGTGGCTGCTCGCGTTCCTGCTCGGCGCGTTCGCCGCCGGCGCAAATGCCGATTACCGCATCCAGCACCTCGAGCCGGCGTCGTGGTGGGTCGGAATGAAGGCGAGCCGACTGCAACTCCTGGTGCACGGCGGGGCCATCGCGGAACTGGAACCTGCCCTCGACTATCCCGGCGTCTCGATCGTCCGCGTCACGCGCACCGAAAATCCGAATTACCTGTTCATCGACCTGACGATCGGCGCCGAAGCCGCCCCCGGTACGCTCACGATCGATTTTCGCCGCGGGACTGAAACCGTGTTGCGCCACGCGTACCGGCTTGACGCGCGCGAACCGCATTCTGCCGCGCGCCGCGGCTTCGGTCCTTCAGACGCCATTTATCTCGTCATGCCCGACCGCTTCGCGAACGGCGATCCGGTCAACGATCGCGTCGCCGGTTATCGGCAAGCCCCGGACCGCGGCGACCCCGACGGCCGTCACGGCGGCGATCTCCGGGGCCTGTCGGAACGGCTCGGCTACGTCGCCGACATGGGATTCACGCAGCTCTGGCTCAACCCGGTGCAGCAGAACGACCAGCCGAAGGGTTCATACCACGGTTACGCGATCACCGATTTCTATCGCATCGACGGCCGGCTCGGCGACAACTCGCAGTACCGCTCGCTCGCTCGCGAGGCGAACAAGCGGGGGATCGGCCTCGTCATGGACGTCGTGCTCAATCACTGCGGGTCGGAGCACTGGTGGATGCGGGACCTGCCCGATCCCGACTGGCTCAACCATCGCGGCAAGTTCGTCGGCACGACACATCGCCGCGAAACGCTGCACGATCCCCACGCCGCGCGCGCGGATGTCGACGCGTTCACGGACGGCTGGTTCGTTCCCGCGATGCCCGACCTCAACCAGAGGCATCCGCTGCTCGCGACCTATCTGATACAGAACACGATCTGGTGGATCGAGTACGCAGGCCTCTCGGGCCTCAGGATCGACACCCTGTCGTACTCCGACCGCGAGTTCCTCGGCCACTGGTATGCGCGCGTGCTCGAGGAATATCCCGCGTTTGCGATCGTCGGCGAAGAGTGGAGTCTCGACCCCGCGATCGTCTCGCGCTGGCAGGACGTCAAGCCCCCGCCGGGTCTCATGGACTTTCCGCTCCAGGACGCCGTCGTGCGCGGCCTGATCGAACCCGAGGGACGCGAATCAGGATTGCTTCGGATCTATCAGGCGCTCGCCGACGACTTCCTCTATCCGGATCCGGGACGGCTGGTGGTGTTTCCCGACAATCACGACATGAGCCGCCTGTACACCCAGCTCGGCGAGCGTTTCGATCTCTACCGCATGGCGATCGCCATCTTCGCGACAGTCCGCGGCATTCCGCAGTTCACGTATGGCACCGAGATCCTGATGTCGAATCCCGGAACCGACGCGCACGGCGTGATCCGCCAGGATTTCCCCGGCGGCTGGCCGGGCGATGCGCGGGACGCGGTCACCGGGCGCGGACTGACTGCCGAACAACGCGAAGCGCAAGACTTCACGCGGAAACTCCTCAACTGGCGCAAGACCGCGACCGCGCTCCACGGCGGGGCGCTCACGCAGTACGCGCCGCAGGAGGACGTCTACGTGTACTTTCGCCACGACGACCGGCAGAAGGTCATGGTCGCGTTTAACAAGGCGGCTGCGGAACGGCGCATCGACACGTCGCGCTTCGCTGAGTCGATTGCGGGAAGCCGCAGGGCGCGCGACGTGTTCGATGACCGCGAGTTCGCGCTCGAAGCCACCCTCGTCCTGCCGCCGCAGAGCGCGACGATTCTCGAGCTTACGGGCGAGGCGCCGGTCCCGGCTGGCGTCACGGGAACGGTCAAGACCCACGAGAGTCTTCCGTCGCAGCACGTGGCGGCGCGTCGCGTCGATGTCTGGCTGCCGTCTGGCTATGAGGCGGACGCGTCGCGGCGTTATCCCGTGCTCTACATGCATGACGGCCAGAACCTTTTCGATCCCGCGCTTTCCTACATCGGCATCGACTGGGGCATCGACGAAACGATGACGCGCCTGATCGGCGAGGGCGCCGTGCGCGAGGCGATCGTCGTCGGCGTGTGGAATACGCCGAAGCGCTTCGAGGAGTACATGCCGGCGAAGGCGGTGGCGGAGTCGAAGCTACCGGGCGAGTGGCCGGACATGGCCTGGATGCGAAAGGCGGAAATCGTCTCGGACGCCTACCTGCGCTTCCTGGTCGAGGAGCTGAAGCCATTCATCGACTCGACCTACCGCACGCTGCCGGGCCGTGTGAACACCTTCACGATGGGATCGAGCGCGGGCGCGCTCGTCTCGCTCTACGCGCTCGCCGAGTACCCGGAGGTCTTCGGCG